>CAIWKC010000439.1 GCA_903913145.1 uncultured Gallionellaceae bacterium | reverse complement strand
TGAGTCGTGGTTTGATATTCGTGTAGAACAGGCATTGGAGGGTGGTTTAAATCTTGGACGTAACTCATTGGAAGAAGGTTTAAAAGAATTAGGAAATAAAGGGCAAATAACAAGTTTGTTTCTCGCAGATCAAACTCCAGAACAATATGGGGCAACACTGTTAAGGCTGGAAAAAATAAATGAAGGGCAGGAAACAGCTATTTTTGATTTGAAAGGCAAACTGATCACTTCTGATTCAAAAATAAATAAACCACCTTCAAAAATACCAGACAAACAAATGATCAGAGAGGCAATTCAATATGGTCAATATAGTTTGGTCGATGTGCTTACAAATAATCAGCTAGTTTGGCATGTGCTTGTGCCTATAAAACAGGGAAACGGAGCCGGTGTGCAGCGAGTGCTGCAAATTATTCAACCCGTTCCACAGCAATTTTCAGCAAATGCAGAAATTGTTCAGGAAGTATATCGGGATTATCAGGAATTAACGCTTTCACGTCTTGGGCTAAAACGCTTGTACGGAATAACGCTTACATTGTCTTTGCTCATTGTTTTGTTAAGTGCTGTGTCGGCGGCATTTATTTTGAGCGGTCGCCTAAGTTCCCCACTTGCAGCCCTTGCCGAAGGAACTAGGGCTGTTGCCCAAGGAAATTTTTCGGGTAATTATCCAGTAAAAAGTAAAGATGAGTTAGGGGCACTAACAAGTTTATTTAATCAGATGACAGCACAGTTGGCTGACGCAAAAATACTGAGTGAAACGCAACAAAGTCAAGTTGAGAATGCGAAGGGATACTTGGAAAGTATATTAACGCATTTATCCTCAGGAGTGATTGTGGTTGATGAACAGTTTAATCTTAGACTGACTAACACAAGCGCTGAATATATTTTAGGCACTGATCTGCGCCATATGAAAGGTAAGTCCCTAACAGAAATCGTTTCTCAACATGTGTTATTAAGACCATTCGTGAATATGGTAATAAGTGCAGTGAAAAACTCAGAGGTAGACGATTGGCAAAGACAAATAGAAAGGATAAGTAAAAACGGGAATCAAATGCTTTTACTGAGAGGTTCAAAATTAACGACCGCATCTGAAAGAGGGTATGCAATTGTATTTGATGATATTACTCCTTTGTTGCAAGCAGAGCGTCAAGCCGCATGGGGAGAAGTAGCGCGTCGATTGGCCCATGAAATTAAGAACCCGCTTACACCTATTCAATTGTCAGCGGAAAGAATGGAACTCAAACTAAGCGGGAAATTGAATGAACAGGATGCCAAACTTTTACACCGCGCTACACAAACTATAGTAAGCCAGGTTGACGCCATGAAGAACATGGTCGCTGACTTTTCAGATTATGCCCGAGCTCCCGCACCCAAATTACTATTGCTGGATATGCATCAATTATTGAATGAAGTTATGGGACTATACGAAGCCAATAGTAGTCCAATAAATCTGGATCTGAAGGCAAGCCACTTTAAGATAAACGGGGATGCAACCAGATTGCGTCAAATTGTGCATAACCTACTCCATAACGCTCATGATGCTCTTCAAAACATAGAAAATCCGCAAATTCAAATTATTACCACAAGCAGCGAGACTGAGTTTCAGTTGGTGGTAAGTGACAATGGAAGCGGAATACCAGAACATGTTATGACAAGAATTTTTGAACCGTATATGACCACCAAGATTAAGGGAACCGGTTTAGGATTGCCAATCGTAAAAAAAATAGTAGAAGAGCATGGTGGTCGAATTACTATACAGAATCAAGCCTCTGCTGGAGCACAAGTTATTATATATTTTCCGTTGGTGTTGGAATTGGAGGTAGCGTAATGTCCACTAAAGAAATTCTGGTAGTTGATGATGAAATCGGAATTCGTGAATTGCTTTCCGAAATATTATTTGACGAAGGTTACCACGTACATTTGGCAGAAAATGCAGCGCAGGCTAGAGCATTTCGTTTGGGACATTCGCCAGACTTGGTGTTGTTGGATATATGGATGCCGGATATGGATGGACTGGCTTTGCTCAAAGAATGGTCATCTCAGCAATTGCTTACTATGCCTGTGGTAATGATGTCCGGTCATGGCACTATAGAGAATGCGTTAGAAGCTATCCGCGTCGGGGCTATCGATTTTCTGGAAAAACCCATCGCTTTACAAAAGTTGTTAAAAACTGTCATGACTACAATGAGACAGGGCGCTCCGTTGCATATTCAATCGCCTCAAGTGGCAAAACCGCAGGAAACAATTATTTCTGATGGTATGGTGATGGTGCCGCTACCTTTAGATTTGCCATTACGGGAAGCGCGTGATCATTTTGACAATGCGTACTTTAATTACCAAATTCAGAAAGAAAGTGGCAATATAAGCAGAGTCGCAGAGAAAGTTGGGATAGAACGCACGCATCTATATCGCAAACTAAAGCAATTGGGTATTAAACCCAATAAAAAAAACATAGAAAGTACAGAATAATAGATTTGATTCTATATTGCCCTAATTATGTCGCTGCGGCATAATCACCCCCCTTTCGGGCAAAATACTTAAAATTTTAAATTCAGTGTGGTTCATAGGAGGATGAAAAATGGCTGTAGCACGTAATGTAACTCCCCCCAAATTTAATGATGTTACTGGTGCGATTCGCGCTTTGGCCATGGATGCAGTACAAAAAGCCAATTCTGGCCATCCTGGCGCTCCAATGGGAATGGCTGAAATCGCTGAAGTACTTTGGAATCATCATCTGCGCCACAACCCGACTAATCCAAAATGGCCTGACCGCGACCGCTTCGTGCAATCCAATGGGCATGGATCGATGCTGATTTATGCATTACTGCATTTAACTGGCTACGACCTGCCAATGGATGAGTTGAAGCGCTTTCGCCAAATGCATTCCAAAACTCCGGGGCATCCTGAATACGGATATACAGCCGGAGTTGAAACCACCACTGGTCCGCTGGGACAAGGCATAACGAACGCGGTTGGTATGGCAATGGCTGAAAAGTTATTGGCAAATGAGTTTAATAAGCCGGGCCATGAGATCGTCAATCACCATACCTATGTGTTCATGGGTGATGGTTGCATGATGGAAGGTATATCGCATGAGGCGTGCGCTTTGGCTGGTACATGGGGACTAGGAAAGCTCGTCGCATTCTGGGACGACAACAATATTTCTATCGACGGTCATACCGACGCCTGGTTTACAGACGACACGCCTAAACGTTTCGAAGCGTACGGCTGGCATGTCATCGCCGATGTGCAAGGTCATGACGCAGCAGCGCTCAACGCAGCCATCGTTGCAGCCAAGGCAGTGACTGACAAACCTACATTGATTTGCTGTAAAACCATCATTGGTGCAGGATCGCCAAATAAAGAAGGTACACACGATGTTCATGGTGCAGCGTTGGGAGATGCAGAAATTGCAGCAACCCGCGCACATATCGGCTGGAATTATCCTCCTTTTGAAATCCCAAAACATGTGTATGAGGCATGGGATGCTCGTACCAAGGGCGAAGGGCTGGAAAAGTTGTGGAACAATAAATTTGCTGAATATAAAAAAGCATTTCCGGAAGAGGCAGCAGAATTTGAACGTCGTACCAAGGGCGATCTTCCCGCAAACTGGGCTGATTTTGCAGCCAAGGCTATTGCGGCAATAAATGAAAAAGGTGAAACCATTGCCACACGCAAGGCTTCACAAAATGCCATCAACGCTTTAGTACCGGGATTGCCCGAGTTTTTGGGTGGATCAGCTGACTTGACAGGTTCCAACCTGACAAACTGGACTGGTGCAAAACATGTAAACGCTAAAAAACCGGGAAACTATATTAGTTACGGCGTGCGCGAATTTGGCATGTCACATATTATGAACGGGATGGCATTACATGGCGGATTTTTGCCATTCGGTGGAACGTTCCTGATGTTCTCGGAATATGCACGCAATGCTCTGCGCATGTCTGCCTTGATGAAACAACGCGTGATATTTGTCTTCACCCATGACTCCATTGGACTGGGCGAAGATGGCCCGACACATCAACCAGTCGAGCAAACAACCACGCTACGCTTTATTCCAAATATGGATACTTGGCGTCCGTGCGATACGGTTGAATCTATCGTTTCTTGGGTGGCATCTGTGGAAAGAAAAGATGGCCCAAGCTCTCTGATTTTCAGTCGTCAAAATTTGGCATTCCAAAAACGTGATGCAACTCAAATTGCAAACATCCGCAAGGGTGGCTATGTATTGTCTGAAGCAGCGAATGGAAAACCGCAGGCAATCATTATTGCTACAGGTTCAGAAGTTGATCTGGCAGTTAAGGCACAAGCGGCACTGGCAACTGAAGGAATTAATGTCCGGGTCGTATCAATGCCTTCAACAAATGTGTTCGATCGCCAAGATCAAGCCTACAAAGATAGCGTATTACTTAAAGGGGTTAAGCGCGTAGCAGTCGAAGCTGGAGTAACAGGTCTTTGGTATAAATATGTTGGTCTTGAAGGTGCCGTCGTTGGTATGGATTGCTTTGGGGAATCCGCACCAGCGCCGGAATTGTTTAAACACTTTGGTTTTACAGTAGAAAATGTAGTAAAGACGATTAAGGGCGTTTTGTAATACGACAATAATTTTTTAAAGCAGGGAGAGAGAAAATGGCAATAAAAGTGGGTATTAATGGTTTTGGCCGAATTGGCCGCATGGTGTTCAGAGCTGCGACTAAAGATTTTCCTGAAATAGAAGTTGTTGCCATCAACGACTTACTTGAACCGGATTATCTGGCCTATATGTTGAAGTACGACTCGGTTCATGGTCGTTTCAATGGTGACGTTGGCGTCAGCGGAAATAACCTGATTGTTAATGGCAAAACAATTCGCCTGACCGCAGAAAAAGATCCGGCCAATTTGAAGTGGAATGAAGTGGGCGCGGATATCGTCATCGAATGTACCGGATTTTTCCTCACCAAAGATACCTGCCAGAAGCATATTGATGCAGGTGCAAAAAAAGTGGTTCAATCTGCGCCATCCAAGGATGACACACCGATGTTCGTGTACGGCGTGAACCATGACACCTATAAAGGTGAAAGCATCGTATCTGCAGCATCTTGCACAACCAATGCGTTGGCACCTGTTGCCAAAGTGCTGAATGATACATTCGGCATCAAGCGCGGACTAATGACTACAGTTCACGCGGCTACTGCAACGCAAAAAACCGTTGATGGTCCATCCAACAAAGATTGGCGCGGTGGTCGTGGCATTTTGGAAAACATTATTCCTTCTTCCACAGGTGCAGCCAAGGCTGTAGGTATCGTAATCCCGGCTCTGAACAAGAAGCTTACAGGTATGGCATTCCGTGTACCCACTTCTGACGTATCAGTGGTTGACCTGACATGCGAATTGAATAAAGAAGCAACATACGATCAGATTGTTGCGGCAATGAAGTCAGCTTCCGAAAGTGGTCCATTGAAGGGAGTACTTGGTTTCACGAATGAAAAAGTTGTGTCTACCGATTTCCGTGGTTGCACTAACCCTTCCATATTTGATGCAGAAGCAGGTATTGCCCTTGATCCTACCTTCGTAAAAGTCGTAGCTTGGTACGATAACGAGTACGGTTACACCTGTAACCTGATGCGCTTGGTACGCCACGTCGCCAAGTAATTTGCATCGGTAAAGGGCTGACAGTTGTCGGCCCTTTTAGCATTAATCCCGTACAAAGGAAAAAACATGTCTGTTATCAAAATGACCGATTTGGCGCTTAAAGGTAAGCGTGTCTTCATCCGCTCAGATTTAAATGTTCCTGTTAAAGATGGCAAAGTGACTTCTGATGCACGCATAACTGCATCGATGGCTACGATCAATTTCGCCTTGAAGGCGGGCGCAAAGGTGATGGTGACTTCCCACTTGGGTAGACCCGAAGAAGGTGTGTACTCGGAAGAGAATTCTCTCAAGCCTGTTGCCGACGTCATCGCCAGCAAGTTAGGCAAACCAGTTCGCTTGATCAAAGATTGGGTAGATGGTGGCTTTCAGGTTGCAGAAGGCGAATTAGTATTGCTGGAAAACTGCCGCTTCAACAAGGGTGAAAAGAAGAACGCGGACGAAACTGCAAAAAAATATGCAGCCTTATGCGACGTGTTCGTAATGGATGCATTCGGCACCGCACACCGTGCGGAAGCTTCAACACACGGCGTGGCGAAATTTGCACCTACTGCAGCCGCCGGTATTTTACTCACTGAAGAACTGGATGCTTTGACTAAAGCACTGCTGAGCCCTGCCCGTCCGATGGTTGCGATCGTTGGTGGGTCAAAAGTGTCGACCAAGCTGACTGTGCTGGAATCTTTATCCGAAAAATGTGAACAGCTCGTGGTTGGTGGCGGCATTGCCAATACCTTCCTCAAAGCAGTCGGCAAAAATGTCGGAAAATCTTTATGTGAAGATGATCTCGTGCCGACAGCTCAAGCACTGATCGAAAAAATGAAGAAACGCGGTGCGAACATTCCGATCGCGGTTGATGTTGTCGTTGGGAAGAAATTTGATGCCAATGAGCCAGCGGTTTTAAAGGACGCAAGTGATGTGACTAGCGATGACATGATTTTTGACATTGGTCCGAAGTCAGCCAAGGAAATTGCCGATATCATCATGAAAGCGGGAACTGTAGTTTGGAACGGTCCTGTTGGCGTGTTTGAATTCGACCAGTTTGGGGAAGGCACCAAAACCATCGCCATGGCAATCGCCAATACCAAAGCATTTACACTGGCAGGTGGCGGCGATACTATCGCGGCGATTCAAAAATACGATATCTACGACAAAGTGTCTTACATCTCCACCGCAGGCGGTGCATTTCTGGAATTCCTTGAAGGCAAGACATTGCCAGCGGTGGAAATTCTCGAACAACGCGCAAAGAAATAATCAACTAGGACTCTCATGCTGCGTAGAACAAAAATAGTAGCAACACTTGGTCCCGCATCGAGCGACCAAAAAGTACTGGAGCAAATGATCCGTGCCGGGGTGGACGTTGTACGCATGAATTTCTCTCATGGCACTGCACAGGACCATATGGGTCGGGCAAATACAGTCAGAGCTGCAGCTAAAGCAGCTGGCCGAACCATCGGTATTTTGGCTGATTTGCAAGGTCCGAAAATTCGCGTGCGAAAATTCGAAAACGACAAAATCACTTTGGAAAAGGGTGACAAATTTATTCTCGATGCTTCATTGGACGGTTTGGGAAACCAGGAGCGGGTAGGACTGGATTACAAAGAATTACCACATGATGTAGATATCGGCACCGTACTATTACTTAATGATGGGATGCTTGAGTTTCATGTCACAGGGGTTAAAGGTACAGAAGTGCACTGTGTTGTCGTGCGTGGAGGTGTCTTATCCAATAACAAGGGTATCAACCGAAAAGGCGGAGGCCTTACCGCGCCTGCTTTAACGGATAAAGATAAGGAAGACATCAAAACGGCAGCGCTCATCAAAGCAGACTTTTTGGCAGTGTCCTTCCCGCGTTCTTCGGATGATATGAATTTAGCTCGAGAACTCATGCATGCTGCCGGCGGGAAAAGTTTGCTGGTTGCCAAGATTGAACGTGCTGAAGCTATCCCGGTATTGGGCGAAATTATTGATGCGTCAGACGTTATCATGGTTGCACGCGGTGATTTGTCGGTGGAAGTCGGTGATGCGGCTGTACCGGGTCTACAAAAGAAAATGATCAAAATGGCGCGCGCCAGAAATAAATTGGTCATTACCGCCACGCAAATGATGGAGTCAATGATCAATAATCCGATTCCAACACGTGCGGAAGTATCCGATGTTGCAAATGCCGTATTGGATGGAACGGATGCGGTGATGTTGTCAGCAGAAACAGCTGTGGGTGACTATCCGGTTGAAACGATTGAAGCAATGGCCAGAATTTGCATCAATGCCGAAGAAGAAACAGAAGACAGCGCTGTTAATCACCGTTTGGAAATCTCCAAGTTCACCCGTATTGATCAATCCATCGCGATGTCGGCGCTGTATGCCGCTTCACACTTTAAGGTAAAGGCAATCGTTGCACTCACACAATCTGGTTCAACCGCTTTGTGGATGTCGCGTATAAGTGCAGGCGCATCGATTTTTGCCATGACACCGATGGAAGCAACTTTGAGCAAAGTCACCTTGTTTAGTGGCGTGCATCCAATCGCTTTCAAGAGCGATTCAAAGGATCATTCGGTGACACTGCGCCAAGCCGAAGATGAACTTGTGCGATTAGGATTGGTACAAGACGACGACCTGATTGTAATGACAGTGGGTGAAGCAATCGGCCAAGCGGGACATACCAATACTCTGAAGATTGTACGTGTTGGGGATCATCGAAAAAATTAGGAAAGCCAATCAGGCTAAAGAGTTTATTTTTTGTAGTTAGATAAGTATCTATCAGGAGGAAAAAATGGCACTCGTATCTTTACGTCAACTTCTCGACCACGCGGCTGAAAATGGCTATGGTTTGCCCGCGTTTAATGTCAACAATCTGGAACAAGTAAAAGCAATCATGGAAGCGGCTGACGAATGTAACAGCCCGGTGATCATGCAAGGCTCAGCCGGTGCACGTAAGTATGCCGGTGAAGCGTTCCTGCGCCACCTCATTGAAGCGGCAGTAGAAGCCTATCCGCATATCCCAATCGTCATGCACCAGGACCATGGTGCGTCACCGGCAGTATGTATTAACGCGATCAAATCGAATTTCTCCAGTGTGATGATGGATGGTTCATTAAAAGAAGATGCGAAAACACCGGCATCTTTCGAATACAACGTTGAAGTAACACGCCGTGTGGTGGATATGTCTCATGCGGTGGGCGTTTCAGTTGAAGGTGAGTTGGGTTGCCTGGGTTCGCTGGAAAGCGGCATGGGTGAAAAAGAAGATGGACACGGTGCCGAAGGTGTATTGACCCATGACCAATTACTGACAGATCCGGAAGAAGCAGCTCAGTTTGTAAAACAAACCGGTGTAGATGCGCTGGCGATTGCTATCGGCACATCGCACGGCGCTTATAAATTTACCAAACCACCCACAGGTGATACTTTGGCGATCAGCCGCATCAAAGAAATCCATGCGCGCATTCCAAATACGCATCTGGTCATGCACGGTTCATCTTCCGTGCCTCAAGAGTGGCTCAAGATCATCAATGAATTCGGCGGTGATATGGGACAAACTTATGGCGTTCCGGTAGAAGAAATCGTCGAAGGCATTAAGCACGGTGTACGTAAGGTCAACATTGACACCGACCTGCGCATGGCTTCAAGCGGCTCTGTACGTCGTTACTTGTCCCAGAACCCGAAGGATTTCGATCCACGCAAATTCTTGGCCGCTTCCACCAAAGCGATGAAAGAAATATGCAAGGCGCGCTACGAGGCATTCGGCGCTGCGGGGCAAGCAGGCAAGATTAAACCGATCTCGCTGGAAGCCATGGCAAGCCGTTATGCCAAAGGCGAATTGAAGGCAATCGTAAAGTAATTTTGCAGTAAGCTTTAAGTCAGAAAGCGACCTTCGGGTCGCTTTTTGATTTATGCATCAATCAAATGGCCGTTTCGCGGTAGAAAAAATAAGAGTAATCTCTGTAGGTGGCTCCTGGGGTGAGTTCGTGAAGAACAGTTTCACAGCAGGCAGTTTTGCCTTAGATATTGTCGAGAAGTGTCATTTAAGGCACACCGTCCCTTACGTCTAATTTGCTCAAATGAGCAACATCCCTTTTTGAAAAAGCGCATGATGATGCATGTAAGATGCGCTTTATGAATTTGTGCCTAATCTTTAAATAAATCCATAGAGATTATGAATGGCAAATATTCTCAACCAATTTTGGAAATAAAGCCTAACGACGAAAACAATATTATGTTTCGTAAATATCTTTACATATTTGTAGGATGGACTCTCTTATTGGGAGGCTCCTTGCTATGGACTCTCCATCAACTCGAACATAATACGTTAAACAATGCTGCTGCAGTTGCTCGCGCAAGTCTTGCCAAAGATATAGGTTTTCGCGATTGGGTAGGCTCTCACGGTGGCATCTATGTTCAGCCGTCGGCTCATACTCCTCCCAACCCCTATTTAAAAGTCCCAGATCGTGATGTTGTCACCACCACTGGCATGAAGCTGACATTGATGAACCCTGCCTATGTAATTAGGGAAGTTCAGGATGATTTCAATGGAAACAAATTGGACTTGAGTCACCTTACCAGCCTGAAGCTTTTAAACCCCAATAACAAACCCGACGAATGGGAAATCAAAGCGCTGAAAAGCTTTGAGCAAGGTGCAAATGAACTGATGGAAGTTGCCAACATAGGTGATGTGACCTATTTACGATTGATGAAACCATTGTTCATAACGGAGGGCTGCCTCAAGTGTCACGCTATACAAGGTTATAAGGCTGGTGAAGTTCGTGGAGGAATCGGTGCTTATGTAAAAATGCGACCGTACACTGAAGAACAATCAAAGCGGGTATATGAATTATCTTTGACCCATGGTGTGATTTGGCTGTTTGGCCTCATTGGATTGGGAGTGGTATCCAGTCGAGAAAAAATAGGACATGATCAACGGCTAATAGATGACGCTGAAATTTACTTCCTTGCCTACCACGACACGCTGACAAAACTGCCTAACCGACGCTTGATGCTAGATAAAATCAAGAAAGCACTTTCAGCGTCAGCAACTAGTCAGTTATTTGGCGCTGTATTTTTTGTCGACCTGGATAATTTCAAAACGGTAAACGACACACTTGGGCATGAGTACGGAGATTTACTTTTGGTTGAAGTTTCGACACGAATTAAAGACTGCGTGAGCAACAGAGACACGGTAGCGCGTATGGGAGGAGACGATTTCGTAGTACTGCTTGAGTCTGTTGATGTTGATTTCCAACAAGCCACCCAAAAAGTGGCGAAGATTGCCGAAGAAATACGACGCGCACTCATTTCACCTTATGATCTCAATAAAAAGGAGTATGCCAGTTCCGCCAGCATTGGTGTAAGCATCTATCGTGGCGAGGAAGTATCGATCAGCAGCTTGCTAAAACATACCGACATGGCGATGTATCGCGCTAAAGAGTCGGGTCGGGATGCTGTGCGTTTTTTTGACAATGAAATGAAATTGGCAGTTGAGATGCGTGCAGCAATGGAAGCTGATTTACGTCGCGCCGTTTCTGAGCGACAGATGCAGTTGTATTATCAAATTCAGGTGGACAGCGAACATCGTGCGCTAGGAGCAGAAGCGCTAATAAGGTGGATTCATCCCCTACGCGGCATAGTTTCTCCCGCAGATTTCATTCCTCTTGCTGAAGAAAGTAGTCTGATTCTAGAAATTGGTGAATGGGTTTTCGAAACTGCCTGTAAACAACTTGCTATCTGGTCAAAACAAGAAAAAACAATGCATCTCACACTGGCGGTTAATGTCAGTGCAAAGCAATTCCAGCAACCCGACTTTGTTGAGACCGTGAAGGCACTGCTACATACTTATGGATTTGATGCTTCGCATTTAAAGATCGAACTCACTGAAAGTGTTGTATTGAGGGATGTTACAGAAGTTATATCCAAAATGTATGCCCTGAAAGCATTGGGGGTCAAGTTGTCAATGGACGATTTCGGCACAGGATACTCTTCACTATCGTATTTGAAGCAATTACCGCTAGATCAAATAAAGATAGACCAGAGCTTTGTGCGCGACATGACATCCGACCAAAACGATGCCGTTATGGTGCAAACCATGATTGATTTAGGAAAAAACTTTCACCTCAATATCATCGCGGAAGGGGTTGAAAATGCAGCTCAGGAATCATTACTCAAGCATTTAGGTTGTATGGCATATCAGGGATACCTGTTCAGCAAGCCCGTGCCGATAGTTGAATTTGAGGCGCTTCTCACAAAGAGTTGAACTTATGCAAGGGGTGATTTACTGTCTTTATTAAATAGTCTCATTACTGGCAACTCAATATAAATTTATACGGTTTATCATTTTATCGTTTGAGATGCATCCAGCAAGAACCGCTCAAACTCCTGCGCGGCGATTGAAGATCGTTTATCTTTACGGTGCACGATGTGCCAATGACGAAGGATTGGAAAATGTTCGACATCGAGCACAACCAGTCGCTTAGTTTCCAATTCCAGTTCAATGCTATGTTGCGAGATGATGGCGATGCCCATTCCAGCTTGAACGGATTGTTTGATGGCTTCGTTGGTGTCCATCTCCATGTGTAATGGTAAAGCAAGTTTGTGTTTGGAAAAAAAACGCTCAACCACTCCGCGGGTTCCTGAGCCACGTTCTCGCAACAGAAAAATTTCATTTGCTAACTGTCGTGGCTGAATCAATTTAGCGCTTGACAATGAATGTGAAGGTGACGCGATGACGACAAGCGGATTCAGCATGAAGGCATCCGCCCGCATTTCCGTGCCATCAGGGGGCTGACCCATAATAGCCAAATCGGCACTATTATCAGCAAGCTGCTTGATAACCGCATCACGGTTAGCAACAGACAAGCTCACTTGAATTTTAGGGTGAGACTGAATAAATGTTGCCAGAAGCTGAGGCATAAAGTAGTTGGCAGTACTGACAACAGAGATATTCAGATGGCCACGATCAAGTCCTTTCAGCTCATCAAATACCGATTCCATTTCATTAACAAGCTGCAAAATACTACGGCTGTAATGCAACATTTCGCGGCCAGCTTCGGTAAGAAAGATTTTTTTACCCTGTTGCTCAAACAAGGGGAGGCCAACTATAGACTCGGCTTGTTTGATTTGCATAGACACAGCGGGCTGGGAGAGATACAGTTCTGCCGCCGCACGCGAATGGCTAAGATGGCGGGCAACGCTTTCGAAGACTTGAAGTTGGCGCAGGGAAATTGGAAACATGATCCGATTTATATCATAAGAAACGCTTATGGTGCATATAAAAATAATTGACTGTTATTTATGATATGTTGGCTCTATAGTTCACCCAGTTGGAAAATACATTGATTACTAATCAGGAGGAAACATGGATCAGTCAGCACGTTATTCAAATTTGGATTTAAAAGAAGCCGATTTAATCAAGAACGGCAAGCATATTCTGGTGGCGTATACGATGACACCAGCAAAAGGGGTTGGTTACCTGGAAGCGGCCGCTCACATCGCTGCTGAGTCTTCAACAGGAACCAACGTTGAAGTGAGTACGACAGACGACTTTACCAAAGGCGTAGACGCACTTGTATATGAAATCGATGAAGCCAAAGGCGTGATGAAAGTCGCCTATCCAAATGATTTGTTTGATCGCAACGTGACTGATGGCCGTGCGATGATCGTTTCTTTCCTGACTTTGGCAATTGGTAACAACCAAGGTATGGGTGATGTTGAAAATCTGCAAATGCAAGATTTCTACGTTCCGCAACGCATGCTGCAACTGTATGACGGCCCCGCAAAAGATATTTCTGATATGTGGCGCATTCTTGGCCGTCCTATTAAAGACGGTGGATACATTTCAGGCACCATCATTAAACCCAAGCTGGGTCTGCGACCTGAGCCATTTGCGAATGCGGCTTACCAATTTTGGTTAGGTGGCGACTTCATCAAGAACGATGAGCCGCAAGGCAACCAAGTGTTCTGCCCAATGAAGAAAGTGATGCCCCTCGTTTATGACGCAATGAAGCGTGCGCAAGATGAAACTGGCCAAGCCAAATTATTTTCAGCTAACATTACCGCTGACGACCATTACGAAATGTGCGCGCGTGCTGATTACTTGCTTGAAACATTTGGCCCGGATGCAGACAAGGTGGCGTTCCTGGTTGACGGTTATGTGGGCGGTCCCGGCATGATTACGACAGCACGCCGTCAATATCCAAATCAGTATTTGCACTATCACCGCGCCGGTCACGGTGCTGTGACATCACCTTCTTCCAAGCGTGGCTACACTGCATTTGTATTGGCGAAAATGTCCCGTCTGCAAGGTGCTTCCGGCATCCACGTAGGAACAATGGGATTCGGTAAAATGGAAGGCGGCAAAGATGACCGTATCATTGCTTACATGATTGAACGTGATTCAGTTGATGGCCCTTTCTACCATCAAGAGTGGTATGGCATGAAACCAACGACACCAATCATCTCCGGCGGTATGAATGCGCTGCGTCTGCCAGGGTTCTTTGAAAATCTGGGCCACGGCAACGTGATCAACACTGCAGGCGGTGGTTCTTACGGCCACATCGATTCACCGGCGGCTGGCGCGATTTCACTTCGTCAATCGTATGAATGCTGGAAGGCAGGAGCGGATCCGATCGAATTTGCGAAAGAGCACAAAGAATTTGCACGCGCGTTCGAGTCTTTCCCAAAAGATGCCGACAAGATATTCCCTGGATGGCGTCAAAAACTGGGCGTTCACAAGTAAGCAGAACGCTGTGTAAAAAGAAGCCCCTGCCGGAAACTCTTGCAGGGGTTTTTTTAACCCGAACAGCCCGACATAAATACTCAAGTATCAAATTATGGAGAACAGCATGAGCGAAACGTTCGACATCAAGCAATATCAAATTACGCAAGAGCCGTATTATCAGGCGCAAAGTAATGAAATAGCGCTCTACGAAGCAGCTTATAAGGCACGCTTACCCGTCATGCTTAAAGGCCCCACAGGGTGTGGGAAGTCACGATTTGTTGAGCATATGGCATGGAAACTCGGCAAACCACTCATCACTGTTGCCTGCAACGAAGACATGACAGCATCCGACTTGGTCGGACGCTATTTATTGGATGCAAACGGAACTCGATGGCTGGATGGCCCACTTACACTCGCTGCGCGCTACGGTGCGATCTGCTATCTGGATGAAATCGTTGAAGCTCGTCAAGACACAACGGTTGTCATTCACCCTCTAACCGATCACCGTCGTACATTGCCTCTGGATAAAAAAGGGGAACTCGTTCAGGCTCACCCGGATTTTCAATTGGTGATTTCCTACAATCCCGGATACCAGAATTTGATGAAAGATCTGAAGCAGTCAACCAAACAACGCTTTGCCGGCTTGGAATTTGACTACGCAAAATCAGAAGTTGAAATCGGCATCGTCAGTAAAGAAACTGGAATAGGGGCTGATATATCAGCCAAGTTAGTAAAAATCGGTGAGACTGCGCGTAACTTGAAAGGACACGGGCTGGATGAAGGTATCTCTACCCGATTGCTAGTATATGCGGCAACCTTGATTAAACAAGGTATTGCTCCACGCGATGCATGTCGCATGGCATTAGTTCGACCGATTACAGATGATGCTGATATTCGCGATACTCTGGATCACGCAATTGATGCGGTGTTTGTGGCGTAAGTGATGACCGCCACGATAGAAGAACGCCAAAAACTGCAATGTAATTTCAAACGGGTTCAAAGTGTGTTTGATGATTGCATGGCAGATGCCCGCAAGTATTTGAGTACTGCCGGTATTGATGCTTACATCGTGGGCGCCAACACGATTAACAAAACCGGGCGCGGTGAAGAACCGGTACTGGTCTTTCTGGAAGAAATGCCGCAGGTTGCAGCAAAGCTAGGCGAGGAAGTTATTGAAGAAGTCGTAACATTTACTCGCACCTTGGCTAAATCCCCGAACAGCAAAGCTATTCCCAACTTTTTGCAAAGCCTGGGGGCTGCGGCACGCGCATTGGAAAGCCGTTTGTTGTTTACCGAATACCTGAATCTTGTCGTGCAAACGGCAATTCGCACCAGTCCTAAAGTACATGGCATCGATTCGATGTATACAAGCGAATGTTTGCCCGACTTTCTGGATAGCGTTCCTCATTTGCTATCCCTGCTGCCGCTCGGTGGATTAAAAAAGTGGGTTGATTACGGAGTACTCGCCTACCCCAACGATCCGCAACATCAGCGGGAATATTTTCAACTGAAAACGGCGGACAGCCGTGCAGTTATTCAACGTGAGCGCCACGGCACACTTTTCTACGATGCCGAACGCAAGCTGGATTTATATATGCGCGGGCTGTGGTTGCATGATGTGCAATTTATTCCCTATTCGCTGGATTTCGATGAACTACGCAAGCCTATTCCCTACCTGAACGAGCAGGGTTTGCACCTGCCGGATGTGTTTGATGATTTGCCCAATGGAGTGCGCGGCATTGACCGGTATCGCGCCGTGTTGGCACATTTGAGTGCACACCGCCGTTGGACGACACCATTGATCGCCGATAATCTCAGTCCGTTTCAACGTATGGCGGTTGAAGTATTTGAAGATGCGCGGGTGGAATATTTGGCGCTACAGGAATTTCCGGGAATGCGTTCTATCTGGCGCAAGCTGCATCCGATACCGAATGAGAACCTGCAACAGGATGCTGACGTTTCGTACATTCGGCATCGCTTGGCCATTTTGTCGCGCGCGTTACTGGATCCTAGCCATACATATGACAATCCGCTCATTTTGAAATACGTTGCGCGCTTTAATGAAATAATGGAGAAGGGTAATACCCGTACACCCGACATTCAAATGTTGGGAGTACAGTTTATAAGTGAAAGCAAAGTGCCAAGCGACTCATACGGCAAAATATATTTCAACAATACTGAAGTTGAATATCGCGACGACAACCGCTTGATGTGGCTGTTCATCGAAGAAGGCGACGAAGAGGTTTATGAAGAGCGCCCGCGTCCGCCACAAGAGTCAGAAGACGAATTTAAAATACCACCACGCATGTATCCAGAATGGGACTACAGTGCCGAGCACTACCGCCCGGACTGGGTAAGTTTGTATGAACATCTGCAACCCAAAGGCAATCCGGCGAAAATTGATCAACTACTCGCAAAGCATAGCGCACTGGCAAAGCGCCTGAAAAAAATAATCGATCTGCTGAAGCCGCAAAACAAAGTTCGTATTCGCTATCAGGAAGAAGGGGCGGAGCTGGATTTGGATGTGGCGATCCGTTCGTTGATCGATTTTAAAAGCGGAGCTCAGCCTGATACCCGGATAAATATGAGTCACCGGCACGACGGACGCAGCGTCGCAGTATCGCTATTGCTCGATCTTTCAGCGTCACTGGCTGATGTGCCGGAAGGTTGCACACAATCCAAACTTGAACTCAGCCAGGAAGCCGTTTCACTGCTGGCTTGGGCAATAGATCAGATGGGCGACCCTTTGGCAATTGGAGGATTTCATTCCGACACGCGTCACAATGTGCGTTTCTGGCATTTTAAAGGCTACAACGAATCTTGGGGGGATGACGTTAAGGGCCGCTTGGCCGGGATGGAAGCAAATTATTCTACACGTATGGGTGCAGCGATTCGCCATGCAGGCCACTATCTCGGCCACCAGCAAGCCGATAAAAAACTGTTACTAGTGTTGACCGATGGTGAACCGGCAGATATTGATACCAGTGATGCGCGTCTACTAATTGAAGACGCGCGTATCGCCGTTCGCGAATTGGATCAACAGAATATCTACACGTATTGCATCAATCTGGATCCCAAAGCGGACGAATATGTGGCAGATATCTTTGGCAGACAATATGCGGTGATCGATAACATTGCACGGCTACCGGAGCGATTGCCTCAACTATTTATGTCCTTAGTTAAATAATAGAAGCATGGAGAGCAGTAACAAAAACGGGTAAAATTCACGAGTAACTAAATTTAAATTATAAAGGGAGAGAGCAACATGAACAAAAATCTGATTCAATTTATTATCGAAGAAGAACGCCATATACCAGGCGCCACAGGCGACTTTACAGACTTGCTTGATGACATCATGATAGCTTGCAAGAAAATTGCCCATGCGGTTAATAAGGGTGCATTGATCGGAGTATTAGGCAGTGCAGGAAGCGAAAACATCCAAGGTGAAACACAAAAAAAATTAGATGTGATTACCAACGATATATTTATCGCCGAAAACGAATGGGGCGGGCACCTCGCAGCAATGGCTTCGGAAGAAATGGATGAAATTTATCCTATCCCGGCAAAGTACCCCAAGGGAAAATATTTGCTTACGTTTGATCCACTGGATGGATCGTCAAACATAGATGTGAACATCTCTGTAGGTACTATTTTTTCAATATTGCGTTGTCCAGCCGGGGTGACAAACCCGACTGCTGCAGATTTCATGCAGCCGGGCACTAAACAAGTGTGCGCAGGCTACGCTCTTTATGGCCCATCTACTATGCTGGTACTTACCACGGGCAAAGGGGTAAATGGCTTCACTTTAGATAGTGACATTGGCGAATTTATGCTGACACATCCGAATATGAAAATTCCCGAAGATACGCAAGAATTCGCGATCAATGCTTCTAACCGGCGCTATTGGGAAGAGCCGGTGCAACGATATGTAGAAGAGTGTGTAAAGGGTAAAGACGGGGGCCGTGAAAAGAATTTCAATATGCGCTGGGTAGCTTCAATGGTTGCAGAAGTACACCGTATTCTGACTCGCGGTGGAATATTCATGTATCCGTTTGATACAAAGGAGCCGGGAAAAGCAGGCAAGTTACGCTTGATGTATGAGGCCAATCCAATGTCTTTTATTGTCGAGCAGGCAGGTGGAATAAGTTCAACAGGACGCGAACGAATTATGGAATTGCAACCAAACGGTTTACATCAGCGCGTACCTGTTATTCTCGGGTCTAAAAATGAAGTGGAACGTGTTGTCGGCTATCATAAGGGCGCATAAATTATGGCAAAACCGCTTGTTGCTATTGTGATGGGAAGTGCCAGCGACTGGGAAATTATGCAACAGACTGCACATGCACTGCAGGAATTCGGTGTCGAGTTCGATGCAAGAGTAATTTCCGCGCATCGATCTCCAGATCTGCTATTTGAATACATCAAAGAAATGAGTGAAAAAGGAGTCCAATGCTTCATCGCGGGCGCCGGAGGCGCAGCTCATCTTGCCGGTGTGATTGCCGGTAAAACCATATTGCCGGTATTGGGAGTACCCATCCCTTCAAAGTATTTAAAAGGGATGGATTCCTTGCTATCAATTGTGCAAATGCCGAAAGGCATACCCGTAGCCACATTTGCCATTGGTGAAGCCGGTGCTGCAAATGCGGGTTTATTCGCGGTGGCGATGTTGGCAACCAATGACAAAGTGCTTGCCCAGAAGCTTACCCATTATCGGAAGAAACAAGCGGATCAAATTGCCGCAACCACCCTTCCCGCTTTGTAACTAGAGGAAAAAATGTCAGCACTGCAAGAATCAAATTTACCCAGCCTGAAGTTTTTGCATCGGGGGAAAGTACGTGACCTATACGAAGTTGACGCCGATCATTTGCTGATTGTGCAAACTGATCGATTGTCTGCATTCGATGTGGTGTTGCCCTCACCCATTCCAGGTAAAGGTAAAGTTCTAACGACCGTATCAAATTTCTGGTTTAAGAAATTAGAACATGTAATACAAAACCATTTGACAGGTATCGATCCTGAATCTGTAGTTAAGACCGAAGCTGAGCGAGCACAAGTACGCGGCCGTGCTTTTGTTACAAAAAAATTAAAACCTTTGCCAATAGAAGCAATTGTTCGGGGCTATCTGGTGGGATCCGGTTGGAAAGATTACAAGAAGACGGGCAAATTGTGCGGCATCCAATTGCCTGCAGGATTACAGGAAGCTGAGAAATTGCCCCAACCCATATTTACTCCGTCTACCAAGGCCGCAGTGGGAGATCATGATGAAAATATTTCCTTCGAAGAAGCAAAGAAATTGCTTGGAGATGAACGCGCAGAACAAGTAAAAGTAGCCACGTTAGGACTGTACACCGAAGCGGCAAATTACGCGTTGACCAGAGGAATTATAATTGCCGATACGAAATTCGAATTTGGAGTTGATACCGCAGGAAATTTATATCTTATAGATGAAGCACTGACTCCAGATTCATCTCGCTTCTGGCCGGCAGATCAATATAAAGTCGGTAGCAATCCGCCCAGCTTTGACAAACAATTCGTCAGAGACTGGTTGGAGTCTTCCGGCTGGAACAAACAACCGCCTGCACCCCACATTCCCTCAGACGTTTTGCAGAAGACCGCAGATAAATATCGTGAAGCACAACAGCTCCTGACAGGAACATGAAGAAAATCCCGCGAGCTCTAGTGGAAGGCTTTCAGCGCTTTCGTGAACAACACTTCGAGCGAAACGACGGGCTGTTTCAACAATTGGTGAAGGAAGGACAAACTCCCAAGACGCTAGTGGTAGGATGCTGCGATTCACGTGTAGATCCGGCAATAGTTTTAGATTGCGAGCCGGGTGATTTGTTTGTTATTCGTAATGTTGCAAATTTAGTTCCGCCAGTTGAGGGTAGAGCGGGGCATCATGGCACCACAGCAGCCATCGAATACGGCGTACGCATACTGGGTGTTGAACATATTATCGTACTGGGTCACGCACATTGTGGTGGAATAGGAACATTGATGAAAACTGCCGGAGTTACAGTCCCGGGTTCTTTTATAGATGACTGGATGTGCTTGGTTGAAAGTGCCAGAACAAGTGTGTTAAAAGATATGCCAGAAGCACCGTTTGATGTTCAAACGCGAGAATGTGAAAAGCGAGCCATTTTGATTTCGTTAAAAAATTTGATGACTTTTTCATGGGTTCATGAAAAAGTTGAATCGGGTCAACTAACAATCCACGGTTGGTATTTTGATATTGCACATGGGCAATTATTAAAATACAACAAAGAAAATGAAAGATTTGAAGATATATAATGGCACTGAAGTATCCAAGTATTCAACCTTCTTAAAACATGGCTAATCAAAACGACAATTTTGGACATCGCTTCAAAATTCGTAAAGAACTTGGAAGAGGAGCAACAAGCGAAGTACACCTTGCATTTGACAACTACCTGCAGCGCGACGTGGCACTCAAGATTACTCGCACAGGACTATTCAATGAGCTAAAGGATAGTTCGCGAAATCGTAAAATGTGGCTAAATGAGACAAGATTAGCCGGAAAACTTCAACACCCATTTATAGTTCAAATTTTTGAAGCATGCAGTACAGAAAAGTTCGATTATCTGGTAATGGAATACGTGCCAGGAGGAACTCTAAAACCATATACGGCGTTTGATAATTTACTTCCATTGAATCGACTAATCGACATACTTTATAAAGTGTGCAATGCCTTGGATTATTCCCATAAAATGGGCATACTTCATCGTGATATCAAACCAAGTAACGTGTTGCTTGGGGAAAAAGATTCAGTGAAAGTCTCAGATTTCGGGGCAGCCTTTCTGTTTAATTCGGATACTACGCAGGTTGATACAGTTGGGACACTGCCTTTTATGCCACCGGAACAGTTCATGCAGGGGCGACCTACAGTCCAGTCAGATATATACGCAGTTGGGGTCATGGCATATCAACTGATATCCGGCATGCTGCCGTTTACGGCGAAATCTCATGATGAAATGATCTATCAAAAACTCCATGAAGATGCATTACCCTTGGAAAAACGGCGCTTAGATATTCCCCAAGCTTTGAGGTTTGCAGTACATCGAGCCATGCATCGTGACAAAAATATGCGTTATGCAACATGGAAAGCATTTTGCGATGATCTTGCAACAGCACTGCCCGATATAGAAACCCTAGAAAATGTACATTTTAATTCCGCGCATTACGACGAGTTGCGAAACCTTTCGTTCTTCACAAACTTCACCGACAACGAGGTGTGGGAAACAGTTGGAATAAGCCAGTGGCTAGAAGTTAAGTGCGGTGAAAATATTGTTGAAGAAGGCGAGAAAAGCAGCAGCCTTTATCTCATAATCGATGGAGAAGTAAAAGTAACGAAAAGTGAAGTGGAACTGACGCGAATGCAAATTGGAAGTTGCTTTGGCGAAATAGCATATCTGGATGATACCCGGCATACTAGACACGCCTCAGTAACTGCGCTGACAGATATGAGGCTGATAGAAATTCAGGGAGAATCGCTCAAACTGGCAAGCGACGGGCTACAGGCAAGTTTTGCAAAAGCTTTTTTAAATGTGATGATTGCACGAATTAAAGATACAGATCGGCGACTGATTTCTGTGTTGTTGGCTCAACATGGTGACGTTAAAAAAGGAAGTGATAAAAATGCAGTAAAAAAAACATAAGCGACTTGCCGGTTGTGTTTTCGATAAACCTTGATAAGAAAGAGGTAATTGCAAAGAACGATGAACTACTTAAGAAACGAGTTCAACCGGATGTGAAATTGTTGCATCACTAAATTCTGATTGCGCAGGACTTACTAACGAACGAAATTCCGCTTCATATTGCATGGCAACTTCTTCCCAATTGCGTGAAAATTGGGGCACTGCAACAAACCTGTTTAATTGATTGTTTACCGCGTTCACCCATAAATCGATAGGTGAATCCAGTGGCAAAATGGTGCCAGCATCAGTTGAAACATCTTCGCAAGATCCGCAGGCATCGGAAATAACAACGGGCAGTTTTGAGGCCATTGCTTCACTGACTACCATGCCATAGGGTTCAGACTTGGCGGGATGCAATAACACATCAAATTCAGAATAATTTACTTGCCCAGACCACTCTTTCAAAATAAAACCGGATTGCCAATCGGCAAACAGATATTTAATTGAAGCAACAGGAGGCCCAATAATCATAAAAGTAAGATTTGGACGAGTTACTCGCAAACGCTTAACAATCTCAACCGCGAATGGAAGACCTTTCCGTTTCCATTCTTCACCGACAAAGCCGATAATACCTCCGTCTTTTGGAACAGAACGGAAATTACGCAAGTTAACAGCAGTTACTCCCGGAGTAATAGGCTCAGACAATTTGTAGGCGAATTCTGGATAATAAAAAGACAAATTTTGCTTGATATATTGGGAATTGGGAACGATTACCTTGGCAATGGAAAGCTCGCGCCTTTCCAAATAAAGTTGCATTGCAATTCGTAGGGAAATCAGACGCCACCAGGGCTTCTCAGTAACGGTTGCAAAAATCGAACCGTGAAACGTGGTGATTTCATGAGAATAGATACGTTCATGGCTGTGCACAATGCAATCAGGTTGCGGATTAGAAGCAAGCCAATCTGAGACACGGTGGGAAAAACGCAAAGCAGCCACCCAACGCGGGCGAGGGGTAACTTCACCAAGTTCAATGACAGAAATTCCTTCGGGTTTGGGAGTATGACAACGCTCACAAATTACAGTTACACGATGTCCCAATTGATGAAGTTGAAGCGTTAATTCCCAAACATAACGCTCCATACCTCCAACCGGCCCATATCGTCTAACAACTTGAATCAAGTGATATGAACTTTCTGGGATAGTTTTGGAGTGACTGTCTGGCTGAAAAGTTCGACTATTCAAATTCTGACCCCGAAGTAGCGGATTAATAGTTCTACGGAATTGATTCAGGGAGTTCAAGATGCAATATTTTATAATTATTTAGAAAAGCCGAACTGCAATTAAAAAAGTATTAAGTTAAAAATGATTTTATCATGTCGAAGTTAGTTTCAAAAAATAATTGAATTGTTCAATGTAAAACAATGTAAAGGACAAAAAGAACCAGTTCGAACATAATGACTGGTGAATTTTTTTTAAATTAGGCCAAATGTTATAATAACAAATGGACAAGGAGAATATCCATCCAATTAATTCGCGATGCTGTTTCTCTGCATGCCTGTCTCCTTAAATGGAAGAACGAGCACAAATAGCAAAGTGAGATTCACGCTAATGGTGCTGTTACATGTCAGTTGTTCTAAATTTCAAAACCCAATTGCACGAAATCTTTACGCATGCTTTGCGTGACTTCGCTCCCGATCAATTAAACGCAACTATAAATATTGAACGAACCAAACAATCTTCACACGGAGATTATTCCTGCAACTTGGCAATGCAGTTGGCAAAACCAATGCGAAAATCGCCACGTGAAATTGCAAACGGAATTATTGCAAGAATGCCGCAGTCAGGAGTAGTAGAAAAAGTTGAAGTAGCCGGAGCAGGTTTTATAAATGTTTTCATTACCACGGTTGCAAAACAGTCAGTTGTCAAAGGCGTTTTGCAGTCAGGAAATAATTACGGGTGTTTACAAGTCGGAAACGGTAGAAAAGTGGGAGTGGAATTCGTCTCTGCAAACCCCACAGGCCCCCTTCATGTAGGTCATGGCCGCGGTGCGGCAGTGGGTGATTGTTTGTGCAATGTATTAAAAACTGCGGGATGGGATGTAACCCGCGAATTTTATTATAACGATGCGGGCGCGCAGATCGACAACTTGACTCTATCGGTGCAGCTGCGCTGTAAGGGAATTACACCGGATGACCCATCTTGGCCTGAATCAGGTTACCGGGGTAACTACATCATTGATGTGGCACGCAGTTATATGGCAAAAGATCGTGTTGAATCTGATGACCAGCACATTACCGGTAAAGGAGACGTAGACGATGCAGAAGCGATTCGTCATTTTGCTGTTGCTTATCTGCGGCGCGAGCAGGATCTCGATCTACAGGCTTTTCAAGTCAAATTTGATGTGTTTTCACTGGAATCAACACTTTACACCGAAGGCAAAGTGGAAGAAACAGTCAATAAACTCATCGCAAGTGGACACACTTATCAACAAGACGATGCGCTATGGTTACGCACAACTGATTTCGGTGACGACAAAGATCGTGTGATGCGCAAAAGCGATGGCGGTTATACCTATTTTGTACCAGACGTTGCCTATCATTTGGACAAATGGCGGCGAGGGTTTGAGCGTGTTATCAATGAACAGGGATCCGACCACCACAGTACTATCACCCGCGTGCGTGCCGGTTTACAGGCGCTCAGCGCTGGAATACCCAAAAACTGGCCGGATTACGTGCTGCACCAGATGGTGACAGTGTTAAAAAACGGCGAAGAGGTAAAAATATCAAAACGGGCAGGAAGTTATGTAACCCTGCGAGACTTGATAGACGAAGTGGGGTGTGATGCCACGCGTTATTTTCTTGCAGCTCGACATCCAGACTCACAACTGGTTTTCGATATTGACCTTGCCAAATCACAAAGCAATGACAACCCGGTATATTACATTCAGTACGCTCATGCACGAATTTGCACGGTTTTGCTGCAGTGGGGAGGAAATAATGCAGCGTTGCTTAAAGCTGAAACTGAAGTGCTGAATAGTGAATATGAAACAAAATTACTACAATGTCTGATCGACTTTCCGCAAGTGATAGAAGTGGCGGCTGAAGAACTTGCGCCGCATCTCATCGCATTCTATCTGAAAGAGTTGGCAGCAGATTTTCACAGCTACTATAATGCAACGCGTTTTTTAGTCGAGGATGAAAAAATAAAGCTGGCTCGTTTAGCTTTGATCGCTGCGATAGCGCAAGTACTGAAGAACGGTTTGGCAATATTGGGTGTCTCTGCACCAGAGAAAATGTAATTAATCTAAGGATCGTAAATGAGTAAAAATCCCAAAAGCGCAGGTTCTGGTAATAGTGGATCACTATTCGCCGGTATCTTGCTGGGTATGGTACTGGGGTTGGCTGTGGCAGGTGCGGTGGCATGGTATATCATCAAAAAGAACCCAGCCGCATTTGAAAACAAGGAACATCACGAAACACCCAAGCCGGACGCGGAAACTAAAAATGTGCCCTTGCCGGCGTCTGTTCCCGCCCCTGTTTCAGCAAGTGGACCAGTGGCGGCATCCGCAGTAGGCGTCACTAAACAGCATTTTGAGTTTTACAAAGTGTTAACAGACAAGCCTGATGTTGCAACTCAGAAGAATACTGAAAAAGCAGTAGCTACACCAAAAGAAACTCATTCTGCACATGCAGTGCAATTGGAAAAACCAGTCCAGCCCGCGCTGAGTGTTAAAGAAATATTCTATGTTCAAGCAGGCTCATTTCCAAATGAGGATGATGCAGAAAAACTAAAAGCAAAGTTGGCGCTCTTGGGATTGGAAGCCGGGCTGCAAACGGCTGTCATACCCGACCGCGGGACTTACCACCGCGTACGTTTGGGTCCATTCGCCAATAGCAGCGAAATGAATAAAACATTAGAATTATTAAAGCAAAATGGTGTAGCGAATGCCACACCGATCAAAGTGCAATAATTTAGATAAGGAAATGAAATGAAATTTTTCAAACAACTAATGGCGGTAACCCTATTATTACTCTCTACCCAAGTTTTGGCAGATGTGGAGGCAGGTAAAGACTATAAAATACTCAGCCCGGCGCAACCAACTCATACAGGGGAAAAAATTGAAGTTTTGGAATTTTTCTTTTACGGATGCTCTCACTGTTTCCATCTGCATCCACTGATTAGCGCATGGGAAAAGAAAATGCCAAAGGATGTAGAGTTGCAATATGTGCCGGTTATTTTCCGTGATTCCTGGGAAGGAATGGCGCGCACCTTCTACGCTTTGGAGGCGCTCAACCAGCAACGTCGATTGCATGATGATCTTTTCAACGCCTGGAACGTGAATAATATCGACTTGAGCGATGAAGCGAAAGTAACGGAGTTTGTAACCCAACATGGCGTTGATCGAGCAAAATTTTCCGCGGCAATCAACTCATTTGCAATGAGCAGCAAAGTATCTCGCAGCAATCAGATGGTGCATGACTACGAAATTCGCGGGACCCCGACACTTGTCGTCGAAGGAAAATACATCATTACAGGACTTGAGCCAGCAGAAACGATCAAAGTGCTGGATGCAGTGGTTGCCAAAGCGCGCAAAGAACGCAGCAAACATTGACTAATGTAGTCGTCTCTAGAAAACCACTAGTTTGAATATGCAAAAGACGCATAACAAATTAGTGGTGATCTCAGGCGCATCGAGTGGGATAGGTCTTGCACTCGCGCGTCATTATTTAAAGCACGGCGCCATCGTTGCCGGGTTCGCTCGCCGTGGAGAATTGCTGCAAGCGTTTGCAGCAGAGTTTCCCGATAAAGTTCTTTGCTATGCTCTCGATGTACGTGATGCACTCGCCATTCAAAATGCCGCGCATGATTTGGTGTCGCGTGCGGGAGTGCCAGACATTGTCATAGCCAATGCCGGAGTCAGTCGCGGCACACTAACCGAATATGCAGAAGATGTTGACTCTTTTCAGCAAGTCATAGACATCAACGTACTAGGCATGGTGAAGACCTTTCAACCATTTATTGTACCTATGCGTGAAGCAAAACAAGGAACGTTTGTCGGCATTGCCAGCGTGGCAGGTTTTCGAGGATTGCCAGGAGCAGGTGCCTACTCTGCATCAAAAGCAGCTGCGATAAGCTACTTGGAAAGTTTACGCGTGGAGTTAAGTGGCAGCGGCGTGCAAGTGGTGACAATCTGCCCGGGATACATAAAGACGCCGATGACGGCAATCAACCCATATCCAATGCCGTTTATTTTAGAACCAGCAGAAGCTGCAAAGCGAATGGCGCGCGCAATTGAGGCAGGCAAAACATTCACTGTAATCCCATGGCAGATGGGACTTGTAGGGCGTTTAATGAAATTGCTTCCAAATTGGTTATACGACTTTGTCTTTAAGAAAGCACCCTACAAGCCTCGAGATTTCTAGCCGTCGAGCTTTTTCTTTAAAATATCGTTCAGTTGCGCCGGATTAGCTTTGCCTTTGCTTGCCTTCATGGCCAAGCCGACAAAAAACCCAAACAGTTTGTCCTTGCCGCTACGGTATTCAGCAACCTTTTCGGCATTTGCGCTGATAATATCAGCTACCAGTGATTCAATAGCAGCAACATCAGAAACTTGCTTTAGGCCTTTTGCAGCAATGATTGCATCGGCATCGCCACCTTCAGACCAGAGGGTGCGGAAAACTTCTTTTGCGCCAGAATTGGAAATTGTGCCATCTGAAATTCGCTTCAACATGCCGCCCAATTGGTGAGCAGAAATAGGACATTGAGACATTTCAAGACCGTCACGATTTAATTGCGCATTCACTTCACCAATGATCCAATTTGCTCCTACTTTAGGATCTGTAGGAACAGCAGTTAACACCGTTTCAAAAAACACAGCTGTTTCGACTGACGCAGTGAGTATGCTGGCATCGTATGTTGAAAGTCCCAACTCGTTCACATACCTATTGATCTTGGCTTGGGGCAATTCAGGTATGGTTTGACGAACCTGATCAATCCATTCAGTCGAAATTTCCAAAGGTAAAAGATCAGGGTCCGGGAAATAACGATAATCATGCGCGTCTTCTTTGCTGCGCATTGAGCGTGTTTCGCCAGTCTCGGGGTTGAATAAGACGGTAGCTTGCTGAATCTTGCCGCCATTTTCAATGGTATCGATCTGCCATTGAACCTCGTAGTCAATCGCTTGATGCATAAACTTGAAAGAGTTAAGGTTCTTAATCTCGCGTCTGGTGCCAAGAGGTTCACCAGGTTTGCGCACCGATACGTTCACGTCGCAACGGAAAGAACCCTCCTGCATATTTCCGTCACAAATGCCTATCCAGCGGACTAAAGAATGCAATGTTTTTGCATAGGCTACTGCTTCGGCGGCAGAACTCATGTCGGGTTCAGAAACAATTTCAAGAAGGGGAGTTCCTGCACGATTTAAGTCAATTCCTGTTACACCTTGGGAATTTCCATGCACGGATTTACCAGCATCTTCTTCCAAATGAGCGCGGGTGATGCGAACAGTTTTTTCATAAGGTTGAGCATTTCCAACCAGGGGTTCGACTTGAATCGTCAGCGCACCCTGCCCGACTACCGGGAGATCAAACTGGCTAATCTGGTATCCTTTGGGCAGATCAGGATAAAAATAATTTTTGCGGGCAAATACGGAGCGCTTGGAAATGTGAGCACCGGTTGCCAGTCCGAACTTAATAGCACGTTCCACTGCGCCTTTATTGAGTACTGGCAATACGCCCGGAAGCGCAATGCTGACAGCGTCAGCCTGAGTATTGGGCTCTGCGCCGAACGCGGTAGAAGCACCTGAAAAGATTTTAGTGTTGGTAGAAAGTTGCGTGTGAACTTCCAGTCCGATAACGATTTCCCATTGCATGGTTGTTATTCCTGATCGATTGATTTTTGCCTTAACTCACGTAAACCGGCGGGCATAATCAGAGTTAGCGGATCCCAGCCTTCCATTTTCATTACATCCCCAAGACATAGCTCCATTTCAGCATGTGCTATGCGCGTGGCATCCGCAATTCGCCGATGGACTTCAACCATTAAACTGCCTTTGCTGATACAGCGGGTTTGATATTCAAATAAATTGCGCAAAAGTAGCAAATGCTCAGAAACTTGAGCAGGGCAAGCACACATATAAATCATGGCTTCTTCAAGTATCTGTTCCAATTGAACATTTGTGTAACGAATCGCCAATTCTTCTCTCATGCGAATTACCTCAAAGTTTAGGAGCGCGAGTATGCCAGTCTGTAGCCAATTGGAATTGGTGCGCAACATTTAGCATACGCGCTTCATCAAAATAATTACCGATAATTTGCAAACCTACAGGCATATTGTTAGCGCCGAAACCACAAGGAATAGACATGCCGGGCAAGCCTGCCAAATTGACGGCAATTGTGTAAATGTCCGACAAATACATTTGCACCGGATCGTCACCTTTCTCTCCCAACTTGAAAGCGGTAGATGGGGAAGTCGGACCCATAATGACATCACATTGTTTAAATGCTTCAACGAAGTCTTGAGCGATCAAGCGCCGAATTTTTTGTGCCTGTAAATAATAAGCATCATAGTAGCCGTGGCTTAGCACGTAAGTGCCAATCATGATACGGCGTTTAACTTCGGCACCAAAACCTTGTGCGCGACTTTTCTCATACATGTCGGCAAGATCGGTGTATTCCGGTGCACGATAACCGTAACGCACACCGTCAAAACGAGACAGGTTACTCGAGGCTTCTGCCGGTGCCAATACGTAATAAACCGGAATAGACAATTTGGTATTCGGCAGACTAATGTCAACGATAGTTGCGCCGAGTTTTTTATATTCGCCAATAGAGGTTTCTACAGTCTGAGCAACGTCGCTGCCCAGGCCTTCAGCGAAGAACTCTTTCGGCAAACCGATACGCAGACCGTTAAGCGGTTTTACCAAATCGCGTGCGTAGTCTTCCTTGTCTCGTTGCAGTGAAGTGGAATCGCGTTCGTCGAATCCTGCCATGGTATTAAGCAATAATGCCAAATCTTCCGCACTGCGCGCCATCGGGCCGGCCTGATCAAGACTCGATGCGAAAGCGATCATGCCATAACGCGATACCACGCCATAGGTAGGTTTCAAACCGGAGATTCCACACAAAGCGGCTGGTTGTCGAATCGAACCGCCAGTGTCAGTGCCTGTAGCCGCAGCGCACAAACGTGCGGCCACTGCAGCTGCAGTTCCGCCGGAAGATCCGCCGGGTACACGCGCCGTATCCCAGGGATTTTTTACCGTACCGTAGTACGAAGTTTCGTTGGAAGAACCCATTGCGAATTCGTCCATGTTGGTCTTGCCGAGATTGATTGCTCCCGCACTGTTGAATTGCGAAATAACATGTGCATCGTAGGGCGAGACAAAATTATGCAACATTTTGGAACCGCAGGTTGTGCGCCAGCCTTTGGCACAGAAGATGTCTTTTTGCGCGATAGGTATGCCGGTCAGCGCGTCGGTTTTGCCAGCAGCCAAGCGGACATCAGCCGCACGGGCTTGTTCCAGCGAAACTTCCGGGTTCAACGTAATGTAGGCGTTGAGCGCAGGGTTAAGCGTCGAGATACGGTCAAGATAGTTTTGCGTCAACTCAACGCTGGAGATTTTTTTGGCACGTAGTGCAGCGCCCATTTGTGTCAGACTCGATTGGATCATGGCAATTTACTCGATTACTTGTGGAACAAGATACAAGCCATCTTCAACTTGCGGCGCAATAGATTGGAAAGCCTCACGCTGATTGGTCTCGGTGACCACATCCTCACGCAGGCGCTGGCTTAACTCCTGACTGTGCGACATCGGGGCTATGCCACTGGTATCAACCGCCTGCATTTCAGCGATCAAACCAAAAATATTGGAAAGTTGCACTTGGGCAGCTTGCATTTCCTGCGGTGTCATTGCCAGACGGGCGAGACGGGCAACTTTTTCAACATCAGTTATATTCAGAGACATAATGGCTTAACGCTTTAACAAAACGAGCTTAATAGGTTATCATAAACGACTTTAAAGACGCACCTCTTCTCAAATTAAGGCAATAAATATGTTGAATTACTTTAACGGCTATTTTTCCAACGATCTGGCAATTGACTTGGGCACGGCTAACACCCTGATATGGGCACGCGGACAAGGTATTGTACTAAATGAACCATCGGTAGTGGCTATTCGTCAGGAAGGTGGTCCGAATGGCAAGAAAGTGATCCAGCAAGTAGGCCTAGCTGCTAAACAGATGTTAGGCCGCACTCCCGGCAACATTACTGCTATTCGCCCAATGAAAGACGGCGTTATCGCTGACTTTACCGTTACCGAACAGATGCTCAAGCAGTTCATCCGGCGCGTTCATAAATCAAGTATCTTTACCCCCAGTCCGCGTATTGTAATTTGTGTGCCTTGCGGTTCCACTCAGGTAGAACGCCGTGCGATCCGTGAATCAGCTTTCGGTGCCGGTGCACGCCGTGTCGAGTTGATCGAAGAACCCATGGCTGCCGCGATAGGTGCTGATCTGCCGGTGGAAGATGCAACGGGCTCAATGGTTGTGGACATCGGCGGCGGCACAACTGAAGTGGGCGTTATTTCACTTGGGGGTGCGGTTTATTCCGGCTCAGTTCGTGTCGGTGGTGATAAATTCGATGAAGCTATCATCAACTACATTCGCCGTAACTACGGCATGCTGATTGGCGAAACAACCGCTGAACAAATTAAAAAAGAAATCGGATCTGCTTTCCCTGGTAGCGAAGTACGCGAAATGGAAGTGAATGGCCGTAACCTGGCCGAAGGCGTGCCACGCAGCTTTACAATTTCAAGCAATGAAATTCTCGAAGCGTTGACAGATCCGCTTAACAGTATTGTTAGCGCCGTTAAAACGGCACTGGAACAAACACCACCTGAATTGGGTGCGGACATTGCCAAGAAGGGGATGGTACTCACCGGAGGCGGAGCGCTGCTACGTGATATTGATCGATTGCTGATGGAAGAAACGGGCCTACCCGTTGTGATTGCAGATGACCCGCTTACTTGCGTTGTGAGAGGCTCAGGCAAAGCGCTTGATAGAATGGATAAATACAGTAATATCTTTGCCAGCGATTGATTTTCCTTGGACAGCACACGTTCTTTCCGGTTCTTTAATCGCGGACCAAGTGCCGTCGTGCGCTTGGTGTTCTTTGTCGTCCTGTCCTTGCTGCTTCTATTTGTAGATTCACGTTTCAAATACCTGGAATCAACACGCACCGTTATTTCAATTCTGGTTTATCCTTTTCAACGCTTGACAACATTACCGGGCACAGTGTTTCAGGAAGTTGGCAACTACTTCGAATTGCAAAGCCACCTCATTGAAGAAAATTCGCATTTGCGAGAACAACACAGTAGTGATGCCGCACAATTAAACTTGCTGCAAGTATTGCAAGCAGAAAACATACAGCTACACAATTTGCTTGATGTGGCACAACGCGTAAATTTCCCGATGCAGATGGCAGAGATTGCTTATGTCGAAAGGGACATTTTCAAGCGCAAGCTCTTTGTGAGCAAAGGCGCAAAAGCGAATGTGCATGCAGGTCAAGTTGTGATGGATGATATCGGCATCGTGGGCCAAGTTACGCGTGTCTATCCTTGGTTATCTGAAGTAACTTTGATAACAGATAAAGATCATGCGGTACCGGTTCAGATATTGCGCAACGGCATTCGTGCGGTCGTATTTGGTTCAGGTGACATCAACGAGCTTGCTTTGCGCTATATGCCAATCAGTTCAGACATTCAACCGGGAGATGTGCTGGTAACCTCAGGCATAGACGGTACCTATCCGCCCGGATTGCCGGTGGCGAAAGTAATTAAAATAGAACGGGATCCGGCTTATCCGTTTGCGCGCATTGTATGTATGCCAATAGCAGGGGTGGACAGGCATCGTTATTTGCTGATCGTGTCTGGTTCCCCTGAGTTACCACCGCGTCCTGAAACCGGAGCGGCGCTGAGCGAAGAAAAACCTAAAATTACCCTCAAGCGGAAGACTCCATGAGTAAAGAATTTCCCAGGGACCAAGAATTTCTGCTGCCTGCAAATCCGGGATTTATAGCACTCAGTCTGTTCGCCGCAATACTGCTTAATTGGCTACCGTGGCATGGTTGGGGCTTAATTCTAAGACCGGACTTTGTCGCTTTGGTCTTGTTGTACTGGTGTACCCACAAACCTTACCGCGTAGGCATTGGCATCGCTTGGACTGTGGGCATTTTGACCGATGTTGCGGATGCCAGCCTGTTCGGACAGCATGCACTGGCCTACGCAGTACTTGCGTTTGGCGGGACTGTATTGCATCGCCGCATTCAGATGTTTGACCTGCGGCAACAGACCTTTCAAATATTCCCATTACTGCTGATCAGTTATGCGACTTATGCTGCAGTGCATTGGCAAGTGAGGGGAATCATTGTATGGGAATATTTTTTTGGTTGTGTCGTATCTGCAGCGATGTGGATACCCATGACACTATTATTGCAAACCTTGCGCCGTCCACGGTCTGACCCTAACGAGTTATGAAGCGTCATGTAGAGCTGAAAAATCACCAGCGGGAAATTTTTTATTTCCGACTGCGCCTGATGCTCAGTCTTGGCTTTGTGCTGGTCATGCTATTCATCTTGCTATTGCGCTTCATTTATCTGCAAATAATAAAACACGAATATTTTCAGACTCTCGCAGAGAGCAATCGTATTGCAGTGGTGCCGGTCGTACCTAACCGTGGATTAATTCTGGACCGAAACGGGGTCATAATGGCGCGCAATTATTCGGGCTACACCCTGGAAATTGCCTCGCGCAAAGTGGCAAATCTTGAGGCAACTATAAACGAGCTGTCTACATTGGTCGATATTCAACCTAAAGACCGCAAACGTTTTAAAAAACTATTGGCAGAAAGCCGAAATTTTGACAGCCTGCCCATTCGAAATCGGCTGAGTGATGAAGAGGTGGCGCGCTTTGCGTCCCAGCGCTACCGATTTCCTGGGGTTGAAATCAAGGCGCGTTTATTTCGAGAATATCCATATGGTGAAGGAACTTCGCATCTGATCGGCTATATCGGCCGTATCAACGAAAAAGATGTCGAACAATTGGAAGAAGATGACACTGCCTCAAATTATCTCGGCTCGGATTACATCGGTAAAACCGGCATAGAACAAAGTTACGAAAAAGAGTTACACGGCACAACCGGTTTTGAACAAGTTGAAGTTGATGCCGGTGGCCGGGCTGTACGTTCGTTGTCGAGGAGCGCCCCTCTTTCTGGTAATAACCTGATCTTGACCCTTGATGCCAAATTACAGGATGTGGCAGAACAGGCTTTCGGAAAATATCGCGGCGCATTAGTAGCCATTGATCCAACCAATGGCGACATTCTGGCATTCGTCAGCAAACCGGGCTACGATCCGAATTTGTTTATCGACGGGATCGATAGTGAAAACTGGGACGAACTGAATAACTCGCCGGATGTGCCGTTAAATAACCGCGCGCTGCGCGGCCAATATCCGCCGGGTTCAACCATAAAGCCATTTATGGCACTTGCAGGTCTGTACTATCAACGCTCGCCAAGCTATTCCATTAGTGATCCGGGTTATTACACGTTACCCGGAAACAGGCACCAGTACCGCGACTGGAAACAGGGGGGGCATGGAAAAGTAGACATGTTCAAGTCAATCGTTATTTCCTGTGATACTTACTACTACGGATTGGCAAATGAGTTAGGGATAGACAAGATACACAGCTACCTCTCCCAATTTGGTTTTGGCAAAAAAACCGGAGTGGATATGGATGGCGAAGTACCGGGATTACTTCCTTCGCAAGAGTGGAAGATGAAGCGACATAGCCAAATCTGGTATCCCGGAGATACTGTTTCAGCAGGAATCGGTCAAGGTTATAACCTGGTAACACCTTTACAACTGGCTGCTGCAACTGCAACCTTGGCAAATGACGGAATTGCCTTTAAACCGCATTTTGTGAAACAGATTCAGCGCCCTAACGATAATTCCCTCGTACCGGAACCCAAACCAATACTCGATATGCACATTAATCCCGAGAACATCGATCTGGTCAAACGGGCCATGGAAGCTGTAACCCATCCGGGAGGAACGGCCGCCGGGGCCAGCGCAGGTGCGCCCTATCGAATGGCAGGCAAAACCGGGACAGCCCAGGTAATCGGCATGAAACAAGGAGAAAAATATGTCGAAAATAATGTCTCGGAATACAATCGCGATCACGCTTGGTTTATTTCATTTGCACCGGTTGAAAAACCACGCATCGCGCTGGCAGTATTGGTAGAAAATGGCGGCCACGGCGGTACAACTGCAGCACCCATTGCGCGCAAAGTGCTGGATTACTACTTACTCGGAAAAGTGCCCAAGCCGCTTGAAATAGTAGATGAAAAAGAAAGTTCAGAGCATGACTAACAGTTTGCGAGAGTTCGCGTGATTGATACCAAGCAAATACAGCGTCGTTTTATGGCTCATCTTGACCCTGTTTTACTGATGGCCATCGGATTGCTGATGCTGGTAAGCCTGATACTGCTTTATACCGCCAGTGATGGCAACTGGATGCGAGTCTTGGGACAGTTTACCAATATTCTGATTGCCTTTGCCGCAATGTGGGTCGTCGCCAATATGCCGTTGCACTATTTAATGCGCAGTGCCGTACCAATCTATATTTTGGGACTGGTGTTGCTGGTATGTGTGGCGTTGTTCGGGGAAATCAGTCATGGTGCGCGTCGCTGGCTAAACATCGGTATCGCGACCATTCAACCTTCCGAGTTGATGAAAATCGCCGTGCCTTTAATGATGGCTTGGTATTTTGAAAAACACGAAGCCACGCTCACACTGAAAAATTATTTTATTGCTGCATTGTTATTGCTTATCCCGGTTGCCTTGATTACCCGCCAGCCTGACTTGGGCACCTCGGTATTGATCGGTGCCAGTGGTTTCTTCGTTTTATTTCTGGCCGGGCTGAGTTGGCGCATCATATTAGGAATGGGTGTGGTCGCAGCTGCCAGTGCACCCTTCGTGTGGTCATCACTGCACGACTATCAGCGCCACAGGGTGCTCATGTTATTAGATCCCTCCCAAGATGCTTTGGGTAAGGGCTATCACACCATTCAGGGCATGATAGCAGTGGGTTCAGGCGGAATCCTGGGCAAAGGTTATTTGAACGGGACACAAACACATTTGGATTTTTTACCCGAGCGTACCACCGATTTCATCTTTGCCGTCTATTCCGAGGAATTCGGATTTCTGGGGAATATCATATTGCTGAGCATGTATATTTTTGTAATCGGCCGTGGCTTTGTTATTACCGCTAACGCATCAACTTATTTTACGCGCTTGATGGCTGGTAGCATTACGCTTACTTTTTTTACCTATGCATTTGTTAATATGGGTATGGTCAGCGGCATCTTGCCTGTGGTTGGGGTGCCATTGCCACTGGTCAGTTATGGTGGGACTTCCATGCTCACTTTATTGCTGGGATTTGGTATGCTGATGAGTATTCACACTCACAAACAGTTGGTAAAAACATAAGGAGTTACACGATGAACAGGCAAATCACTTTGCTGATACTCGTCACGGCAACCTTGGCTGCGTGTTCCGGGGTACCGGTGCAACACGCAAAGCCGGCGCCAGTAGTAGAACTGCCAGCAGGACCAAGCAATACCCTCCAAACTTTGAGTGAGCCCAAAGCGGAGACTAAATCCACTGTTCCCGCAACGACAAGTCCCGAACCAACCAGTGGCGGCTATCTTGCCGGTGACGGCCCCGGAGCTGAAGCACCTGCAAATTTGAATGAAGTCCCAGATGCCATTCCCAAGGCTGAGCCACTGCATCGTTATGCTAATCGTCAATACACTGCTTTGGGTAAAACTTATACGCCTCTTGAAGCGCCCGGCAACTATAAAGAAATGGGTATTGCGTCCTGGTATGGGAAAAAATTTCATGGCCAACGCACCTCTATCGGCGAGGTTTATGATATGTACGGCATGACAGCTGCACACCCAGTCCTGCCAATACCAAGTTACGCGCGTATCACCAATCTTGCTACAAAAAAGTCCGTGATTGTGCGAGTGAATGACCGGGGCCCTTTCCTCCATGACCGCATCATTGATCTGTCTTATACTGCAGCATATAAACTGGGCATTATAAATAATGGTAGTGCCGAGGTCTTGGTAGAAAGCATTGCAGTCGATGACTCTGAATCGTTGACTCCGGCAGTGGTGACTTCCACTCCGATTATTTCAGCCACCCTATCTGCAGATCCGGCACCACCCGTTGTGGTCGTGCCGGAAATACAAAAACCAGCACTGGCTACTGCGACAAAAGAAACGCCGCCGGTAGCAGGTAATGTATATCTGCAACTGGGTGCCTTCAAATCATCACAGGGCGCAGAAAGCTTTTTGGCTAAAATGCAATCAACGCTGGGTGACGTTGGAAAAACGCTAAGTTTGTATCAAAAAGACGGTCTGGAAAGAGTGCATCTGGGGCCGTATGCCACGGCTGACGAAGCTCGCGCAGCCAGTGAAAAATTGAAAGTGCGACTCGGGTTCAAACCTTTTGTAAGCGTGCGTTGATTGCTGCATAATTAAATAGAGCACCGATATGAAAAAACGAAACTTATTGCGCGTCCCCGTTACACAAGGGCTTAAAGATATTTATGCAATGGATATGCACACATCCTACCAGGCAGCTTGTCTCGGGAGATTCAATGTCACTGCCTTTGGCCGTTTGGCGGCAGCTATTTCCGTCGTGCGCACCGCATTGGTCACTCACGAAACAAAAATACTAAATGCGATTGAACTGCTCGATGCCGCGATCGGAGTCCTGCAGCAGGTTCGCAAAAAAGGGGATGAAACCAATGTATGGGAAATTCCCGAAGAACAGCGCATAACGGTGCTCGACGGAATAAATGCAGCCGAGCAATGCATCGGAACACTTGATGTTGCACTGCTTGCAGAAACAGCAGAAAAATTGTTGCAGGACGTGAGTGCTGAATAAGCCCGCCCGCTACCAGACAATTCAATAAGAATGAGCTCGTTTCCCAATATCGCAGTAGCGGTCGTTGCCCTGATTCACATCTATATTCTCGTACTCGAAATGTTCCTGTGGGAAAAACCTGCGGGTCTGAGGGCATTTGGGATCAGTAAAGAATTTGCCGCTGCCAGCAAAGTGCTCGCGGCAAATCAGGGTTTGTATAACGGCTTTCTGGCAGCAGGTTTATTGTGGGGATTATTTACAGGTGAAATTCACGTGCAAATATTTTTCCTGATTTGCGTCATTATCGCGGGTCTTTATGGGGCTGTGACGGCAAGCAAAAAAATACTTTGGATACAAGCCATGCCAGCCTTGGTAGCATTTTTTCTGATTGAGCTAATGTAATATTAAACCCAGATTGTCCATTAGGCCGTGCGCTCTTTGAAGGAGGCCGATTCTTCGGGCGATGGCGGCCTATTTCGCCCAATGAATCGGCCTCTTACAAAGGCGTTTTTGTACCGGACAATTTGGCTTAAAGACGTTGTGAAGCACTCAACCAAGATTTTCCAATAAACAGAAAATCCGTTACTCCCCCGCGGAAAAAGACTGTATAAATGCGAAATAATCGCTCATCCAAACTACATCCCCACACGTAATACCAATCCTTTTAAATAGGCTCCCTCAGGAAAACTAAGTAGCACAGGATGATCTGCCGCAGCATGTAATTTCTTGATAATCTGGCCAGTCACTCCGGCATCAAGCGCAGCACCGGCAACTATTTTTTGAAATAAATCGTCACTGATTCCGCCAGAGCAGGAATAAGTAAATAGCAAACCTCCAGGCTTGAGCAACTTGAATCCGAGCAGATTAATATCTTTGTATGCTCGAGCAGCTTTTTCAGCAAAGGCTGCGGTAGGCGCAAACTTGGGGGGATCAAGTATGATGAGATCAAATTTGCGGTTCTGATCGCGCAGTTTGCGCAGAGCTTCGAACACATCGGCGCATTGCCATTCTGTGCGAGAAGAGTCGAGGACGTTTATTTCCACATTGTGCCGGGCGATTTGAAGTGCTTCTCTGGACGAGTCAATCGAGAGTACAGATTTGGCGCCACCGCGTAAAGCATAGAGTGAAAAGCCGCCGGTATAGCAAAAACAGTTCAGTACATCTTTATCTTGTGACAGCGTGCCTGTTAAAGCTCTGTTGTCGCACTGGTCAAGATAAAAGCCTGTCTTTTGGCCGGCAGCCACATCCACTGTAAAGCGCAGACCATGTTCGAGGACTTCAACCTGATCTGGCAACGCGCCACGCAACACACCGGCACGAGGAGACAATCCCTCTAGTTCGCGTCCATCGGAATCGGAACGTTCGTAAATGCAAACTGGCGAACATAATTCTTGCAAAATATCGGCCAGGGTTTCACGCCAACGTTCGGGGCCCGCACTGCCCAGTTGCATAACTATTACTGAACCGTACTGATCTACGATGAGGCCCGGTAGACCATCGGATTCTGCATGAATGATGCGAGAGCCGTTGCCGGGTTTTCCCACTCCCCAACCCTCCCCCGGAGGGAGAGGAAACTGCTTTGTTGAACGAGTGTTTAGTGCATTGGTAATTCTTTTGTGGAAAAAAGCCGCATCGATGATTTCATTTTCGTCCCACGACCACACGCGTGCAGTGATCTGCGAATCGGCATTGTATGCTGCCCACGCCAGAAAATGGCCCTCGGCATCACGAACTGGCACAGTGTCGCCGCTGGCAGGTGCGCCATCAATGCTCTCAACCGCGCCGGAGAATATCCATGGATGGCGGCGTTGCAAAGATTTTTCGCGGCCCGCTTTTAAAATAAGAGCAGGTTGACCGGAGGCGGCACCGATGCGCGGAGAACCATGTGGAACGGGAGTGTCAACAGCCTGAAATTTATTATTTACCCGCCGGCGAAAATCTTTTCCGCCTTGTGAATGGCGATGTGGCGTGGAATGCGACTTGGTTTTGGAACTGGTCATGGTTTTCTCTTGGCACGCGGATGCGCGCCATCGTAAATTTTGGCGAGGTATTGAAAATCGAGATGAGTATAAACTTGAGTAGTGGAAATGCTGGCATGGCCCAGCATTTCTTGGACGGCGCGCAGGTCGCCGGAAGATTGCAGCACATGGGTAGCGAAGGAGTGGCGCAGCAAATGTGGATGCACGCCGCTGGCAATGCCTTGCTTGATACCCCATTGTCGCAGTTGCAGTTGAACCGTGCGGTGTGAGATGCGAGAGCCATTCTTGCCAACAAACAACGCATCTTCGCCCGGTTTGGCAATCGGATCGCGAACTTCCAGCCATGCTTTTAACGCAGTGATAGCATGGCTACCCAGTGGCACAATTCGAGTTTTGTTGCCTTTGCCTGTGACGCGCACCGAGGCATCGGCAAAATCCATGTCGATCGGGTCCAAGTTCACTAATTCAGCCAAACGCAATCCTGAGGAGTACAGCAATTCGAACATCGCTTTGTCCCGTATATCCAACGGGGTGATGACCTGCATTTCAACCAGCTTAACTGCTTCGTCCGGTGAAAGCGCATGCGGCAAAGTCTTGGGTGATTTGGGCGCACGTAATCCGACACAGGGATTGCTTTGGCAAAGGTGGTCACGCATCAGGTAAGAATAAAAACCGCGCCAGGCAGACAAAACCCGAGCCAGTGAACGTCCACCCAATCCGTTACTGTGCAACTGTGCAATATAGCGACGAATATGGTGGCTTTTCAGATCGGGTAGTGGCGTTGTTCCGGCTAATGCAATTAACCGGCGAATATCACGGGCATAGTTTTCGGCGGTAAGTGGCGAATAGTTGCGCTCATTATTCAGATAAGCGAGGAAGCCTTGCAAAGTGACTGGGTCAAGTGCAAGTGAATCGTTCATTACAGGTGTTGAATCAATGCCGCGCTGACGATTTCAGCGATTCGCTGTAATATAATCGTACCCATCCCGGGGTAAAAACGCTGTGCATCTTCGCTGGAAATGATGAGCATCCCGATAGTTTGATTATTTGCACGCAAAGGCATGTAGGCAAATGAGCGCAGATGGTCTGCCGCTTCGCCGAACCATTTTGCAGTATCGAATACCGCATGATGTAAACAGACAGGTTGGGCATGTTGATCGGCAAAGGCCAATAATTCGACGCTGGGTGGATTTTCTTTCCATAGATGAATTGCAGCATGCGGAACGTTGAATATTGCACGCAGGTTTTTAACCGTGGTGTTCTGCAAACTGAGCAAGTCATGTGCATTGAACAAAGCAACCGTGAACAGATGCAGCTTGTTTTGAAGTGCATCGTTCTCTTTGGCAAACTCTATCAATTCTTGTAACTTCTTCTCTAAATCTTTCGCCTTCTCGCGCAAAGTGAGCATTTGCCGCTCGCTCAAAGAAATTGTGCGACCCCCGTAAGGATGGGGAATGACAATTTCCGACAACATTTGAGCGTAGGTCTCAAAAAAAGCCGGGGTATTTTGTAAATATTCTGCGACGTCTTCTGCTTTCATGGATGCCTTTTATAAATTGATCTCGCCTTCAAAAACACTGATCGCCGGGCCCGTCATTAAAACTGGCGCATCTTTACCTGCCCAATTAATGCTGAGCGTGCCGCCACGCGTAGCGACTTGCACTGTGTTATCCAGAACCCCGCGACGAATGCCCGCTACAACTGCAGCGCAAGCGCCCGTGCCGCAAGACAGGGTTTCTCCTGCGCCGCGTTCATACACTCGAAGTTTGATATGGCCACGATCAACAATTTGCATGAATCCCGCGTTTACCCGTTTGGGGAAACTTTCATGTCGTTCGATTAACGGTCCGTAAGTATTCACCGGGGCAGCTTCAACATCGTCCACAATCTGAACAGCGTGAGGATTACCCATCGAGACGATGCTGAATTCAATGGTCTGTGTATCAATCTGAATCGAGTAAGTAACCGCTTCGCCATCGGCCACAAATGGAATACGTGCCGGCTCAAAAATCGGTGTCCCCATATTGACGGTAACCCGCCCGTCATCATTAAGGCTTGGTGAAATAAGTCCGCTCTTGGTTTCCACCACGATCTCGCGTTTGGTGGTTAGTTTGTGGTCATGCACGTAGCGTACAAAACAGCGCGCACCATTGCCGCACTGCTCGACTTCACCACCGTCAGCGTTAAAAATGCGATAACGAAAATCCACCGCCGGATTAAGCGATTTTTCTACTAATAAAATCTGGTCACAACCCACGCCGAAATGACGATCTGCCAATAATCGCAGTTGTTCAGGGGTGAGATGGATGTGCTGGCGAACCCCGTCAAGCACGACGAAGTCGTTTCCAGCGCCATGCATTTTGGTAAATTTAAGCAACATGTAGATTAACCGTTAGCTTGATCAGGGGAGATTATACGTGCTTGTTCCGTTGTGTTGAACAACTGGGCATAATCGCGAGCCATACAACGATCCATCACCACGTTAATTCCGGCTTGCAACGCTAGCAAAGCAGCCTCTTCGTGAATTACGCCATCCTGCAACCAAAGATTTTTAATTCCCACTTTTATGCAGCTTTCTACAATGGCAGGCACATGCTCGGGATAAATAAAAACATCTACCAGATCAAATTGAAATGGAATGATTTACAAATCATAATAAGAATTTTC
>CAIWKC010000438.1 GCA_903913145.1 uncultured Gallionellaceae bacterium | reverse complement strand
CCTTGAACCATTTGATTCAATGCATTAATCGGATTAATTATTCGCCTTGACACCTCTGTTACGAAAAAAATAGTACAGCTTAAAAGCAAGATTGAGACAAGCGAACTTGCCACAATTACATCCATTTTTTCTTTTTGAATTCTAGTCTTGTTCATCTTGACGAAGACATAGCCCAATAATTTCCCGGCTGAGGTCATATTCGCTTTATCAAGCTCACTCATCTCGATTGTTTCTGAATATATTGGCTCACTAACCCAAAAATAATCGGCTGTATCAATCAGCAAATCTTGTTTATCAAATTTATTCAAAGACTCAAGATCTTCTCCCGAAATTGATTCACCCTGAGTGACTACAAGTTGACCTGACGCATTCTTGATAGCAACGATATCCACGTCTTGCTGTTTTACGGCAACAGAAGCATTGGACTTCAATTGATCAAAATTCCCGGAAAAAAACGCGAATTCTCCCGCCGATCCGACTTGTCTTGCCAGCGTTTTAGCCCGTTCCATCATTCCCGATTCCATAGAAACAAAACGGGAGTATAGAAAATATCCATCCAGCAATATAATCGCCAGGAACATAGGCAGAATAGCTAGCAACAGCGTTTGTTGGCGGATATTCGCACCCATCAGTCACCTCCTTTTTTGTCATGCTCTGAGGCTTCAATTTCCCTGATCAAAGCAGCATTTTGTTTGATCGAAATGCCAAGTGAGCGCGCCACTTGCTGATTAGACATGACATAAAATTCAGCCGGATATTGGGCCATGGGCAAGAGTGAGGTGTCTATAAACTGTCCGGTCAATCGAGCAGCTTGCACCGCAATCTGGCTTGGCATACTAAATACCGCACACAATGCACCCGCCTTCACATACGCGGAAGAAAATCCCACAACCGGAACCTTGCGGCGATATGTAGTCATCAAAATATTTCGCATGGTGAGCGAGTTATAAACTTCAGTGTCGGGTATCGCAAGAAGAACATTGCTTTTCTCGAGCAATGACTCAAGATTACGATATAACGAATCAGCTGAATCGAGTTTCTGCTCACGCAGTGCAAATCCTTTTTCTGCAATGGCTTTGCGATAATTGTCCAAGTCCGGCGAGAGGTAGGAATACAAAAGTCCGATACTTTTGATTTCCGGTAAAGCGGCTGCGACCATTGCCACCTGACGCTTGATCGGCTGGTCCAGATATATCGCTGATAAAGTATTTTTTTCCCGGTAAACCAGTGAGTCTTGAACAACTTTTCTATACGCGGCCTTGGAAATAAACACACACAACACAGGCAAGCGGCTTTCGCTGGCAATAATTGCAGACTTCAATCCAACCGCGATTATCAGATCCGATTTGATAGGTAGGGTTTTGGTTTGCTGTATGTCCAGAGCAAATTTATTACGCTCAGATTCGCTGATAAATGAATTTGCGAATTCGTGATAAGCATCGTTATCCTCAGACATCAAAATGGTCACTTGCAAAGCTTCAGCTTGGGAAGCAAAAACCATCATCCAGAGGACAATAAGGGGGATTAAATATTTTCTCACTTATTCAAGGAGAGATTTCAATTAGCAATTAAAAATTGAACGTACCAGTCAGCCAACTTCTTCTGGAATACAACACGTTTGCCACTTCGTTCGTCGTACCGTATTTAGTATATTGGTTCTGTGTAGCATTCTGGACAACAAAAGCCAGTACTGCAGTATGCCCGCTATCATATTTGAGTGTTTTTGCGATGCGTAAATCAACTCTGGTCATCGCATATTCCGGCGATATATCAGGCGCCACATTCAGTACTCGCACATTTTCTCTGAGGTATAAACCCGCGCTAAATTGCCAATTTTCCGGCAGCCGTTGCGATAACAAAAAACTTCCGCTATGCCTGGGTGCTGACTGGTTATATAGATTGGGCACATATTGACCGTACAACTGCGGAATGGTCGGATAACTCATGGATGTTAACAGTGAGTTTGCTGCTGAATTAAAATACAGGGTCGGATAACTACCTAAACTGCTGTCGACGTTCTGATAGGCATAGTTTGAACTGAGAAAACTGTGGCCTTCATCCCAGCTATATTTAACCGTCGTTTCAAAACCTGTGTAATCCGTTGAGACGAGATTTTTAAAACTATCAGGAGGCAAGTTATTTGGAAGTCCCAAGGGAAACCCGGCAAACTTATCCCAAGAAATGATATCTCTCACCTGATCAATATATACTCGCGAATCAACAGTCACTCCGATCGAACGAAATTCACCAAGATATCCAATCTCCTTGGATAATACTTTCTCAGGAGTCAGTGGTGTAATTGGAGGAATATAAGCACCCCCCAGCACCGTATTTTGGGCGTTCACATTCGCCTCCCCCATAGACGGACTGCGTGTCGCCGTAGATATTCCAATTCGCAAAGTGTGTTGATGAGTAATATGATAATTGAATGCTGCACGCGGCGAATTACTCCTGTTCCCCATGCCATCGTCATCCAGCATCGAACCGATATTCAACACAGAAGCCTGAGTAATATGCCATTCATCATGTGCAAAAGCCTGCCATGGATGCAGCGTGAATGGTTGACCCAAATACAATGGATAGTCAGCGTAATCCCTCCGCATGCTGCCTCCCCAGACCAAGCGATTGTTTTCACCAAGAAACCCAATCACAGCTCGTTGAATGGTTAAAGAAAAAAAAATTTTTAACACCAATACCTCAATTAGCCAATCTTGATTTCAGTGGCCTACAAAAAATCACCAAGCAATACCTGCATGAGCTTGCAGAGTCTGAATCTGCTTTCACTACACAAGCAAAAGAACTGCTCATCAAACTCCAGCCAAAGAACGAAGCCCTCTCCACTCTTTGGAAGGCCTGGGCCAAAGATCAAAATGAAGATGCACTTATTCAAGCTGCTGAGCTGGGACTCACTATAGCCAAGCTCACCTATGGCTTAAGACTTGCGCAACTTGATATCGAGCTAAATT
>CAIWKC010000437.1 GCA_903913145.1 uncultured Gallionellaceae bacterium | reverse complement strand
GTTTCGTCACACTCATTATGAGTGGTATTACGAGACTCTTTCATAAAAATCTCATGTGCTTTCTGCGTAACTTGCTCACCGGAGTAAACATCGTATTTTCGTTGCAACCCATTAACCAATGCAGTTTCCATGGCACCCGTCAGATTCTTGTCTTCTTCCGGTACTCGCATTGGCATGAGCACTAGCTTTTCTTTCTCGGACTCGGCTTTTACCTTCCGGGCAGCTTCTGCTTGAAGCGGAATTAACATTAAAAAGAGTGCAGTTAAAATAAAGTTGAAAACACTAGTTTGAGTAGATATGCGCATTTTCTCGGGCCGAGCGTTGGTTAATTTCCCCTGAAGGGATTGAGCAATTCTAGCCTATACCAACTTTGGCTGGTGGACATGGAGCCCTAACGCTCCCCAAGGGGTATTTTTTACAATGCAAAATGGATGATTGACCGATTTAAGTATTATCTTCTTAGCTTGCTAAAATGGGTGTCGAAAATTCAATGAGTTATCCCTTATTTTCGCATAAAGAAAGGGGGCACTTGTTTGGCATTTCCATAGTTGCATTTGATGCTTAACCTCATTTCAGCTATAATGCTCGACAATCCAAAAGCGGGATGAACGAGCGGTTCGTCCCGTTTCTTTATGTATAGTTTTAGGAGTTTTCGGTGTCGCAAACAAGTCCTGCCATTTTAGTTTTAGCCGATGGGACAGTGTTTCGCGGAACTGCCATCGGAGCTTCCGGCAGCAGTGTCGGCGAAGTGGTTTTCAATACTTCCATCACCGGCTACCAGGAAATCCTCACAGATCCATCGTATTGCAAGCAGATTGTCACATTGACTTATCCGCACATTGGTAATGTTGGTTGCAATCTGGAAGATGTTGAATCACGCCAAGTTTTTGCCAGCGGCCTCATTATTCGTGATCTTTCCATGACGGTAAGCAATTTTCGCAGCACTCAATCTTTGCCCGAATTCCTTAAAGCTAACAACGTGGTTGCTATCGCCGGGGTAGATACGCGCAAGTTGACCCGCATCCTGCGCAGTAATGGCGCACAAAACGGTTGTATCGCTACGGGCGACAACGTGGAAGCTGCGCTGGCAGCCGCGCGCGGCTTTGCCGGATTGGCTGGCATGGATTTGGCGCAAGTTGTCAGCAGTGAAAAAACGTATGAATGGAAGCAACGCGAGTGGGAATTGGGTCTTGGCTATCGCTACAGCGTGGAGTCAAAATTTCATGTGGTCGCGTATGACTTCGGTGTAAAGCGAAATATTTTACGCATGCTGGCTGAGCGAGGTTGTCGCATTACCGTTGTGCCCGCTAAAACGAATGCTGCCGAAGTGTTGGCTCTAAAGCCTGACGGTGTATTCTTGTCCAATGGCCCGGGTGACCCTGAGCCATGCGATTACGCGATCAACGCAACGAAGAAATTTTTGGAAGTCGGTGTGCCATTGTTTGGCATCTGTCTGGGCCATCAGATTCTCGGACTCGCCTCGGGTGCGAAGACTGTGAAGATGAAATTCGGCCATCGCGGTGCCAATCATCCGGTGCAGGATATGCAAACCAAACGCGTGATGATCACCAGCCAGAACCACGGATTTGCGGTGGATGCGGCGACCTTGCCGGCGAATGCGCGCGTTACGCACATCTCTCTGTTCGACGGCACGCTGCAAGGTTTTGAGTTGAACGATAAGCCTGCTTTCTGCTTCCAGGGGCACCCCGAAGCGAGTCCCGGTCCACACGATGTGGATGGCTTGTTCGATAAATTTGTAGAGATGATGAAAAGCAGTCGTTAGGCGTTAGTCGTTAGTCGCCAGTTATTTGGCGGCTAGCGGTTTAACTAACGACTAACTAATACTGACTAACGACTAAGTATCATGGCAAAACGCACTGACATAAAAAGCATTTTAATCATCGGCGCCGGCCCAATTGTTATCGGGCAGGCATGCGAGTTTGACTATTCCGGTGCGCAGGCCTGCAAGGCACTGCGCGAGGAAGGTTATCGCGTCATATTGGTGAATTCAAATCCGGCCACGATCATGACCGATCCGAACATGGCGGATGCGACGTACATCGAGCCGATCACATGGAAGATGGTGGAAAAAATCATCGCCAAAGAACGTCCTGATGCGATCTTGCCGACGATGGGCGGGCAAACGGCATTGAATTGCGCACTCGATTTGGCCAAACACGGCGTTCTCGAAAAATACAATGTTGAGATGATTGGTGCCTCGCGCGATGCTATCGACATGGCGGAAGACCGCGAAAAGTTTAAGCAGGCGATGACGCGTATCGGGTTAGCTTCGGCGCGATCGACGATTGCGCACAGCATGGAAGAAGCCTTGCAAGTGCAGCAGGCTCTGGGCTTCCCGACTGTCATTCGCCCGTCCTTTACCATGGGCGGTAGCGGGGGCGGTATCGCCTACAACCGCGAAGAGTTTGTTGAGATTTGCGAACGCGGCTTGGAAGCTTCGCCTACACACGAGTTGCTGATCGAAGAATCGCTGCTCGGCTGGAAAGAATATGAAATGGAAGTGGTGCGTGATCGCAATGACAATTGCATCATCATTTGCTCGATAGAAAACCTTGATCCGATGGGCGTGCATACCGGCGACTCTATCACTGTCGCTCCGGCGCAAACATTGACCGACAAAGAATACCAGATCATGCGCGATGCTTCGCTGGCAGTGCTGCGAGAAATCGGTGTGGAGACGGGTGGTTCCAACGTGCAATTCTCCATCAATCCGGTTGATGGTCGCATGGTAGTCATCGAGATGAATCCTCGTGTGTCTCGTTCATCGGCACTGGCTTCAAAAGCAACAGGCTTTCCAATTGCGAAAGTTGCTGCAAAATTGGCCGTTGGTTACACACTGGATGAGTTGAAGAACGACATCACGGGCGGTGCAACGCCGGCTTCGTTTGAACCGACTATCGACTATGTAGTCACAAAGATTCCAAGATTTGCTTTTGAAAAATTTCCGCAAGCCAACGACCGCCTGACGACGCAAATGAAATCGGTGGGTGAAGTGATGGCGATTGGTCGCACCTTCCAGGAGTCTTTCCAGAAAGCCTTGCGCGGACTGGAAGTAGGTGTGAACGGGTTGGACACTAAATATGCTGACCGTGAAGCGATCTGCGCGGAATTGGGTAACCCCGGTCCGGATCGTATCTGGGCTGTTTCGGACGCGTTCCGTCTCGGCATGAGCGTGGAGGAAGTGTTTAACATCAGCAAGATTGACCCGTGGTTTTTGGTTCAGATTGAAGACCTGATCCGTCAGGAAAAATCACTGACTGGCCGCAACTTGGAAAGTTTGAAAGCGGATGAGTTGCGCTTGCTCAAACGCAGCGGCTTTGCCGATGCGCGGTTAGCTGCTTTGCTGGGAATCGACGATGCTTCTGTGCGTGCTTACCGCCATGCGCTGGGCGTGCGCCCGGTGTTCAAACGTGTGGATACTTGCGCAGCCGAATTTGCGACCAATACCGCTTATATGTATTCCACCTACGAAGAAGAGTGCGAATCACAGCCAACCAACAACAAAAAAATTATGGTACTGGGCGGCGGTCCAAACCGTATTGGCCAGGGTATCGAGTTTGATTATTGCTGTGTTCATGCCGCGTTGGCGATGCGCGAGGACGGCTATGAAACCATCATGGTCAATTGCAATCCTGAAACTGTTTCTACCGACTACGACACATCGGATCGATTGTACTTTGAACCGCTAACGCTGGAAGACGTGCTGGAAGTGGTTGCGGTGGAAAAACCAGATGGTGTGATAGTGCAATACGGCGGACAGACACCCTTGAAACTGGCGCGAGGCCTGGAAAAAAACGGCGTGCGTATCATCGGTACGACACCTGACATGATCGACTGTGCGGAAGATCGTGCGCGTTTCCAAGCCATGCTGCGCGAATTGAATTTGAAGCAGCCGCCTAATCGGACGGCCAGTAACGTGGCCGATGCAGTAGCAGGCGCAGCCGAAATCGGATATCCGCTGGTGATGCGCCCGTCGAATGTTTTGGGTGGTCGAGCCATGGAGATCATCCATGCGCAGTCAGACCTCGAGCGTTACATGCGTGATGCAGAGGAAATGTCCAAGACTTATCCCGAACGCATGCCGATTCTGCTGGATCGATTCCTGAATGATGCGATTGAAATTGATGTGGATGCGGTGTCAGACGGCATACAGGTCATCATTGGCGGAATCATGGAACATATTGAAGAAGCAGGTGTACACTCCGGCGACTCGGCGTGTTCGCTGCCACCGTATTCGCTTTCCGGCAAGTTGCAAGACGAACTCCGTCGCCAGACAGTAGCGATGGCGAAGTCGCTCAAAGTGGTGGGTTTAATGAACGTGCAATTCGCCATACAAGGTGAAACAGTCTATGTGCTGGAAGTAAATCCGCGCGCCTCCCGCACGGTACCTTTCGTGTCAAAGGCGACAGGTGTGTCTCTGGCAAAGATTGCCGCACGCTGTATGGCTGGCAGAACATTGGCACAGCAAGGTGTCACAAAAGAAATTATTCCACCCTATTATTCGGTTAAGGAAGCGGTATTTCCTTTTATCAAGTTTCCCGGTGTTGATGTTATTCTCGGCCCCGAAATGAAATCCACCGGTGAAGTGATGGGAGTGGGAAACACCTTTGCCGAGGCTTTTGTCAAATCACAACTTGCTGCAAGCGTGAAGTTGCCAAAAGACGGCAAAGTATTTATCAGTGTACGTGAAGCTGACAAACCTGCTACGGTCGAGGTTGCCAAAAAGTTGCACGATTTGGGATTTGCTATTTTGGCCACAAGGGGAACGGCTTCACTTATTGCTGCTGCGGGTGTACCGGTAATTGTCGTGAATAAAGTTGCAGAAGGGCGGCCACATATTGTGGACATGATAAAAAATGGCGATATCCGATTCATTATCAATACGGTAGATAGCAAACCATCGGTGATGCGAGATTCATATTCGATTCGCCATGCCGCGTTGCAGGGCCGTGTGACTTACTACACCACGCTGGCCGGAGCGCGGGCAGCATGTATGGGGATGCAACATTTGGCGGAGTTGCAGGTGTATGACTTACAATCTTTGCATAAGCGACTAGAAAAACATTAGTCGGTAGTTGCTAGTCGTTGGCTTTTGGTTAAAACCAAAAACGCTCAGCGACAACCCAGACTACAGACTAAACTCTAACGATTAAAAAACGGGGAAGTTCCAACATGAGCAAGGTTCCATTGACTGTAAATGGCGCAGAATTATTGCGTAATGAGTTGCATCGCTTGAAGACAGTAGAGCGACCTTCTGTGATCGCTGCCATTGCCGAAGCTCGTTCACACGGGGACTTGTCCGAAAATGCCGAATATGACGCAGCAAAGGAAAAGCAATCTTTTGTCGAAGGCCGAATTGTTGAATTGGAGTTTAAATTGGGGAGCGCCCAAGTTATTGATCCAAAGACACTGAATGCGGATGGCCGCTGCGTGTTTGGTTCAACCGTGATTTTGGAGGACACAAATAACGGTGATGTGGTGACTTACCAGATTGTTGGGGAAGATGAAGCTGACATCAAACACCGCAAGATATCGGTTGGTTCTCCCATTGCGCGTGCGCTAATCGGTAAATCCAGCGGAGATATTGCCGAGGTACAGGCGCCGGGCGGCGTGCGTGAGTACGAAGTGGTAGAAGTTCAGTATATTTAGTTGGTAGTCGCTAAATGTTAGTAAGTACTGCCGCTTCGAGGTTTTCAATTAAAAACTAACGACGTCCACTCAACGATTCCCCAGTTGCTTCTTGGTCAGTGGCTTACCTTTTTTCCTTTTTGTTGGACTGGCGAGTGGAATGCTCAGTGGGCGATAGACGACCAAGGTTTTGCCAATGTGTTGCACGGGTCCTGCGTGAAGTGTTGAGCAGATTTCTTGCAGCATGGCTTCGCGTGCTTCACGCTCATCGTTCATCACGCGGATTTTCAACAAGTCGTGGCTTTTCAGGCTGCGCTCGATTTCATCAAGAACGGCAGGAGTTAACCCTGCATTGCCGATGATAACGATTGGATTTAGTGGGTGCGCGCGTGCTTTAAGGTCGCGGCGTTGTGTAACAGAGAGATTCAACATAATGGCCTTGTTCAAATTAGTCGCGAATTCTATCAGGTTATGGCCTGAATCGGCGAAGCCACGATAAGTGACAACCCTAATTTTTGAAACACAAAAAATATGAAAGCCTCTAAAACTAGTAAACAATGGATGCGCGAGCATGTGAACGATCCTTATGTGCAACGTGCACAGAAAGAGGGCTACCGTTCACGCGCCGCTTACAAATTGCTGGAAATAGATGAGCACGATCACCTTATAAAACCCGGTATGGTAGTAGTGGATTTAGGGGCAACGCCAGGTGGATGGTGTCAGGTCGTTGCGGGTAAACTGGGTGAGAAGGGTCGCATCATTGCGTTGGATTTGTTGCCATTGCATCCATTGCCTCGGGTTGAGTTTATTCAAGGCGATTTTCGTGAAGATGGTGTGCTGAAACAACTTGAAGAAATGCTCGATGGTCAGCAAATTGGCCTTGTAATTTCTGACATGGCACCCAACATGAGTGGCATTGACTCGGCTGACCAAGCACGAGCCATGCACTTGGCTGAATTGGCTTTGGAGTTTGCAACACAACATCTGAAGCCGGGTGGAGCATTTTTAGTCAAGGTATTTCAAGGGGTTGGATTTGAAGACTATCTGAAATTAATGCGTAGTAACTTTGTAAAAGTGGTTACTCGCAAACCCAAGGCATCGCGAGATCGCAGCAGTGAACAGTATTTATTGGGAATTGAAAAGAAGTAAAACGCTTGAGTAATCAGGGCAGAAAGTGTCTAATGCTCAAGTATATTGCGGCTCAATGAGAGGCGAGAGTGAATAATCTATTTAAAAGTATTGCAATTTGGTTGGTCGTGGCCTTGGTGCTGATGACTGTATTCAATCAGTTTAACTCGCGCCAACAAACTTCGACGCAGTCACAACTTGATTACTCTCAGTTCCTAGATGAGGTCAAACAAGGCCATATTGCCAAGGTCACCATCGAAGGGCGCACGCTGAAGGCAACAACCAATGATGGTAAGCACATCACCAGTTACGCGCCCAGTGATCTGTGGATGGTTTCTGATCTGCTGAAAAACGGTGTCAAGATCGAAGCCAAGCCGGAAGAAGAGCAGGGCTTTTTCACCCAATTGTTTATTTCCTGGTTTCCGATGCTGTTGCTCATTGGCGTGTGGATGTTTTTTATGCGCCAGATGCAGGGTGGCGGCAAAGGTGGCGCGTTTTCGTTTGGCAAGAGCAAGGCGAGATTATTGGACGATGCCAAGGACCGTGTCATGTTCGCCGATGTGGCGGGTTGTGATGAAGCCAAGGAAGAGGTTTCCGAACTTGTCGATTTTTTGCGCGATCCTTCCAAGTTTCAAAATCTTGGTGGTCGTATTCCGCGCGGAGTGTTGATGGTAGGCAGTCCGGGCACGGGTAAAACATTGCTGGCGAAAGCGATTGCCGGTGAAGCAAAAGTGCCTTTCTTTTCTATTTCCGGTTCCGACTTCGTTGAAATGTTTGTCGGTGTGGGTGCCGCGCGCGTGCGTGACATGTTTGAGCAAGCCAAGAAAAACGCACCCTGCATTATCTTCATTGATGAAATTGATGCAGTAGGTCGTCAGCGCGGTGCAGGTATGGGCGGTGGTAATGACGAGCGCGAGCAAACACTGAATGCGCTGCTGGTAGAAATGGATGGTTTCGAAGGTGCGAGTGGTGTGATCGTGATCGCTGCAACTAATCGTCCGGATGTGCTGGACTCCGCCTTGCTGCGCCCCGGTCGTTTTGACCGTCAGGTCGTGGTGCCGTTACCCGACATCCGTGGCCGTGAACAAATTTTGATGGTGCACATGCGCAAGGTGCCGGTTGCACAAGACGTGAAGGCTGATATTTTGGCTCGCGGTACACCCGGTATGTCGGGCGCTGATCTGGCCAACTTGGTGAATGAATCGGCGTTGTTCGCTGCGCGTCGCGGTAAACGTTTTGTTGATATGGACGATTTTGAATCGGCCAAAGACAAAATCATGATGGGCGCTGAACGCCGCACCATGATTATGCCGGAGGAAGAGCGTCGCAATACGGCATATCATGAGTCCGGTCATGCGGTGGTGGCAAAGCTGCTACCCAAGTGTGATCCGGTACATAAAGTGACCATCATACCGCGTGGTCGTGCGTTGGGCCTGACCATGCAATTGCCGTCAGAAGATCGCTATAGCATGGACAAGAATCGTATTTTGGATACCTTGGCTGTGTTGTTCGGTGGTCGTATCGCGGAAGAGATTTTTATGCACCAGATGACTACGGGTGCGTCGAACGATTTTGAGCGTGCTACCGATATGGCGCGCAAGATGGTTACCCAGTGGGGTATGTCTGATGCGTTGGGTCCGATGGTTTATGGCGAGAACGATGGTGAAGTGTTTCTGGGGCGCTCTGTAACGACACACAAGAACGTCTCTGAAGCCACCATGCAAAAAGTGGATGAAGAAATTCGCCGAATCATCGACCAGCAATATGCCTTGGCGCGCAGATTGATCGAAGCCAACCGCGACAAAATCGAAGCGATGACCAAAGCCCTGCTGGAATGGGAAACAATTGATGCAGACCAGATCAATGACATTATGGCAGGTCTTCCTCCGCGTCCACCTAAGCCCACTTATGTAGCGCCGCCGAGCCAACCGCCGCAGGATACTACGCCCACAGCGCCAGCAACACCTACGCAACCAGCTCAGGAAACTTAAGAAGCAGTCGCTAGCCGGGTAGGGTGGGCACGCTTCTGTGCCCACGCTGTAAAATATCACTAAACTTGCAACCCACCGCGTGGGCTAACGATAAAACTGTTTGCCCACCCTACGTGATGCGAATATGTTGTTTTTCTGTTGCCAACTTGGTGTGAAAAAACATGTCACGATATCGGCGTGCTGCAACTGCTGGCGCAAGCTATTTCTTTACGGTGGTGGCGTATCGGCGGCAAACAATATTCTGTGACGAGGTATTTCGTAATGCTTTACATGCTGCAATTACTTCGGTACGCATGGCGCATCCATTCGCTATTGATGCTTGGGTATAATTGCCCGACCATTTGCATTGTGTGTGGACATTGCCTGAAGGCGATGCCGACTTTTCTACCCGCTGGAAGATAATTAAACGGGCGGTTTCTATGGCGTGCAGGGAAAACTATCGCCGTGTCGATTGGATGACGGCATCAAAAACCAAACATCGCGAATCAACAATATGGCAACGGCGATTTTGGGAACATCAAATACGTGATGATCTGGATTTACAGCGGTATGCGGATTACATCCATTTCAATCCGGTTAAACACGGGTATGCTAAAAGTGTGGCGGAATGGCCGTATTCCACATTTCATCGTTACTTGCAGCAAGGGGTTTATTCACAGGATTGGGCAGGCGGTGAGGATGCAGGTGAATTGCAAACAGGTGAATTGTTGTAGGGTGGGCACGTTTTTGTGCCCACGCTGTTAGCAGTCTTTCCGCGTGGGCACAAAGGCGTGCCCACCCTACGACTGAAGAAGTAGGTTCTACCTTCGTCAGTAAACTATTTGAGCGACGGCCCCAAAAAGTGTTATCTTGGCTTCAATTAAAAAACTACCGATTGCTCGATGCTCTTCCACTGCGGTAAATTCAAACTCGACCTGTCTCAGCCCAAAGTAATGGGCATTGTCAATGTCACCCCCGATTCATTTTCGGATGGCGGCAGGCATTTGGCTCTTGAAGCTGCTCTTGATCATGCCAGGCGTTTGGTTGATGAGGGTGCTGTCATTCTCGATATTGGGGGTGAGTCCACGCGCCCCGGAGCGGCTCCAGTAAGTGTGCAGGAAGAGTTGGATCGCGTATTGCCAGTGATTGAAGGATTGCGTGATATTTCTGTTCCAATTTCGATTGATACCTATAAACCGGAAGTGATGCGTGCCGCGCTGGATGCAGGCGCGGACATGGTTAATGACGTGAACGCCTTGCAATCAGCGTACGCACTGGATATGGTTGCCAAAACCACTGCCGGGGTGTGTTTGATGCATAAACAGGGTGCGCCGCAAAACATGCAGCAACAGCCGCACTATCAGGATGTGATTGCCGATGTAAGTTTATTTTTGCGTGAACGTGTCGCAGCTGCTACTTCAGCCGGCATCACAGTTGAACGCATAGTAATTGACCCCGGTTTCGGGTTTGGCAAATCGCTGGAACACAATTTAGTCTTGCTGAAAAATATGCACGCGTTTACATTGCTGGGCGTGCCGGTGTTGGCAGGACTGTCGCGCAAATCGATGTTGGGTGCGATTACCGGGCGAGATGTGGGCGGTCGTGTGGCGGCGAGTGTGGCAGCGGCGTTGATTGCTGTACAACGAGGCGCATCTATCGTGCGTGTTCATGATGTGCGTGAAACAGTGGATGCTCTTAAAATATGGAATGCACTTGAAAAGTAGCCTGGGGAACGTGATATGAGCAGAAAGTATTTTGGTACCGATGGTGTGCGGGGTCGTGTGGGTGTATATCCCATCACGCCACAATTCGTAATGCAATTGGGCTACGCCGCAGGAAAGGTATTGGCAAGATCCGATCATGCGCTGGGTGAGCGTTCAGCAATATTGATTGGCAAAGACACGCGCATCTCTGGCTACATGCTGGAATCGGCATTGGAAGCCGGACTTATTGCGGCCGGGATAGACGTGTATCTGGCCGGCCCGATACCCACACCTGCTGTGGCTTACCTAACGCGTGCGTTACGCTTGCAGGCAGGAGTGGTCATCTCTGCTTCTCATAATCCGTTTGAAGACAATGGCATTAAATTCTTTTCGGGCGACGGTATGAAACTGCCGGACGATGTTGAGCTCGCCATCGAAGCCGAGTTGGAAAATCCGATGCAAACCAATCCTTCCGACAGTTTGGGAAAAGCCAAACGGATTGACGATGCTGTCGGGCGATATATTGAATTTTGCAAAAGTACCTTTCCTGCGGACATGAATCTGCGCGGCCTAAAAATCGTGGTCGATAGCGCGCATGGTGCAACTTATCACATTGGGCGGAATGTGTTTCATGAACTCGGCGCCGATGTAATCGCCATCGGTGCACAGCCTGATGGAAAAAATATTAACGATGGCTATGGCGCAACAGCCCCGGCCAATTTGCGCAAAGCTGTAGTTGAATACAAAGCGCACATCGGCTTAGCACTCGACGGGGATGGAGACCGCCTGATTATGGTGGATGCGGAAGGCAAACTCTACGATGGTGACCAGTTGCTCTACATCATTGCAAAACAACGCCAGGCACTCGGCAAGATGCAGGGCGGGGTGGTCGGTACGCTGATGACCAATCTGGCTTTTGAACATGCCATGCAGAAGCTTGGCATTCCCTTTGCGCGGGCAAAAGTGGGAGATCGTTACGTGATGGAGTTGTTGCAGCAAAAGGGTTGGCAACTTGGTGGCGAAAATTCCGGCCACATTATCTGTTTGGATAAACACAGCACAGGTGACGGCATAGTCTCGGCACTTCAAGTATTGCACGCCCTGCGCATGAAACAACAGACTTTGGCTGAAGCAACACATGACTTGGTCATGTATCCGCAAATACTAATCAATGTTCGTGTCACCGGCAAAGCGTCCGAGTTGCTTGAACGTACAGAAGTTAAAACTATTGCGACGGAAGCCGAACGTTCCTTGAACGGCAAAGGCAGAGTGCTACTGCGGCCTTCCGGTACAGAGCCGCTGGTACGGGTGATGGTTGAAGGCGAAGATGGAATACTGGTTAAGCAGTGGGCGGAAAGAATTGCAACCGTAGTCAAGAATGTGGCGGGGTAATTCGGCGTTTACAAAAACTGAATTTCATCCCCGTTGCCTAATCGCACTAGCTCTTGTAGTTTACTGAATAGCTCACTACCGTCACGTTTGCTTAACCATTGCCCATTGCTAAAGCTGTAATGGTATCCGCCCGATTTTGCAGCGAGCCATATTTCTTGATTAAGTGTATGGCGGTTGATGATTATCTTTGAACCGTTCTCAAACTCGAGTTCAAGTACTTGG
>CAIWKC010000436.1 GCA_903913145.1 uncultured Gallionellaceae bacterium | reverse complement strand
TATCCACCACGTAGGTATCGTTGCCCAAACCACCGGACATGGTATCCGCACCTGTTCCGCCATCCAGCAAATTATCAGCGCTGTTTCCAATGATGGTGTTGGACAGAGTGTTGCCGGTAGCATTGATTGCGGCGGTGCCGGTGAGGGTGAGGTTTTCAACGTTGGTGCCAAGGGCATAAGTGATCGAGCTTTGGACGGTATCAATACCCCCCGCCGCGACTCCGCCAACTGCTGTGACTTCGTCGACAATGTCAGCAGTTCCATTGACAACGTAAATATCGTTGCCTGCACCGCCTCTGAGGATGTTTCCCACACCGATGTAACCTGCTGACACGCCGCTAGTAAGGACGTTCGCGCCCGCATTGCCTTCTGCAGTAAGCCCGTCACCCTGAAGGATAATATTTTCGATATTGGGTGTGGCGGCAAGTGACCAGGAAATGGAACTTTGTACCGTGTCAGTGCCTTCACCTGAATTCTCAACAATTGTGGTAGCGTTGTTCACCACATAGGTATCATTGCCTGTACCGCCAATCAGCGTATTGCCGCCGTAGTAGTAATCGGTAATGACATTGTCCAGTGCATTCCCAGTGCCGGTAAGTCCAGTGTTAGTCAGTACAAGATTCTCGACGTTGGCGGTAAGCGTATAGGTGACCGAGCTTTCGACAGTATCAATGCCTTCACCTGCATTCTCGATTACAACATCCCCAGAATTGGTTGCAACATCCCAGTTGTCTACAACGTAGTAGTCATCGCCGGTGCCGCCTGTCATTTTGTCGGCACCTATACCACCATCCAAATGATCGTTGCCGTAGCCACCATCAAGGGTGTCTACGCCAACTCCACCACTCAACCAATCGTTACCAGAGCCACCGATAAGTGTGTCGTCGCCCAAACCGCCATCCAAATTATCTGCGCCCCCCAGTCCGCTGAGAATGTTATTGCCGTCGTTACCCTGAATCCAATTCGCTAAATCGTTACCTGTGCCGTTGAGATTAGTAGTTCCAGGAGTTCCTAGATTATTAATAATGTCTGTAGCACTAGCCTCTGTAAGGTAGAGAGATTCCACGTTGGCTGTCAGCGTATAATCAACCGAGCTATAGACGGAATCGCTGCCTTGATTCGCCTTTTCAATCACGACATCGCCGGGATTGTCTACGAAATACCTGTCACTTCCTAAGCCGCCGATCATGGTGTCCGCCCCGGCACCTCCAATTAGCCAGTCATAACCAATACCACCACTCAGTATGTCGTTACCCGCACCACCGGTTAGTGTGTCATCACCTGCCCCGCCAATGAGCGTGAAATTTCCCGAAGGGCCTGCATTGATCGTGTCATCTAACGCAGTACCCTGTAATACGTCATTTCCGCTGCCACCGCTGATGATGCCGCTTGACGTAGTCGCACTTAATGTATAACTACCGAGCTGGCCATTAGCGGAAACCGAGACGTAATAAACCCCGTCAGATGGCGGAGTCCAGGAAACTGTTTCAGGTGCTCCGATCGCAGAGTTATCTAACCAGGTCGTTGAACGATTGTCTACGGATAGCAGATTGACGCCATTGGAATCATAAATTGTCAAGACTCCGTCCAGACTGGGAGAGGTCAGGGTGAAAGTGTAAAGTTGAGTGGCTATCAGGTTGACCTGATATGCATCCGCATCAGGACTGACGCCATTTAGGTCCGTATGGTTGATCAATCCAGTAACTGATCCCGATGAGACACCTGCAGCTAATAGCACAGATGTAGAAGTATTGTCTCCGGCCACAGTATCCAAAGCAGCGGCATTGGCCAAGGCTGTCGTATCAATGGCACTTTGAATGGCACTGCCATTCCAAATGGTGCCGTCCGCAAATTTGAAAAACTCAAGCTTGCTGTTGTTCCAGTCTTGCACTGTAATTTGATCGGTACCCGTCAGGGAAATAATCAAATCTGTACCCCACATGGTGAGTGTAAGGTTGGAGGAGGTGATGCCTGAGCCCAGGCTGAGCACATCGGTTCCGCCCAATTCGTTGATTACGTCCTGCCCATCGCCCAGGTTGAAAATATAGGTATCGTTGCCACTCTGCCCAAACAGGAAGTCGTTACCCGTTCCGCCATTAAAAACGTTGTTGCCAGCACCGCCCAGCAGCGCATCATTGCCTGATCCCCCCAGCAGGATGTCGTTCCCATATCCACCCAACAGGACATCGTTACCAGCGCCGCCATCGAGGGTGCTACCGGTCGTGGCTGCGCTATTGTCTAACGTGTCATTGCCTGCGGTGCCGGAAAGAAGCGTTGACAGATTGGTTCCGGCGGTACCGGTTACGAATGCGGTATTGATTACAGCGGCGGTAAAGGTTGTGTAAGGCACACTCTGCAGTGTGACGAGGGTTTGTGCAGCAGCCGATCCTGCGGTTCCATCCTGGTCATATTGGATAATGGTATTTGCACCCGAAGCGACGATTTTCAGGTAGCCCTGGGCTATCAGGTCTGCCCCGAGCGAACCGGTTCCACGGATGAGGCCGTTAAAAGTGAGTTGCCCCAATTCGAGCGTATCGCCCTGCGCTGCGTTGAAGTCGGTGATGGTGTCGGTAGTTCCCGCCGGATCAACAGAGAGCACAAAACAATCCGCACCCGTTCCGCCCGTGAGGGTATCCGCCCCCAAGCCACCAATCAAAATGTCATTCCCAGCATTGCCAATCAGCACGTTGGCAACGTCATTGCCAATCAGTACGTCGTTACCATTGCTGCCGGTGGCATTTTCGATGGTGCTACCATGATAGATCTGGACCGTGTCGGCAACGTATGTGATGGTACCGTCGGCATTCGTAATTTGCACGGGGGTACCCAGCTTGCTCCATTCGCCGGGACGCAAATCAATTTCTCCGCCCGTCGTTCCAGTCAGGACGATGGTGTCGATGCCGCTCGTGTCATAAATGGTTTCCAGGTACTTTCCAGTATCGGCATAGGTGTACGTGGTGTTGCCATTGGCGGTCGTGACGGTGGATTGTCCATTATTAGTTGGGGTGGTGTTGGTGCCATTTGTGGTGGTGTTGGCACCATACAAATATTGCATCGCGTCAATGTCATAAGACATCAAGGTGGTGGGAAGGCGATCAATGTTGTCACCTGCGGCATTCAAAAGCACGCCGGGCGCAATATTGGTACTCATCACGCTGTTGAAAATGGTGTCTTCCTGTGCCCCTACGGTGACACCGGAGGTGGACGTGGTTTGTCCGGGGTGTTTGAGTCCGAGTGCATGTCCCAATTCATGCAAAATCGTGAAGGCGCCAAACGACCCGGGGGTAAGGCTTGCGTCAATCGAGCTTTGAAATGCTGTATTGAGCCAGATGTCGCCGCCCTGCGCAGTTGTATCGGTTGGCAGGTAGGCGGTCGCCGCCTCGCTGGCAGTCATTTGGTAACTGGTGTAAGCCACGGTAATGGTGCTGGCACCATTGCCACCGGTGAGATCCTGAACAAAATTGATGTTTGCGACTGAAGCCCAAACGGCGAGTTCGGCGATAACTGCATTTTGCTCAGCTAGCGATAAGGGAACAAAGCCTTGATTGGGTTGACTTGGGTTGGTATAGCCAGTCAGACTACTTGAAGTGGGAAAACTATAGTAGATTGTTGTCACTCCTGTCCCTGTGCCCCAACGGGAACCATATAGGAGAGAATCAATTATATAGTTTGCACTCTGCGTAACGATGGCCATGACTTTACCTCAACTTATCACTTTCAATAATTTGTATAACTGCTTGTGGTTTGCGCCATGTGCAAAACGAGTACTGCGGACGTTTTTCGTGACAGGCTGAAAACTAGTGAATTGATACTTTACAATTCCCGACTAAATAACCTAAGTATTTATAGGGTCAATTCCCGCGCATTAATACTCAAATTGCCCTAAATGTCTATAGGACAAACGGCCTATTTATAGTCCAAAAGTACTAGACCTTTAACCGAATGGATTAGTCCTATTTTTCAAAAGTAAACTATGTTTAAGATGAGTACATTTAGAATAAACCGACTTGATGTTGGGCTGGCAGATGTTTACTTAACCCTTTTGCTTTCGGCCAATCGCCATTATTATGCGAGGCCTATTGCGAATGCATATCAACCCACTGACTTAAGTAGCCTATGAATTGGCGCCAGAATCTCGTTCTAAACAAGCAATCACTCAAACTGGCTTCAGTTTCAATCCTGACTGGATGGGTGCTGGGAATTGGCTCGCTATTCATTCCCATGTGGAATGAAATAGATATGAAGGTATACGATGAAATCAGCGTTTATACTGCACCGCTAAAGTCCAAGTGCGCCCCGCCGAAGCTTCTCCAAAATTAAGGTCAGTTTTTGTCCATATACCGCCCGAATAAGCAAATTCATAGATATGAGTATCACAATTTCCGCCATACACCCGCATCACGCCGTCACTTCTGCCACTGCCGACCGCAACTTGATTCATACCGTTTCCGCCGCTGCCTAAATCAACCTGAGTCCATCCCGCTAAAACCCGGGAAGAAAATAGAACCATAAACAATAGAACCAAGAATACAAATCTTTTCATTTGTGCTGCTACATTGGGTGGAAATATTTATGGACAGCAATATA
>CAIWKC010000435.1 GCA_903913145.1 uncultured Gallionellaceae bacterium | reverse complement strand
TCAATTTTTTCGATATGGACGGGTACATCGAGTATTGATTAACTCATCCATGAAACATTACGCCAAGCTACCTGAGACAATAAAGTGCTATTTGTGGACGATCCCTTAATTTCGAAATATTTCAGGAGGTGCAAAAAATAGTTTTTCAACACAATCGGACGTCAGCGCCATTTCACTAATTCTATAATTTTGTGGCTGTTATGTGGCAGATAGCAGAAGTTAATAGTCGATATAAAGATATCTGATTGGCCCCAATCCTTATTGAATCGTTTTAAGTTGAGCACCAGAAAATTGTTATGTACTAGTTATAAATTTCTTGATAGCCACTTCTATTGCCTTGATTCGAGCTTCACGCACTTTATCTGCGATTTGATTTTTGTCTTCACAGGCTTCGGCAATTTCTCCAGCATTTACTGCCTGAGCGGCTCTCGCACAACTCAATAAATACTCAGCTTGCGGGTAAGCATCGTTTTCATGGCCGGTGCGTCCGTGCGCATCAGACTCACAAGCTTGCATGATTAGTGCAAACCTCTCTGGTTTGCGCCACAGGTCACAGCTATCAAATATTTTTACGACGGTGTCGGCACGTAATTCTCGTGCGCGGTGCACATCGCCATGATAACGCGCAACCAGCAATGCCAAATCACGACAATCAGCCGGTACGCGCAAGCGCTCGCTCATCACCTTGAGTAGGCCCACGCTGCGGGCTTCGTGCCCAATGTGGCGGGGCAATATCTCTTCCGGCGTAGTTGCTTTGCCAAGGTCGTGAGTGAGTGCGGAGAAGCGTACTTCAAGTGTACGGTTTTGTTTGGCGGTATCGTCAATCACCATCATGGTGTGGATGCCGCAGTCAATCTCTGGATGGTAGTGCACTGGCTGCGGCACACCAAAAAGCCCGTCCACTTCGGGCAATATTTTTTTCAAGGCACCGCATTCGCGCAAAGTTGTGAAAAAGCGCGACGGATGTGCTTCCATCATTCCGCGGGCCAGTTCTTGCCAAACCCTTTCGGCTACAAGCGCATCTACTTCACCGTTATCGACCATCGATCGCATCAACGCTAATGTTTCCGGTGCAATCTTAAAATCGAAGCGTGCCACAAAACGCGCTGCACGTAAGATACGAACCGGGTCTTCGGAAAACGCTGCGCTTACATGGCGCAATATCCCGGCTTTCAGATCGGCTTGGCCATTGTACGGATCAATTAGATTTCCGTTGGTATCTTGCGCAATTGCATTGATGGTGAAGTCGCGCCGCAGTAAATCTTGCTCAAGTGTGACTTCCGGTGAGGCATGCACATTGAAACCTTTGTAGCCTTGTGCCACTTTTCTTTCGGTACGAGCCAAGGCATATTCTTCATGCGTCTCAGGATGGAGGAATACAGGAAAATCACTGCCAACTGGTTTAAAGCCCTGCGCCACCATCTGTTCAGGTGTGCTGCCCACCACGACCCAATCGTGATCTTGCACGGGAAAACCGAGTAGCTGGTCACGTACCGCGCCACCGACACAATAGATTTTTGATGAGATGTTCAAAAGACCCCCTCACCCCAACTCTTTCCCGTCAGTAAATGAGGGGGTAAATCAGATGCATCATCATGCGACTCAATGCTCATCGGGAATTGGCTTTATATTTTCAAGTGTTCGACCGTTTATTATACCGAGGCGCTGTTTGAGAGAGACTGATGGCTGGTCAAATAGTTTGGAATAATACACAGTGTTACTCATTACTTTTTTAACATAATCCCGAGTTTCATCAAATGGAATAGTCTCTATATAAATTGCACCTTCCAATGGTTTTTCACCGCGCCACTGTCGAGCCCTTGATGGGCCTGCGTTGTATGCGGCTGAAGCCATCACGGCATTATTATCGAATGTTGTTAAAATATTCTTCATGTAGTATGTGCCTAATTTGAGATTCACTTCTGTTTCGTGAATCAGTGCTGAGCGGTAGTCTCGCATACCCATTTTGCGTGCTACCCATTTCGCCGTAGCTGGCATGATCTGCATTAATCCCGCTGCGCCAACATCTGATTTTGCTTGGCTGGCAAAACGACTTTCCTGACGCATCAGACCGTACACCCACGCTTCTTCCAGACCATTTTCCCGCAATCGCGGTTGCATTGATTCCCGATAAGGCGCGGGATATCGCAGATTGAAATCGTGTATTGCCGTTGTGTGCTCAGCAGCATTAATGGAACGGTCGTACATTTCATAACGTCTCGCAAGTTCAGCCGCTACCAGCAGTTTCCTGTCGTCGAAATTGCGTATTACCCAGGCCCATTCTTTTGCCGCTTCTACTCTCAAACCCATGCGATACAGTGCCAGGGTACGCTGTATACCCGGCAGATTTTGCATTTCATTGAGTTCTTCTTTGTTCGTTTGAAAGCTCACTGTAACGATGCCCGCTGCTGGCGAAGTTCCCAGCTCTTCAGCCGCTAATTGGCCATAAAAATTATACTCATGGCTAAGGTCTGCAAACATTATTTCTGCATCAGCTGTTCTTCCCAATTCTTTTAATGCGCGACCCTTCCAATAACGCCATGTTGATTCCTTCTGTTGCTGAACGCTCATGGCAGTGATACTCGACCACACCTCGTGCCAGTCCTGTACGCGCAATGCGGCACGCGCACGCCAAGCCAACTGTGTTTCATTCAAAAGAGCATCTCCGGCTACTTTGTACCATTCCAATGCGCGTGCATCTTGAATACGTGCCGCTTCATAAGCCAGCCAGCCGTAGAAATAATGTTGTTCTGCTTCGGGAAAACCGGATGCAATTTTTTGCCATCTTTCAAAGGCCAATTGGGGAAACTGCTTTGCCAAGCGATGCAACGCAAATAGCGCGACCAATCTCTGGGATTCGCTGTTTTTATCCCATTTGGTTTTAGTCAAGTATCGATCCGGATTACTCGATGCTTTATCCAAGTATGTCGCCTGGAATTCATATCTTTTCGGCAATTTATTCGCCAACTGCTTGGCAAGTGATATGTTGCCTGTTTCGAGTGCCAGACGCACTCTAGTCCAGATATCTTGTTCATTGATAATTTTTTTATCTACCGCCGTTTCATACAGCGTTGCACAGCTTTCCGGCTGACCGGTACCACTAAACCATTTGGTGCGAGCTTCCCGCAGCGCGCTTATTTCATCGGTTAGTTGACGCCACTGTAATGTATAGCAACTCAGCTCTATATCTTCGCTGGTATGTCTTGGATATTCAGCCGCAAAATCATCCCAATGTTGGCGCTTGCCAAGATACTTTAGCCATTCGTTGCGAAATTGATCAATAACTGGCGTATCTTCCTTTCGGGACAAAAACTGCTTGATTTCGGAAGTATCTTTATCGTCCCAATGCATTCGCAGTCTGTAATATGTTACATACGGCTCCATAATGGTATTTTTTAAACGCTCTGCCATTCTTTCCAATTGGTACTCATCAGCCTTGCGAAAAGCTTCGCGGGCTGCAAGAAAGTCTTCATCCTGATTTGCTAATGAAATAGCTGGAAGAAGAAGCAGCAACATAGTAAATACGAACTTCATTTTGAATGCATTCAGATAGAACAGGACCGAAGAATATCACGCACAACTTAGCGCAATATTTTACAGCCCATTGTCATTTAACCCGCTAAGTGCGTGGGTCTTGATTTTATCGTATGTCTGCCTAATTATTCTTGTTGTATTTATCAATCGCCTCTTTCATGACTTTAACTTGGGGGAGTGGCTGCTTTGTGGCAGTGGTTGCAACAGCTGATGCCGCTGGCACGCTGGACACGGCGGCAGGCGCAACTGCAGATACCGTCACGGCTTGTCGCAATTGTTCTTCAAGAGTGGGGGAAATTTTTAACTTCACCTGTAGCGGGGTTACATTCTGGATGATCTTCGTTACCCGGTCATCCTGTTTTTTGTTCACTTCTTCTTGCAACCCGTTTGTCTGAGCACTAGCGACTTTAAGTTTTTCCAATTCACTTTTTGTAGCCGACAGGCTTAAATTTAGACTGTCAATTTTGAGTTTCGTCCTGCTTAGTTGTTCTTCTCCGGACTGATTCTCTGTTACGGCAAACACCGCAATCACTAATGCACAAATTGATAACGCCGGAACCAATCCAAGCATTATGTAGTGCCGGGCAACCGTCAGGTTTTGTTTCATAAGGCTCGTCTTTGGCGCTTCGGTAGCATCTTCAGTTGCATGGCTATCTGCGGGGCGTTTACTTTCGGAGGCTGAACTTTTTGTATTACGTTCCTGTTGACTACTCATAATTAACTCCTTATCAAAATTTAGGATTCAATCCAAAATCACTATGGCAACTTTTTATCGAATATCGCCTAAAGTCGACCGCTCTACGAATTACACGTGGGGGATTTTATTTAAACAACAATTTGAAATTCCATAATAAGTGTAACACTCAAGTATCTGAATAACATTAAAAGATTTTCATTATATTGTTATAGTTTCACTCTAATTTTCATATTTCTTTTTCGACAGCAAAAGGTTTTGCAAAGAACTAAGTAAGTTCACTATAATTTGTTGTATTTTAATCTTATAGTATGACACTTATGGTCAGTGCAGAAATTTCGGCAAATTCTGACAAAAGTTAGTCACTTTTCATACTTTAATTTATTCGCGAGAAATAATTTCAAATATGAGCCTCATCTTAGCTAACAGTAATGAAATTGTCTCTGGCAAGCCTATATCTTGGTCGCTATACACTCAAGAATATTTGCTTTTGCTAAGTGAAGGAGACATGGTTCGTGATAACAACCATAGAGACGAGCTTCTAGCTACTGGCGCTTACCGTGAGCTTGCTTGGGAAACTCCTGCAATTAGTGTAGAAACTGCGCATAACCTACCGACTCAAAAAAGTGTTGATTCCACCTTGGATAAAGCGGAATCTGTATTCACTTTCGATGATATGCGGCTAAAGGTTGAGGATCGGCTTCAACTTGAGCCACCTTCTCAACTTGCTCGCGAACGCTTCTCTGTTAAAGTCATAGGTTTTTTACGGGGAGCCAGTCTTTTAGTTACTGTGCCTATTACTGCCAGCGGGCTTCGCCTGCAGCTTATGGAAAAAGAGAAAGTTGTAATGCGATCTTTCTCAGGACAGAATGCTTTCGGTTTTGCATGTACCATCGAACGAATTATTAAAATTCCTTATGAATATATGCATTTGTCTTTTCCAGATAATATTCAAGGTATCAAGATTCGCAAAGCCCCACGCATCAAAACCCGCATCATCGCCACTGTACAAGACAGTAAAAACAATTCTGCTTCACAGATTTCCGCTCTAATTTCTGACATAAGTGCAAACGGTGTTTCTTTAGAATCGAAGCAACCTTTGGGTGTCAAGGGAGACGTTCTTAAACTGGCTTTTCGAGTTCAGTTGCACAACGTGGATGCATATTTAACAGTTAATGGCGTCATTCGAGCTGTGATCAGTGGCGAAGATCCTGATGCAAGTAAATTAGGCTTCATACGTCATGGGATTGAATTCCAGGAACTCCAGCCAAATGATGGTGTCGTTTTACAAAGTATGATTTATCAGCAGATGATTGAAAATCCGCAAAATGTTATATAACGTGTAATTAATTCCATTACCATTTTTGCCAATTCGGATACTGCCAATACCATTACTTAATTTCGGAAATGCTCATCTTCAACCTTATTAAGTGTGATGGGGCGCAGTGCTTTTAATACTTTTATTTTTTCGTTATGAATGCTTTCAGCTTCCAGATTAACCGGAGGCT
>CAIWKC010000434.1 GCA_903913145.1 uncultured Gallionellaceae bacterium | reverse complement strand
TTACCACTAGAACTATTTCGGCGATTATTCAATTCAATATTATATCAGCTAAGTGTAAAAGCACCCTTCGATTGCAATCGCCCGACAAATTGACCTCGCAAACCAGCGCTCATTGTAGGAGGTCGACTTGTCGGACGATTGAGGCTTAGAAGTGTGCGTTAAGTCGCAACCATTACCATCAGCTTGATGTTTATTTGCCATTCAAGAAAACAACCCAATTTTCAGACATAGCGTTTTGACTTAACAAATGGCTAACGTCTGGCAACTCCTTACACCACCCACTTATACGCAGACACGTCAAACAGCTGCGGTAATCCATTAATCTCATTCATCAGCACTTCAACACTTGCAGGTGCCATGGTCACGCCATAGCGAAAATGTCCGCTGTTGATGTAAAGATTTTCCAGGATGGGATGCCGTCCGATGGTGGGGATATTCTCAGGTGAACCGGGACGCAGCCCTGCCCAGTGTTTCACCAGCGGCATGTCGCCTAACACTGGCAATATTTTGACTGCGCGCTGCAACAACAATTCGCGTGCTTCATCTGTCGTGCTCTTGTCAAAGCCTACATCCTCCAGCGTGCTACCCACCAGTAAATGTCCGTCACGACGCGGAATTAAATAAAGTCCCTCATGCAACACAATATGCGGCAACGGTGCGGTATCAAATTTGAACAACAGCATCTGCCCGCGGATTGGTTTTATACCGAGATGTAACGCCTGATTACCCAACAACTGTTTGCTCCACGCACCCGCAGTGACAATATAATTATCTGCGCTGAAATCGCCACGCAAGGTTTTCACATTGACAACTTTATTATTGTTCGATTGTATTTCCGTCACGGCACTATGTTCGATAATGTGCACGCCCATTTGCTCGACTCGGGCACGTAACGATTGAAGCAATCGTGGGTTACGCGCTTGCGCAACATCCGGCAAAAACATGCCGCCATCTCTGAATGAAAACTTCACACCATGCGCTTCACACCAACGCTGTGCGACTTCCACGTCTAATGGCGGCAATACCAGCATTCCGCAACGCAAGTACTCCGGATCGATTCCTGTTGCGCGGTGCAAATTTTCTGCCCATGCTCCAAATAAAGCAGCGCCGCGCGAAGAAAGTTGCGTCACCACATCGGGATAATCCCACGGACACAATGGCGACAAAATGCCTCCACCGGCCCACGACGATTCCTGCCCGACAGCACCCTGTTCCAGCACGGTAACTTCCGCACCTTGCTGCAATAGCGCTTCGGCAGTCGCCAAACCAAGGGCACCGGCACCAATTACCAAATACTTTTTTTGCACCCGAAACCTCTTATTTCACTGTACTTTTACGAAAATATTCTTTTGATCAATATGCTGGCGGGACTATAAACCAATTCAATTTCATTTTCTGGGAGGCGTCGAATTAATTCCCACTTGCACGCGTCCTCCCTTAAACATTTCATGCTTGGGGAGAAATTTAGGGTGATAAATAGCTGGTTGAACGCTCACCCTCACCGCAACCCTCACCCCGAGGGCAAGGGAGAAAAACACACTTCATCGGCGCAGCCGCAGATCATCGTCCAAGCGTTTCCTGCGAACAAGAAAGCTGGCAATCGCCAATGATAAAAAAAAACAAGGCCCGCAACCAGCGGGCCCGTTCGCAACAATTATAGAATCCACCCTACCACTTGGCCGCACCCCACAAACGTTGGCCGTTTTCACTGATAGACAAATTACCATCATTTGCCTGTGAATTCCCAGCAACTGGCGTCGCTGTAATGGTGAATGTTTGTCCGGCTGAAACCACCGTGAGAGTATATTTACTATCTTTGGTGGCACCGGTCGACCCAAGTCCGCCACTGGCAGTTCCATCATAATTCGTCGCGATGTTAGGTGAATAAGCGCTCGAGTTAAGATAGATTTTTTCTTCCAATGCCGCGAGCTGCAGTAGTTCTGCCTGCGCACCCGAACGCGAACTTTTTACAATATAGCTACTGTAATTCGGAATTGCGACCGCGGCAAGAATGCCGACGATCGTCACCACGATCAGCAATTCGATTAGAGTAAAGCCGTTTGAACGCCAAGATATCATTGTCTCTCCTTGCACCATTAGTCTGCAATCTACATACCTAACCAGATTAATTTCTGATCAGTTCTTTCCACGAAATTCGTTTATAGCCAACCGCATTCTGATTCAACAGACCTCCGCCAGTACTTGTTCCTGCCGTATTAGCCGTGGTTATATTGGATATGACTGCACCGTTCGCTAAGGTCGTTGAACTGCCGGCGGCAACGGTTGTGGCAATTCCACCTATGGTCACGACAACCGACCTATTCGAATTGACAATTGCCGTTACTGGCGTGGTTCCACCCGGGATGTTGACAGTAATCGTAGTAACCGACCCATCGGCATTCACGATACGAATGATAACAGTACTGGTGCCGTTGGCATAAGTGATCGTTGTGGTATTACCCTGCGTGACAACGCTGGTCACAGAGCCATTATTTCCGGTCAGGTTACCGAGTTTTGGATCGGTGGCGCCCGCTGTGTGAATCGGTGTCGGTGGGTTACCACCGGTATCCGGCCCCGGAGCTTTGGTCCAGCCCGCAGAGCCGAAGCACTTGCCATTCGGGTGGTGCCAATAGGTGTTATATTCCACCAGCACGTCTTGTTGGTAAAACTGGGATTTGACGCGCCAGCCGTATTCGGGGCGCCCCAAATTGTCATTCAGCTCAAGGTCCGAGTTTGGCGTGTTATCCCTGATTATTTGAATCGTCAACGCACCGTTGTGGCGCACGCCAGTGGCTGTCGCCGGGGTCGTTGAATTGGTGTAGCCCAACGTACCCGGCCCATCTGCCGGATAGCCGAAAGATGCACTATTGGCCGGTGCATTGATGGGTTGATACATGTTGCCGTCATGTGCACCGGCCGAATTAAAGACGCAGCTCGGCTGTGTCGGAATAAGCCCGGCACGCAAGTCGCCATTGCCCCACCAGTCCTTGGCGGTCAACGCATCAACCGGCAGATTCATGACCAGACTGGCAATATATTTTGGCGCACTGAAACCATCGCCGGAAGATGCCGCATTCTGGTTATAGGTCGGCAGCGTGGCTAAATCCAGCGTCGCCGATGTCGTGTAACCCTTGATACTGATGTATCCGAAATTCACATTCGGCAAGTAATTCGAATTGCCAATATTCAAAGTTGCAGCCGGATTCAAATACTGATTGTGAATGATCACCTTGAAATTCTGATTAATATTCGGAACCGCTTTCGAAAGATCAAAATTGACGTCATTGGGGTTGCGCATATCCACACCGGTGACATCATAAATTTTGTCATATTGGTGATCATGCGTATTTCTGTTGCACTGGCTGCCATTGGCACCTGTGCAACCCATGCCGGAGGTACTGCCGTCCGAACCCCCGCTGAAGGCCGTAACCGAGAGTGAGGGCGTCATATCATTTTGACCCGTCACACCGGTAACGGCGGTGACACCGGCTACCGCCGCACCATTTGTGGAGGTTAGCAGAGGCGCTGAGCCCGAAGGCGTGATGGAAGTAATGTCGTAAGTGGTGGCGACGCTCGTTTTCGCGGTGATTGTCACGATATTAGTGTTAGCTGTCACAGTATAATTTGCCGCAAAAGCCGGAGTGATATTCGAAGCGACCCAGGATGCCAACTGTGAAGAACTCATCGGACTGCCAGGGGAGGCAGAACTTAAGATATTGGTTGCGGCAGCTCCATTCACAGACACCATAAGCTGAAAATTAGTCGGATTGACCGCGGAGGTATTCGTGAAAGAGAAAGTACGTGAGGCTGCTGATGCAATGGTCCCGCCACTTGGACCGGTATTTGCAGAAGTTGTAACGGCTCCCGGGAAAGTAAATCCACCGCTGCAAGCTGACACCCCTGCTGAAACAGCTACTGTACAAGCAACGCTTGTTGGAGCAGCTGTGCTTGGGGACGCCGAACAAGTCGTCGAATATACACCAGAATTTTTACCATTCACGGATGTGTAAAAGCCCGCTAATACAGTGCTCTGCGTATTACTGTTAGTTGAAGTAAAAGTATTAACAATATTAGTTCCGCCACACTTAATCGAAATTGAGGTGTTTTTAGTAAGTGCGGTTACTGTAAAGTGACCACTAATTGGTACCGTTGCTGAGGTGCCTGCAGTTGCCGCGTTAACCGAGATGTCGCTTGAAGCATTTTCCGATGACGTCACCGTCAATGACGTGATGTTAAATGCCGGCCCTGGTCCATTGGCCGCAATCGTCACAACACTAGAACCCGCCGTATTTGAAATCGTATAGCCGGTAAGTGTCGAATGGCTCGCCACCCAAGCGGCCAGCTGAGCTGAAGTCATAGCGCTACCCGGCGAGGATGACGTCATGATATTGGTGCCGTTCACGGTAATCGTGACGCCTGCTGGATTAACTGCTGCGCTGTTCGTGAAAGTGATCGATTGCGAGGCGTTAACCGCTGCCACAGCCGTCACCGGGGTAATGCTGGTTCCCGGCAGGATGGTAATCGCAGCACCGTTATAGGACGCGCCTGCGGGGGCTTTAAAAGTCACCGTGCTGCCTGCCGAAGTTGCCGTGTAGCCACTACCC
>CAIWKC010000433.1 GCA_903913145.1 uncultured Gallionellaceae bacterium | reverse complement strand
GGTGATTCCACGTCCAGCTTTACCACGAAGGGATTTAGCCCGAGTCCGTGGATTGCAAGAGGCGGCTTGGGTTTTGTGCGCACGGATAAGTCCACCGAAGTGGCACTGCGTTACGATGCGGATGCAAGCACCAGCCACTTTGTGGGGCAGACGGTGTCGGCTAGATTCAGGTGGTCGTTCTAAAAGATTAGATAATAGGATTGCAAAAAGCCACGGAGTCGAACCTGTGGCTTTTTTGTTGATTATGTCGGCTTGCAATCGCCCGACAAGTCGGCCTCCCACAAAAGCAGAGCCAGAGGAAGTAGGTGGAGTTTGTGGGAGCTCAACTTGTTGCGCGATGGTTTTGGAGTGCAATCGCCCGATGAATCGGCATCCCACAAAAGCAGAGCCAGAGGAAGTAGGTGAGGTTTGTGGGAGCTCAACTTGTTGCGCGATGATTTTGGAGTTGCAATTGCCCGATGAATCGGCCTCCCACAAAACCACATCGCTCAGTGTGTGGAGACCGACTGAACATGTCGGGTTGGGGCGAATATCCCTTGCGGCTGCAATTTAAGGACATTGCCTTATTAAATAATACATGAAATTTCGGTGTTTGACTCCGAAATTTCATGTATTATGATTTGCATGATTTTACGAACCCGTCATCTTGAGTTACTTAAACGGCAGCTTGCCAATTTCCCTGTTGTTGCTATCCTAGGGGCGCGGCAGGTGGGTAAAACCACGCTTGCACGGCAATTGGAAAAAGATTGGCCCGGTTCAAAGCATTACTTCGATCTCGAAGATTCGAATGATCAGGCACGGCTGAGTGATCCCTCTTTTGTGCTCCGCGAATTAAAAGGCTTGGTGGTGCTGGATGAAATTCAGCTTCGTCAGGATATTTTGCCACTGTTGAGGGTATTGGCTGACCGTGCTGGCATACCGGCCAGATTTTTGATCCTCGGCAGCGCGGCTCCCGAACTGCTTAAACATACCTCAGAGTCTCTGGCAGGCAGGGTTGTTTTTCACGAGCTGGACGGACTAGCATTGAGTGAACTCTCCCACAACCCTTATGGGCCGGATTGGCTGGATACCCGTTGGCTGCGCGGTGGTTTTCCGCGAGCCCTCTTGGCAGCCGATCTAAATATTAGCCGTGAGTGGCGCGAGGCATTCATCCGCACTTATCTGGAGCGTGATTTGCCGCAACTGGGCATTAATCTCCCCGCGCTAACATTACGCCGTTTTTGGACGATGTTGGCGCATTACCACGGGCAAACCTGGAATGGCAGCGAATTGGGGCGGGCACTTGGGGTGAGTGACAAAACGGTGTCGCGTTATCTGGATATTTTAGAGGGAACCTTCATGGCGTTTCGTTTGCCACCGTGGTATGCAAACGTCGGCAAACGCGAAGTAAAAGCCCCCAAAGTGTATGTGGCAGATACCGGATTGCTGCACAGCCTTCTGGGCATTGGCGATCGCGAAAATTTGTTGGCACACCCGAAATGCGGTGCCTCCTGGGAAGGATTCATACTGCGCGAAATAATCCGTCGCACCGGAGCGAAACGCGGCGAAGCATTTTTTTGGGGCGTGCACTCAGGTGCAGAACTGGACTTGCTAATTCTACAAGACGGTCGCCGCATGGGATTTGAAATCAAACTGACCCATTCACCCCAAGTCACTGCCTCTATGCGAACCGCCAAAGAAACTTTGCGTTTGAACCATTTGTATGTAATGTGTCACGGCGAAGGCGAACCCTGGCCCCTGGCAGAAGGAATAACGGCAATACCGGCAGCTTACTTGGCCACCGAGTAGTAGTAACTTGACGCACTTTTCACAGCCCCCAATCGCCCGACAAGTCAGCCTCCCACCAAGACAGAAGCGGCTCCGCGAATAAATAAAGCCACTAGCAACATTCGTGGCTTTATTTATTCTAAAATGAAGTTCTAAATCTCAATGTGATTTTGCCAGTCAAGCAGTCACTGTTTGAGTAAATAAAATATGCAAATGCCGAATTCAATAATCCAATTCAATCAACTGACGCAAACGCGCTACGGCCCTTTACTCTACAATCGGTTTGATAAATACGTCGGCGGCTCTATTGCTGCCTACGGTGAATTTTCTGAGGGTGAAGCTGCGATGTTCAGCCAATTGGTTGGGTTCGGCCATCTGGTGGTTGAGGCAGGTGCCAACATTGGAGCTCATAAAGTTCATCTGGCGAAATTGGTTGGTGAGCAGGGGGCTGTGTTTGCATTTGAGCCGCAGAGAATTGTATTTCAAACTCTGTGCGCCAATATTGCGCTAAATCAGTTGGTCAATGTAGTGACTTGTCAGCAAGGCTTGGGCAGGCAATTTGGTGAGATGGTATTGCCGAATGTTGATCCGCGTTTGGAAAACAATTTTGGTGGCTTGTCTTTGTTAACCGAAGGTGATGGTGAAAAGGTTGGTATCGTGACGATAGACTCACTAGGCTTGCAACGGTGCAACTTGATTAAAGTTGATGTTGAAGGTATGGAAGAGGAAGTTATTTCCGGTGCAGTGAATACCATCGCCAAATTTAGACCTATCCTATATCTGGAAAATGACCGTGCTGAAAAATCAGCCTCACTGATTCGTTTCTTGCAATCGCTAAACTACCGGGTGTGGTGGCACTTATCGCCGCTGTTTAATCCTGATAATTTTGCAAAAAATAGCCAGAATATTTTTGGCGGAGTTGTATCGACTAATATTTTGTGCCAGCCTGCGGAGTCAGCACGCCCTGTCGCCGGACTGCGCGAGATTCTGGATGAGAATGATCGATGGGATAAGCTATAGGTCAATAGGTGTTGTGAAATACTATCGCCCGACGAATCGGCCTCCCACAAAAACAGGGCCAGGGGCAATAAGTGGGGTTTGTGGGAGCACAACTTGTTGCGCGATTATTTTGGAGTTGCAATCGCTCGACAAGTTGGCCTTACACATAATTGGCTGGGCAATAAGTGATCGGAATGGATAACAATGGCAAATGCAATGTCGCAACAGAATAAATTGATGACTGAGGCGCAATCGTTTGAGCGTGCAGGCAAGTTAAGTGAGGCAGAAACAACATACCGCAGCATCATTTCTTCTGATCCAAGTTTTCACCCTGCTTTCCATGCAATGGGTATTCTTGCTTATGGTGCTGGAAATTTACCGCTGGCAGCTGATTTGCTGAAAGCAGCGGTTGCATTGGATAAAAAGGTAGGGTTATACCAGCGCAACTACGGTGAGATGTGTCGCCGCCTGGGTCGCTTGGATGATGCGATTCGAGCGGGTGAAGCCAGTTGCAAACTTGCCCCAGGCGACATTGACGCGCATTACAACTTGGGTCTTGCCTATACGGATGCAAAGAATTATCCGCACGCAATTCAATCTTATCGCAGGGCGCTCAAGCTAAATCCCAACCACGGTTTATCCTGGAATAATCTGGGTTCGGCACTTGAGCAACAGGGAGACAAAGATGCCGCACAAGAATCTTATGCAAAAGCAATTGCGTTGAATCCTGAACACGCCGAAGCGCAAAATAATCTGGGCGCTATTTTTAGTGAACGGGGTAATTTGGACGAAGCTCGCGCTTGTTTTCAAGCTGCAATCGAATGCAAGCCGGATTTTGTAGAAGCTCACTACAATCTTTCTGCTTTTAAAACGTATACAAAAGAAGATCCTCACCTGGCGCATCTTAAAGCAGTTTTTTCAGGACAGACTAATCTAACCATTCCAGCGCGTATTCGTTATAACTTTGCGCTGGGTAAGGCATTGGATGATACGGGTGATTATGACGCTGCCTTCGCAGCCTATTCCGAGGGCAACCGGCTACAGCACGCGATTCTGCCGATGGATGAAAGACGTGCTGATGCTATGCTCGAGCAAATCATCAGTGTGTTTGATGAATCATTTTTTGAAGCACGGAAAAACTGGCAGGGAAGCGACAAAAGTCCTGTTTTCATTGTCGGTATGCCGCGTTCAGGCACAACGCTGTTAGAGCAGATTCTGTGCAGTCATCCTTCAGTTTATGGGGCTGGCGAGTTGGTGGAACTAAGTGAGGTGATTAGTGCCAAGACATGTGCCACTGCGGATAAACCATTTACTGCTTGTGTGCATATCCTCAGCGAAACGGATATGCGGAAAATTGGCGATGAATATATAAAACGGGTGTGGAAACTTTCACCTGAAAGTCAGTACATCACAGACAAGATGCCGGCTAATTTTTTCTATCTCGGCTTGATTCATCTGGCATTACCCAATGCGAAAATTATTCACGCGATGCGCGATCCGATGGATTCGTGTTTCTCCTGTTTTTCGCGTTTGTTTAACGACACCATGGAATTTGCCTACGATCAGGGCACACTGGGGCGCTATTACGTTCGCTATATGAAATTGATGCAGCACTGGCATAAAGTGTTGCCAAAGTGTCGTATTCTCGATTTGCCTTACGAGCAGATGATTGCAGACACGGAAGGACAAGCGCGAAAAATTTTAGAATTCGTGGGACTACCTTGGGATGAGAATTGTCTGAACTTTCACCAGAATAAGCGGCTGGTTAAAACTGCAAGTGTGGCGCAAGTTAGAAAACCCATCTACAAAACCTCTGTAGCTCGCTGGAAGCATTTTGCCCTACATCTTCGACCTCTGCTGGAGCTCGTTAAAGATTATCGAAATAATGACGATGCAGATGAATTGCTAGTGTCAACGCCAATTACTGGAAATGTAGTTGCAACGCCTGAAGGTTTGCATCTTGAGAGTATTGCTCTCTACAAAAAAGATCACTTTGAAGAGGCGCTCGCACGCATCGATCTGGCAATATCGATACGACCCGATTTTCCTCAGGCACTCAACACCAAGGGATTTGTGCTGCAAGATATCGGGCG
>CAIWKC010000432.1 GCA_903913145.1 uncultured Gallionellaceae bacterium | reverse complement strand
GTTGTTCGGTTATGTGCAACTACGCATTGTATGTGTTAAGGAATACTTCGTCTATCTTTGTCGTTTCAACCCAGATTGTCCAACACGTCGTGCGCTCTTTGCAGGAGCGCCGATTCAACGGGCGAAAAAGTCCTCAAACGCCCGATGAATCGGCGCTCCTGCAAAGAGCGCACGACGTGTTGGACAATCTGGGTTGAAACGACAAAGATAGACGAAATATTCCTTAACACATACAATGCGTAGCTGCACAGAACCGAACAACTGTGACCCAAAATATAGCATCAAGCATTGGTGGGTTTTTCAGTCATAAAATCAATTCCATTGTTGAAGGTTTTGACGAGCCGTTAAAGTTGTTCGCCAATTTGAATAAAAAAATATGAGTGCGGCGATGCCGCATTTTCTTTTGATAGAGTCCTTATGCCAATTATTACTTTGCCGGATGGTTCACAACGTAGCTTCCCTGATGCAGTAACAGTCGCTGACGTAGCACAGAGCATTGGAGCCGGTTTGGCGCGTGCTGCGCTGGCGGGCAAGGTGGATGGCGTGCTGGTAGATACATCGCATTTGATTTCTGCCGATGCCAAACTCGCAATTATTACGGATAAAGATGCTGACGGACTCGATTTGATTCGGCATTCCACTGCACACTTGCTGGCCTATGCAGTAAAAGAATTGTTCCCCGAAGCGCAAGTGACTATTGGCCCGATGATCGAGAACGGTTTTTATTACGACTTTGCCTATTCGCGTCCGTTTACGCCCGAAGATTTGGCCACGATCGAGAAACGCATGGCTGAATTAGCCAAAAAGGATCTGCCGGTTACGCGTAAAGTTTTACCGCGTGATGAGGCAGTCGCATATTTCAAATCGCTCGGCGAGAAATATAAAGCTGAATTGATCGAAGCTATTCCTGCAGACCAGGATGTGTCGCTTTACAGTGAAGGCGCGTTTACCGACTTATGTCGCGGCCCCCACGTGCCATCAACTGGCAAGCTCAAAATATTCAAGCTAATGAAGGTGGCCGGCGCTTATTGGCGCGGCGATTCAAAAAACGAAATGCTGCAGCGTATTTATGGCACGGCATGGGCAAAGAAAGAAGATCAGGACGCATATCTGATGCGCTTGGAAGAAGCTGAAAAGCGAGACCATCGCAAACTCGGCAAGCAACTTGATTTGTTTCACATGCAGGATGAGGCACCGGGTATGGTGTTTTGGCATCCCAAAGGTTGGGCGATGTGGCAGGTGATCGAGCAGTACATGCGTGCTGTTTATCGCGATAATGGCTATCAGGAGATTCGCTGCCCGCAGATCATCGACCGCGTGTTGTGGGAAAAATCCGGCCACTGGGAACACTACAAAGCCAACATGTTTACCACTGAGTCGGAAAAACATGATTACGCGATCAAACCGATGAATTGTCCCGGTCACGTGCAAGTGTTTAACGCTGATCTGCGCTCCTATCGTGAATTGCCTTTGCGCTATGGTGAGTTCGGTTCATGTCACCGTAATGAACCGTCCGGAGGTTTGCATGGCTTGATGCGTGTGCGCGGGTTTGTGCAGGATGACGGTCACATTTTCTGTACTGAAGGTCAAATCGAAGCTGAAGTCACTGCATTTAATGCGCTCGTCCTAAAAGTATATAAAGATTTCGGCTTTAATGATGTGGTAGTGAAACTGGCGTTGCGTCCTGAGGGCAGAGTGGGTTCCGACGAAATTTGGGATAAATCTGAAAATGCTTTGCGCGCTGCTTTGCGGGCTTCCGGCATGGAGTGGGTCGAGTTGCCGGGCGAAGGCGCTTTCTACGGCCCCAAGATCGAATTCCATATTAAGGATGCGATTGGGCGCTCTTGGCAATGTGGAACAATCCAGGTGGATTTCTCCATGCCGGGACGTCTGGGGGCAGAGTTCGTCGATGAGGACAATACCCGCAAAGTGCCCGTGATGTTGCACCGTGCCATTCTTGGTTCGCTCGAGCGTTTTATTGGCATACTGGTCGAAAACCATGCCGGTGCACTGCCGCTGTGGTTGGCGCCGGTGCAGATGGTGGTGATTAATATCTCGCAAGCGCAGGAAGAATATGCCGAAAGCGTCACAGCAACCTTGCGGGCTTCCGGCTTCCGCGTACAATCAGATTTGCGTAATGAGAAGATTACCTATAAAATACGAGAACATAGCTTGCAGAAATTACCTTATCAACTCATTATAGGAGATAAGGAAATGGTTGCGAGTCTCGTTGCCGTGCGAAACCGTCAAGGTGAAGACCTTGGGCAGATGTCGGTGGAGGCGCTGATTGAGCGCTTTAGAACCGAGCTGTAACGGGCGCACGGTTTAATTTTGAAATGGAGAATTTGCAATAGCACAAGATAAATCACAGCGTATTAATGAGCAGATAACGGCACCACAAGTGCGGCTCATCGGCGCGGAGGGAGAGCAGCTTGGCATTGTTTCTGTAGCGGAAGCGATACGTATAGCGGATGAAGCAGAATTGGATTTGGTGGAGATCGCGCCTTTGGCGGAACCGCCGGTTTGCCGCGTGATGGATGTCGGTAAGTTTCGATACGCGGAAAGCAAAAAGCAACACGAAGCCAAGCTTAAACAAAAACAGGTTCAGATCAAGGAAATTAAATTCCGTCCCGGAACTGATGAAGGTGATTACAACATCAAGTTGCGCAACTTGATCAAGTTTTTGGAAGAGGGCGACAAAACTAAAATTACTTTGCGCTTTCGTGGACGTGAAATTGCTCACCAACAGATTGGAATGCAGTTGATTGAACGCGTAAAACAAGATTTGCTTGAGCACGGAGTGATTGAGCAGTTTCCAAAAATGGAAGGTCGCCAGATGGTGATGGTGATCAGTCCCAAGAAGAAATAAAGATTTAAGTTCCATGCCGGTGTAAGGGACTGGCTGGCGTGGAGTAGTAGTTGCAGTCCCAAATAAGTGGTTCCGGGTTTTCAAGTGTTTCTGTCAGAAACCTCCCGGCGTCATCAAATAATGGAGTTGTTATGCCAAAGATGAAAACTAAAAGCAGCGCGAAAAAACGCTTTGTCGTTCGCGCTGGCGGAAGTATCAAGCGTTCGCAAGCCTTCAAGCGTCATATTTTGACCAAGAAGACCACCAAGAATAAACGTCAGTTACGTGGTACGACTGAGGTTCATGCAACCAACAAGGCGTCTGTTCGCGCCATGATGCCCTACGCTTAAGGAGTATAGAAAATGCCAAGAGTAAAACGTGGTGTAACGGCGCGTGCGCGCCATAAGAAAGTTTTAGACCTAGCCAAAGGTTATCGCGGTCGTCGTAAAAACGTCTACCGTATCGCCAAAGAAGCGGTGATGAAGGCTGGTCAATATGCGTATCGTGACCGTCGTCAAAGAAAGCGTCAGTTCCGCACACTTTGGATCGCGCGTATCAACGCGGGTGCACGTGAGTTGGGTCTGCCTTACAGCGTGTTCATGAACGGCTTGAAGAAAGCTTCGATTGAGATTGACCGTAAGGTATTGGCTGATCTGGCTGTGTTCGACAAAGCTGCGTTCGCGCAGATTTTTGCACAAGCTAAAGCCAGCCTCGGCGCGTAATCGTCAGTAGTATAAAAAAGGAGGCGTGAGCCTCCTTTTTTGTTTGGTTATATTAAAAATGTTGGCGCATTTTTGATGAAGCTGTAAATTAGGCAAGTTGGTTACGGAGAGCACCCTCTCCCTAACCCTACCCCGGTGGGGGAGGGGACTCAAGCTCCTTCATCCGGTAGAGGGGATTTAACTTCCCTCTCCCTTCGAGGGAGGGACTGAGGGCAGGGTGAGCTGCATAGCGATGTAGAATTTTATACATAGTTTGGCTCTCTAAATGTACAGCCGGTAGCCAGACCTATGCAGCCATCAGCACTGTTTTAAGCGTATCGCTTTTGTTGTTTGGTACTTCCGAAAGAACGTACTCACGTGGATAGAAGATGCAAGAATTACAAACAATTCTAGATCAGGCACTAACAAATTTTGCTGTGATATCCGATGCAACTGAACTGGAAAATGCCAAGGCGCGTTATCTTGGCAAGGAAGGCAGTCTGACCGCCCTGTTAAAAGGATTGGGCAAGCTTTCTGCTGAAGAGCGCCCGGCAGCTGGCGCGCGCATCAATCAAGCGAAGCAGCAGATAGAGGCTGCGCTACAGGCGCGCCGTGATGCTTTGCAAAATCAGGCGCTGCAACTCAAATTGGCAGCAGAAGCATTGGACGTGACATTGCCAGGTCGCGGCTTCGGTGTCGGTGGGCTGCATCCTGTTACACGCACCCTGGAGCGTATTGAAGCATTGTTTCACTCTATCGGTTTTGAAGTCGCAACTGGCCCAGAGATCGAAAACGACTTTTACAACTTTACCGCGCTGAATATCCCCGCAGATCACCCCGCACGAGCGATGCACGACACTTTTTACATCGACGAGCAACATGTGTTGCGTACGCATACTTCGCCGATTCAAATTCGCTATATGGAAGCGCATCTGGCGAAATATAGCCAGCAGGAGAGCTTGCCTGATATTCGCATCATTGCGCCGGGACGCGTTTATCGCGTTGACTCGGATGCAACCCATTCACCGATGTTTCATCAAGTTGAAGGTTTATGGATAGGCGAGAAAGTCAGCTTCGCCGACCTCAAAGGCGTGGTGGCCGATTTCCTCAAGCGCTTCTTTGAAACAGAGGATATGCAAGTACGTTTTCGTCCTTCATTTTTTCCATTTACCGAGCCCTCTGCCGAAATGGACCTGAGTTGGGGCGATGGCTGGCTGGAGATCGGCGGCTGCGGTATGGTTCATCCAAATGTATTGAAGCACGTCAACATCGACACAGAAAAATATCAGGGGTTCGCCTTCGGTTTGGGCGTGGAACGTTTGGCAATGTTGCGATATGGCGTGAATGATCTGCGACTGTTTTTTGAAAATGATCTTCAATTTTTGAAACAATTTTCCTGAGCCAATATGAAATTTTCTGAATCCTGGTTGCGCACGATGGTTAACCCTACGCTTTCAAGCGGGGAACTTGCGCATTTATTGACGATGGCAGGGCTTGAAGTCGAAGAAATTGCTGGCGTTGCTCCGGCCTTCGACAAAGTAGTAGTGGCTCAAGTTTTAAGCAAAGAAAAACATCCCGATGCAGATCGATTGAACCTGCTCAGTGTTGATGTCGGACAAGCTCAGCCCTTGGCTATTGTGTGCGGCGCGCAGAATGTGAGCGTGGGCATGAAAGCGCCATGCGCATTAGTTGGTGCAAAGTTGCCCGGTATGGAAATCAAACAAGCGAAGGTACGCGGCATCGCATCCTACGGCATGCTGTGCTCATCCAAAGAACTCGGCTTGTCAGAAGAAAGCAGTGGACTTCTGGAGCTTGCCTCCGATGCAAACGTAGGCCAAAACATTCGCGCGCATCTTGATTTGGACGATCACCTGCTCACGCTCAAGCTCACGCCGAATCGTTGTGATTGTCTTTCTGTGCACGGCATCGCTCGCGAAGTGGCAGCGCTGACTGGCTCAGTGTTGCAAGCTTTACCGCACACCTCTTTCGAGCAAAATAGTCCGCACAGCCGCAAGGTCAAAGTGACGGCATCAACCGCATGCCCTCGGTACACAGGGCGTGTAATCTCCAAAGTCAACGCCAAGGCGACAACACCCGCATGGATGGTGCAGCGCCTTGAACGCTGCGGTTTGCGCAGTATCAGTGCTTTGGTCGATGTAACCAATTATGTGCTGTTGGAATTGGGGCAACCATTACATGCCTTCGATCTGAATAAATTGAACGGCAACATCGAAGTGCGTTTCGCACATGTCGGTGAAAGTCTGAAATTGTTAAACGAGCAAACGGTGGAATTGAAAACCGATATGCTGGTGATTGCAGATAGCAAAAATCCGCTTGCACTTGCCGGTGTGATGGGCGGCGCTGATAGTGCGGTTGACGATGCAACAACTGACATATTTTTGGAAAGCGCATTTTTTTCACCTAACGTAATAGTAGGCAAATCGCGACAACTCGGCTTCGGTTCTGATTCTTCCTATCGTTTCGAGCGAGGCGTGGATTTTGCTGCAACTCAAACAGCCTTGGATCGTGCCACACAATTAATCCTCGATATTTGCGGTGGCGAAGCTGGCGCTGTGACCGAAGTAATAAGCGCGCTACCTTCACGCCCACCTGTGAAACTTCGCACTGCGCGTGTGCATCGTGTGTTGGGTGTTGCTTTGACTGCGGATGAGATCGCGCTGATTTTGTCACGTCTTGGTATGACAGTTCAACGTCAGGGCGAAGATTTTTCTGTGACGCCACCAAGCTATCGTTTTGACATTGTTATCGAAGAAGACCTCATAGAGGAAGTTGCTCGCGTGCACGGGTACGAAAACATTCAGCCCGCACCACCACAAGCCAGTATGAATATTTTGCCTCAAATTGAGGCGCTGCGCCCCTTGTCAAAAATACGCCAGGCATTGGTGATACGCGATTACCATGAAACGATTAACTATTCATTCGTGGAAGCCGAATGGGAGCGCGACTTGTGTGGCAACGCTACACCTATTACGTTGAAGAATCCGATTGCCAGCCAGATGAGCGTCATGCGCAGTGGTTTGTTAGGAGGATTGCTAGCTGCGCTGCGCACCAATCTTGCCCGGAAACAACCGCGTGTACGTTTGTTTGAAGTAGGCGGGTGTTTTACTGCTCATGCTGAGAACTATGTTCAACATGAACGCTTGGGCGGTTTGGCTTATGGCAGCGCATTACCTGAACAATGGGGCTCAGCCGCTCGCAATGTAGATTTCTATGATGTGAAGAGCGACGTTGAAGCTTTGTTTTCACCCCGTCGCTTAAAGTTTCAAGCGGAGCCGCACCCCGCTTCACATCCCGGTCGATCAGCTAAAATAGTGCTGGAAGGGCATGCAATCGGCTGGATCGGGGAATTGCATCCGCAATGGCTGCAACAGTATGATTTGCCTCAAGCAGTCGTATGGTTTGAGGTTGAATTAGTGGCACTGCTGGCAGCTAGCGTTCCTGTCGTCAGCGACGTATCGAAGTTTCCGCCTGTTCGCCGGGATTTGGCAGTAGTCGTGGATGAAAGTGTTTCGGTGCAAAGTTTGGTTGTAGCGATGACGGGTAACAAAGCACCATTTGTTGTAGAAGTAGGATTGTTTGATGTGTATCGGGGCAAAGGTGTTGAAAATGGTAAAAAAAGCCTTGCTTTCCGCGTGTTATTGCAAGATACTCAAAAAACTTTAACTGATATTGATATTGACCAAAGCATCGCGCAGCTGATAGAAGTGTTGCAGCGGCATGGTGCGCAAATTAGAGCTTGAGAGAGAAATGACGACATTAACTAAAGCAGAATTATCCGACCTGTTGTTTGAAAAGGTTGGTTTGAACAAACGTGAAGCCAAAGATATGGTTGAAGCATTCTTTGAAGAAATACGCATGCAACTCGAAGCCGGTGAAAGCGTAAAGCTGTCCGGTTTTGGCAATTTTCAGCTGCGCGACAAGCCGCAACGTCCCGGGCGCAATCCCAAGACTGGCGAAGAAATCCCGATCACTGCGCGACGCGTAGTCACTTTTCATCCAAGCCAGAAGCTCAAGAGCATGGTAGAGAAGACCTATCATGGAACAGCACGTACCTAATTCGGCATTACCCCCTATACCCGCCAAACGCTATTTCACTATCGGTGAAGTAAGTGAATTGTGCGGAGTAAAGGCGCATGTGTTGCGTTATTGGGAACAGGAATTCACCCAGCTCAAGCCCGTTAAACGCGGCGGTAATCGTCGATATTACCAGCATCATGAAGTGCTGCTCATTCGCCGTATTCGCCAACTTCTCTACGAAGACGGTTTTACCATCAGTGGCGCGCGCAGTCGTTTGGATCAGCTCGCGACCAAACATGACGAGATCAAAATTCCCGCTGTCGTGACGAAGAGTGTTTTCAATACTATTGAACTTAGGCGTGAAATTCGCGAAGTACTGGCAGTACTGCAAGCTTGATCAATCGAAGCCATTCTTACCCAAAATCTCTTCAAGGCGTAATCCGCTCTGATATAATTCCAAGCTTCGGGGCGTAGCGCAGCCTGGTAGCGTACGTGCATGGGGTGCACGTGGTCGCAAGTTCGAATCTTGTCGCCCCGACCAATAAAGACAATGACTTACAGCTTAACGGTTGTAAGTCATTTTTATTTCTAGGTGTATAGGGCTATACACAGGGCTATACAAGAAATTATTTCAGAGTCATTTATACATAAATTTGACCATAAGATTTTGCCGAGTAGTATTGCTGCCGCTAAATTCAAAATTAAAGGCGGTGTGTCCAAAAATAGAGTTGGTGTAATTAACCAACTTAAGTGAGTGCGACTTTGCGCATACTTTTAAGCCCCTAATCGCCCGACAAGTCGGCCTCCCACATCAGCGCGCTGGTGGGAGGCCGACTTTTCGGGCGATTGCATTCTAAGGACACCTTAACACTAACAAACAATAGGTTGCAGCACTCCGAAAGCTTATTGTTGCGCCAGAGCAAGCAGGAAATCGCCCGTAGGGTAACTCAATGATTTCCCAATACGCAATAAGATGAATTATGTTGATTCAACCGAGACTTTCCATTCGACCCGTCATTCCCGCGCAGGCGGGAATCCAGTCGAGACTTTCCATTCGAACCGTCATTCCCGCGCAGGCGGGAATCCAGTTATTTAAATAATCCTGCAAAGCAGGTCAAAACCGGGGTTTTGCCCGCTACGCGGAATGTATATCTAGCTGGATTCCCGCCTCCGCGGGAATGACGGATTTTCGGGCTAATGGAAAATCTCGGTTTAACTGAGCGACAACATTTAACTGCAACAGAGCCAAATTGAATCAGCTAAATTAATGTGCGAAATGCAAATTTTGATTGGCTGTTCTGGGAGGGTGCTAGATGAACATTGCTCATGCTCAATTTAACAACATCAAGTTGATCGGTAACTTTCTGTTTTGGAGCAACCCGCAGCAGGCTGAAACAGAAAAAGCCATTCCGGTAGTTCTTTCACGTCCAACGTTAATCGACTTGATTCGACTTTCAAACAAGTTTGGATCATCACGCCTAGCCAAAGTAAATGATGAAATGTTTAATGCAGGCAGTCTTCCCTTGTCGACCTACCGGAGAAACGTCAGGCGTTTAAGTGTCATCGGAAAAGCGCAAGCATGATCGGTCTGAATAAGTTACCGACTAACACCAAAAGTCTTTTCCTTGCTTTAGTATCCAATAATCAAGACGGCATCCCCGACGATTTTTTATTGATCGGATGGAAGAGGTAATTGCAGAAATGCAAAGAAGCAGTTCGCACATGACCTTTGAAACGTGTACTTATCGAATCCTGGAAAAACCTATGCAGGCAGATGATGAAGGCTTGAGCCCTATTGATATAGAAATATCTGTTGTTAAACTTAGAGAGTTCCTGACGACAAAGGTGGAAGAGCTCGAACTGAATATTTCCACTCGCATATTACAGCAATACAACGCGCCATTTAACTCTTAGTATCGGGATATTTTCCACGAACGCGGAAATAAACAAAGTATTGAACTCGGGTCAAATACAACTTGAGAACAATGTCGGATCGCGTGGTTTAATTTTGGGGACGAGAGGATATATCAGCCGAATCGTCTAAGCCGGGTGAATAGCACTTCAGCAGAAATGCCTACTTCGCGGTCAGCATCGTCAAGCGCATGAATCAATTAAGCTCCCTGTTGGTGCTGGAGCCTTACAACCACCTCATCACCCCGCGCGAGAACGGTTACGACCGTTCCCTCAGGAAGAGAAAGACCATCTACAACGACCTTGCCGCCAACTATGGTTCCTGAAGCGATTTGCATTACGCAAAACTAACCTCTGCTAATGGAAGGTGCAACTTGAACTTGATGCCTAACCACCAAATTGTCAGTTAATCCCCCCAACAAAACATCACGAAATGTTATCCTTCACAATTACTGCAACAACCCCAAAACCCGCATCGTGATTTCAACCATCAATCTTGAATCTCGCTAACCTAAAACAAAATCGCTTTTATGATTTCTGGCCGTTGCTTATCGGCTTGGCAGTGCTCTACATCCCCACGTTCTACAAGCTTTTCAACGGCCTTTGGCAACAAAGTGACCAAACCCAAGGCCCGCTTATATTGATGGTGGTGCTCTACCTT
>CAIWKC010000431.1 GCA_903913145.1 uncultured Gallionellaceae bacterium | reverse complement strand
TCGCGGTGTACAATCCCATGCTGATGCGCATAAGCCAATCCTATCGCCACTTGTAAAGCAATTTCCAGTTTCTCAGTAACAGTCAGGCTGAGATTAGCTGAAATAATATTTTGCAGTTCGGGGCCTTCCATCAGCTCCATGGCAATGTATACCATATCGCCGCTTTTACCCAGATCATGAATGGTGATGATATTTGGGTGATTCAAGCGTCCTGCCGCCTTGGCCTCCTGATAGAATCTGGCTTCGTATTCTTCCTTTTCATCCTGACTAAGGCGCAAAAGATCAATAGCTTTGATTGCGACAAAACGCTCAATCAGCGGGTCATGGGCTTTATAGACAACGCCCATCTCTCCCCGCCCCAATTCTTCAATAATTTCATAGCGACCCAAATGAGTTGCCAATATCTGCATAGCCGGATCATAGAACCGAACAGTATTCCCACCGGAGTAACTGGCCTGATTCATTGCTATCTGAGCATGTTTAAGTACATCATCGACCGATGTATCTTTGTCATCGTATAAACATACCCCGACGCTTGATGAACTGATATATTCGTTCTGCTTGAGCATATAGGGTGCTGCCAGTGCTGTCCGTATTTTCTCGGCTATATTTTCAGCTTGTTGTTTTGCCTCTTCCTGACTCTCACTTATATTCTCAGCGAGTATCGCAAACCCGCTTCCGAAGCGAGCCACGGTATCGGCTTCCCGAACACAGCCTTTAAGGCGTTCGGCAACTTCTGCCAGTAGCAAATCTCCAAGTTCATGACCCAGTGAATCGTTCAGGGTTTTGAATTGATCAAGATGGAGGAACATAAGCGCACCGCAACGGGTTTTACGGTTTCTCGAAGCAAGGGCGTGCGCCAACCGGTCAGTCAATAGCCGACGATTGGGCAGATTGGTGAGCAAATCATAATTAGCTTGCCAAAAAATCAGTTCGTCTTTGGTGTCATTTTCTGTAATATCAGAAAATTGTGCTACATGACGAAACACGCTGCCATCGGGTCTGCGCAGAACTTGAATATGGGATGATTCCAGAAAAATTTCCCCATTCTTTCGTTTGGACCATATTTTTCCGTGCCACCCTCCTTCTTCAAGAATCGATTGCCACATCTTTTTATAAAATTCCTTGTCATGACGCCCGGATTGGAAAATTTTCGGGTCCTGTCCAAGCACCTCGTCCAAAGCATATCCGGTAATACGAGTAAAGGTCTGGTTCACATCCACAATACGATTGTTGTCATTCGTCACTATGATGGCGTCCACATTTGATTGGTATATCAAACTCGCCAACTTCATTGATCTTTCAGCATCATTTATTATTTCAGACATCTGGTTAAATGACGAAGTGAGTTTTGCTATTTCGTCTTGGCGGCCTAAATCCAATTTGATTGGTGCAAAATTTTCTATACTGCCGCCATACTGCATAGCTTCAATCATGGATTGCATCTTGGCCAACGGGCTCATGAGCCGATTAATCAGCCAGAAGATTGAGAAAAAGAGCAGAATTTGCAGCGCTATCTGTCCTAGCCACAACAAGGCCTTTTGGTGCCGCAAGGTTTTAAATTCATCAGACACATCGAGGATAATGCTTGCAGCACCGTTAACAGAGCCAACTTCCACATGGTGGCATGACAGGCAATTTGTGCCTCGAAAATTAGTGCTTACGATAAATGGAACAACGGCACGAACAGTCGGAGTGTTTCCTTCCTCGGACAATATTAATTGGGAACGCTTGGATTCAATCGCGAGTCTGTCCATATCGTCCCTGATTTGCTCTTCAGGCAAGCCGGGGCCGAATTGATCCTGCACTTGTTTGGCTCGGATGACACGCAACTCTTTCACATTTTGTGACGCGCCCATTTTGGTTATAAGCAGGCGGCGGTTGTCAGGATTGGAAATTGTATTTGTGACCATCAGCATGTTCATGCCGTTGATTATTTCATCTGCATAGGCTCCGGCGCGCTTTTCTGAACTACTCAGAATATCGTCCTTGATATTTTCCAGCTCCCAATAGTGAGCGAGGGTCAATACAATAACCAACATCACCTGAATTGGAATGTTAATTTTGGTGGCAAGACTGAGTGAATTCCACCAATTTTTCATGGTGGGGATCAATTCATTAAGCATTTATAGGCACGCAAGGACAAGATGTAAACACTTTTTATTGTTTAACGAAACAATCTTAATTGTTTTTGGCACAAATTAATATATGCCGAAAGGCCTAGATAATTTGATGAATATATAGGCTAATGAGGTAGTGCGAGCGACTTGGTGAAGTAACGTATAGCGCAAAGTGACATTAGCTATGCCTTATTGGGAGCAGCATAGCGAACCATCGTGCAGGTTCAGCCCTGGCGGTCACGGCAAATAGTTATATACGAGTTATTCTCAATCTTAGCTAATCAGCACAAATACATTTTTGTACAAAATGGTTGTTAACCGAAATCACCAACAGATTAAGCATACCCTTTGTTTAAAACTCAGTCTCCCGGCGGCAGGAAATGATTGCTGATCTGCATCTGAATTGCTGTCTGATAATCAGCCAACAAACGTTGTTCAAGCAAGGCTGCTTGTTCTGCTTTCATGTCTTTTGAATTACCTGCCCGGCGCTCCAAATTATGTGAGACCCAACCTTTGTCGGTAATCCAATCAATAACTTCACCCCGAACGCTGAATGAGGCACGCTCACCAATGCGTGTGTCATCCATGAGCGATCTTCCCATCCCGGCATAAGGACCTGACCAGCCGCACAGATCGATCAGCGTAGGCACGATATCAAATTGACTTCCCACGCGAGTGTCGATTCCGGGTTTTATTCCGGGACCAACGATCAGCAAAGGAATGTGAAATTGGTTTGGTACAAATTCGGTGTTTTCTGCAAACTCATCAACATGATCCGCAGTCAGTACAAAAATCGTATTGTCATAGTAGCCAGACTTTTTTGCCGATTCGATCAATTGCCCCAAGGCCCAATCTGCATAGAACAGACTATTTCGAAATGCATCCCGATCCGTGCCGCCGGTAAATTTATTCCACTTCGCATCGGGTATGATCCAAGGAGTATGGGTCGTCGAGGTAAAGATATATCCAATGAAAGGTTTCTTTGCCTCGGCAAACAATTTGTTCGCATACTGGAAGGTATTGTGATCCCAGGTTCCCCATGTGGAAGGTGGTTTGGGGTGCTCGTGCAAATTGGGAATCTCTTCTGCTCCAAAATAATCGGTGAATCCCGCGCGTGCGGCGATGGCATCAAAATGAAATGAGCCATGGTCGCTGCTCTGCAAGAATATCGTCTGATAACCTTGCGAATGCGCCAGTTGCCCCATAAAACTTAAACGGTTCTGTTCCATTCCAAGACCCAGCAATGGCATGCCGGGTAAAGTTGGCTGACTCGCAAGGATTGCCGCAGCACCTTGAATAGAGCGTTGCCCGTTTCCGTAGAATTTCGTATACAAGCGGCCCTGTTGCGCCAATCGATCAAAATTAGGCGTAGCGCCCAGTGCAGGGAGATTCATTTCGTGACGCAAGGCATCAATATGAATCGCCCCCCAACTTTCCAGCATTAACACCACCACATTGGGTTTGGTTTTAGCTGCTTCAGGAAAGTAGTTTCTTAACAACGGATATTCCGGATTGGTGAATTTAGTGTTCGGGCTCGCCAGAAAAACTTGCGTCATGGCGACTGCCTGCTGTTGTGGCATAAACTCTTTAAGCGTTGGTGTTTCCTCTACCCAGGCACGTGTCGCAGCAAAAGCGCCATTCATTGCCAAGTAGCCCTGAGCCAATGAATCCGAAAAAAATGCATCGCCCACACCCATGGGTTTGCCGGTATAACCACCCCGCTCAACAACCACCATTAACAAAAGGATAAAGGGCAGAGCCAAAAGCCGTAGCCACGGACGCTTGGGTGGTGCAGGAATATGGATGATCAAATGGTGCCAAAGCAAAGCGCCTGCGATTGCAATCAACGTTAGCAATACGAGCGCAGGGCGATATTCAGTCAAAGCGATTTGAACCATCGAATTCACATCGTTTGACATGGTAAGAACTTCCGACCCGACATGCCGGTGTACGTTGCCGAAATACAGCATATCGCCCATCATCAAGACTATAAACAATAGCCACGCAATATAAATAATTCCGCCACAAAGCAATTGCCAATTACGATGATGACTCCAGCGAAACGGCAACAATATGAGCAAAATTGGGATGCCAATCAACATCGCCGTCATCGAAACATCAAAACGCAATCCTACTATTAACGATGTGAATATTTGACCCAAACCCAGACCTTGAAAATCTTCCCTGTAATAAAAATACAAAACTACGCGGATTAATGTGGCTGGCAGCATGAACAATGCCAACAATAATGCAGCACGAAGGTAGGGCTGACTCAGATACTTCGCTAATATTTTATTCATATTAAATTTGCGTGCGATAAAAATTGTTTTAAACCGATTTCAAATTCACTGGGCGCAGGCGTTTAAATTTTTCCATCACATCGTCGACATAAGTAAATACGACCGGCACAACAAATAGGCTGAGCAGTGTGGAAGTGATAAGACCACCGATGACTGCAGTTGCCATTGGAGCACGGAAACTGGGTTCCGCCCCCCAGCCTAGCGCAATTGGCATCATGCCCGCACCCATTGCGATAGTGGTCATCACGATCGGTCGTACACGTTTGCTGCAAGCATCTATCAGCGCATCAAAACGATTCATGCCGCGATCGCGCCTCGCCATAATGGCGTAGTCCACCAGTAAAATTGAGTTTTTGGTGACAATACCCATCAGCATCAACAAGCCGATTAATGAGGGCATGGAGAAGCTGCTGTGCGTGACCAATAACGCCACGAATGCGCCGCCAAATGCAAACGGAAGCGCGGCCAGAATCGTCACGGGTTGCAAGAAATCCTTGAATAGCAACACCAGCACGATATACACACACATCACCCCAGTAAGCATGGCCAGGCCGAAGCTGCCAAACAGTTCCTGCATGCGCTCGGCATCTCCAGACTCACCCCGCCGCACTCCCGGAGGTAACGTTTTCAGACTGGGCAGCTTTCCAACTTCAGCATAAACATCTCCCAGCTGGCGTCCATTTAATTCGATGTTGATCGCAACGTTACGGCTGCGATCCAGACGGTTAATCTGTGCTGAGCCGCTACTCACGGTAATGTCTGCGACATTCGCCAGTTTTACATTACCCGATTTTCCATGCACCGGAAGTTGTTCCAATACCTCGATCTGCTCGCGCGCCGACTCGGGCATTTGTACGCGTATCGGCACTTGCCTTTGCGGCAAATTAAGCTTGGCTAGCGCAGAGCTGTAATCACCTGCGGTAGCAATGCGTACCACTTCGCCGACACTTTCCGCTGTCACGCCCAAGTCGGACATGCGTGCAAAATTCGGGCGAATGCTGATTTCCGGACGCACCAGACTGGCTGTCGAAGTAATATTGCCTAGCCCCTTAATGGTACGAAGATCGCGTTCGACTGCATGCACTGTTTCAGCCAAAGCCACCGAATCATCTCCAGCCAGCAATAATTGAAATTTTTCGCCATTATCTCCGGCACCGACATTAATCCGGACGCCCGGCAAAGCTTGCATTTTTTCTCGAATCAACGCTTCAAGTTCGGACTGTTTGAGTTTGCGCTGAGAGCGATGGATCAGCGTTACCACCATATTCACTTTGCGAATATCTGCTTCATTACCGGCTGAAAAAAGGTCTCCGCTGGCTCCGCGACCCACTGCAGTGAATACCTGTTTTACTTCAGGAATTTTCATCAAAATGGCGCGTGCTTCCTCAGCGGCTAAAGTAGTTTGAGCCAGCGTGCTACCCGGTTGCAACTCAATGTTTACTTGCGTCTGTGCATGATCAGCGGGTGGTATGAAGCCACTGGGCAATAAGGGAATCAGACTCAAGGAAGCG
>CAIWKC010000430.1 GCA_903913145.1 uncultured Gallionellaceae bacterium | reverse complement strand
TGGAAATAAGGTTGATGCTGAAAATCTGCTCAAAAATGAACTGTCACAATCCACACGCCGAATGCTATTTACAATCAGTGAGCTAAATGAAGTTGTCCCAAAGGCAAGCCCGTAATATCGGATTGAACTATATGCCGGGAACCCGCTCCGAATATTGACTTGTTACCTTAAGGAAAACTTCCGCCAGTATGCTTGGCTTCTTCTGCTTGCTCTCTTATTTGAGCAATTAGATCGTCAGCCTTGGCAGGGTCTATGCCAAGTGACACCCACTCATCCGCGCTGATCTCGGTAGCTGTTCTTTCAATAATTCCGAAAGTGGGCAAGATTTTTTCAGCGATATTGATCATGCTAACCAATGGCTGACCCAATGCGGCTCCGGCATTGTGAGGGTCGTGATGGTAACGCAATATGGCGACAACAGCGGGAGGTAGATCCCAATAGCGAACCAGTTCGGCACCCAATTCACCATGGCTCATTTCCAATATTTCAGCTTCAATTTGACTGGATGTGCGTTCATTGTCGTTGGCTAAACGTAGGTGAAGTTCATCACTGCGTTTTTGGTCAAGTTGGTTCAATACCATATATCCAATATCGTGCAACAACCCAGCCAAAAATATCTCGTCGTCGAGTGGACGAGCATTGCCAGGCATGGCACGGGAAATAGTGCGCAAGGCCAGAGCGATTGCCAGGCTATGCAACCATAGACCTTGAATATCAAGTTTGCCGGAGGGTCTTTTCGCCAGAGAAGACATAACAGCAATTCCCATGGTGACGGATTTAACTCTGGTGATGCCTAATAACATCGCCGCATCCGAAACTGAAGAAACTCGTTTTGAGGCGCCAAACAATGGAGTATTTGCAAGACCAATTATTTTCGCGGAAATAAGCGGATCTTGCTCGATGAGCTTGAGCATTGTTTTTTCGCCATCAATGCTTTCAAGATTTAGCGCTAGAATCTTTTGAGCAATGACAGGCATTGCTGGAAGCATATCGAGATTGCGAATGGCTTGCTTCAAGTTAACAGGTTGAATATTGTCGCTCATGTACTCTCCATTGGCTTGTTATATTAATTTTATAGGCGGTAAACGCCGCTTATCGCTAACTTCATTTTAATCATCTGAATGATATTTGTCAGAAATTAGTAAAGGGAATCAACCTTAAATGCCAGGGAGAGATACTTAAGTGGCTGGATATATTGTGTAAAAAACAGTCCGAGCAGTTTTTGATGGCGACCAAAACTTACGATCCCGGTGTGGTGTTGGGTCTTTTTGCAAGTTTGCGTTGCAAAGTTCGTCTGTGCATGTTCAGAATTCGGGCAGTTGCAGAGATATTACCTTGTTGTTCGTGTAAAACTCGCTGTATGTGTTCCCACTCAAGCCGATCAATTGATGCCGGCAAGTTCTTGAGAGGCAGTTCGGCGCTGGCGCTATGGCCGAATGCTGCAACGATCTCGTCGGCATTCGCGGGTTTGGCAAGATATTGAGTGGCACCGAGTTTGATTGCTTCCACAGCAGTGGCAATGCTGGCATACCCCGTGAGTATCACGATACGCGTTGCGGAGTCGAGTTCGTGCAGCGCTTTGGTCAAAACCAAGCCCGAGGCACCATCCATTTTTAAGTCAACAACGGCAAATTCAGGTGGATTGGTTCTTGCCAGCGGCAAAGCTTGTTCGACATTGTTGGCAATAGTGACTTCGAATCCGCGTTTCTCCAAAGCACGCGCGAGTACGGTACAAAATGTTCTGTCGTCATCGACAAGCAGTAAAGAAGGGTTTTCGTTAGCAGGCTGATTCATATTAAGTTTAGCTCAGTGGCAATATTACTTCGGTCGTGGCACCGCCACTTTCACGGTTGAACAATCTGACTTTTCCGCCGATCTGCTCAATTGTGGCATTGGCGAGAAACAACCCGAGTCCGCGCCCTTCTTTTTTGGTG
>CAIWKC010000429.1 GCA_903913145.1 uncultured Gallionellaceae bacterium | reverse complement strand
TATTTTGAATTTGTGAATTCAGTTCTCGTCTTGCCGCAGACGCTTTTATTTTGCGACGTTCATCGACCTTGGCTTTCGTATTTGCGGTTTCAGTGTAATCTCGTAAAGTTCTTTAATGTGCCTTCTTAATTATTTTTATGCTTGAAATCAGTTTAATTGTTGCCTCGGTTCTCACCTTGGCTTTGCTCGTGACTTTACTCATCAAGCTACGTAACTTGCCAGCGGAATCTGCAAAAGTATTAGAACTGCAGCATCGTGCCATGCTGACCGATTTGCACGATGGCTTGAATAAACAGGGTGATCGGTTAATCGCAGCACAAACTGATCTGTCAGAACGCTTGCGTGCGGCGGTAGGCGAGGAGTTGCGTGCTACACGTGATGCTGTCAACGCGCTACAGGCCAAACAGGATGTGCTACGCACAGAAATGCTTACGAAAACCCTGGAAAAACTGGCGGAACAGGGGCGTGCCGATCAGGAACTCATCCAAAACTCTTTCCGTAATGCCACGTTAAATTTGGCGACCAGCATTGAGGCGCTGGAAAAGAAGGTGGATACCCGCTTGGAGCTTATCGGCGGCAAAGTGAACGAACGCTTGGATGAGGGCTTTAAGAAAACCAATGAAACATTTGTCAGTGTAATGGCTCGGCTGGCAACCATTGACGAGGCCCAAAAGAAGATTGACGGACTAACTACCAATGTAGTGAGTTTGCAGGAACTTCTGGGAGACAAGCGTTCGCGAGGCGCATTTGGCGAAGTGCAATTGGAAGGTTTGGTGCGTAATATCCTGTCACCACAGGCTTATGAGATGCAATATACTTTGCCGAATGGTACGCGTGCCGACTGCGTGTTGATGCTGCCGGAGCCAACGGGCATGGTGGCGGTGGATTCAAAATTTCCGCTGGAAAACTATCACCGCATGTTTGATGCGGCGAGTCCCGCAGAAAGATTGGTGGCTGAAAAACAATTCAAAGCCGACATCAAAAAACATGTGGACGATATTGGCAGCAAGTACATCATCCCCGAAGTTACTTCAGATGGCGCAGTCATGTTCATTCCTGCCGAGGCGGTATTTGCCGAGATTCATGCACACCATTCAGATATTGTGGATTACGCTATGCAACGTCGTGTGTGGATCGTTTCACCGACAACCTTGATGGCAGTATTGAATACTGCACGTGCTGTGATGAAAGATGTGGAAACCCGTAAACAGGTGCACATTATCAAGGATGAATTGGGTAAACTTGGCAAAGACTTCGGGCGTTTTGATGAGCGCATGAAAAAGTTGGCTGAGCATATTCGCCAGGCGAATAAAGATGTGGAAGACGTGCAAATCAGCAGCCGTAAAATTACCGAGCAATTTGCCAAGATAGAACGGGTAGAATTGGATATACCCCAAGCACTGGAAGACAAAGCATGAAAATTGCAATTGCGCAGATCAACTGTACCGTCGGTGATTTGGCCGGGAACTCGGCAAAAATATCCGACTACGTTCAGCGCGCCAAGGAGCAGGGCGCGGATATTTTACTGACGCCGGAATTGGGTCTGTGCGGTTATCCGCCGGAAGATTTATTGTTGCGTGACGGGTTTTATATTGCGAGTGATAAGGCACTGCGCGAGTTGGCAAAACAGGCGCATGGCATCACCATGATTGTCGGTCATCCCGATAAGGTTGGCGATAGTTGCTACAACGCGGCGTCTATTTTGCGTGATGGCGAGATTGTTACAACTTACCACAAGCACTCGCTCCCCAATCACAGTGTGTTTGATGAAGAGCGATATTTCTCCCATGGTAATGAGCCGTGCCTGCTGGAGATGGATGGTGTTAAGTTTGGCATTATCATCTGCGCCGATATTTGGCATGAGCACGCGGCTGACCTTGCCAAAGCAGCCGGTGCTGAGGTGTTGCTGGTGCTGAATGCATCACCTTATCACTTCAATAAACAGACAACGCGCTATGAAACAATACGAGAACGAATCGGTGATACCGGTTTGGCCGTGGTGTATGCCAACATGGTTGGTGGACAAGATGAACTCGTTTTCGACGGCGCTTCATTCGTGATGAATCATCAAGGCAAGTTGACTCACCAATTCCCGGCATTTGAGGAAGTGCTCGGAATGATTGAAATTCGAAATGGCCAATTGATGCCTGGAACTTGTGCAAATGTTGAAAAAGATGAAGGCAGTATCTATCGTGCCCTGTGTCTTGGCGTGCGCGATTACATCCATAAAAATAAATTTCCAGGCGTTTTGCTCGGGCTCTCCGGAGGTATTGATTCTGCTCTGACACTCGCTGTGGCAGTTGATGCCTTGGGCGCGGACAAAGTGCGCGCAGTGATGATGCCTTCGCCATATACGGCGCAAATAAGCATTGATGATTCACGAGAAATGGTGAAGTTACTCGGTGTGCGTTACGAAGAACTGAATATACAACCAGCTTTCGCCGCGTTGGAAGCCACGCTCGCTCCCCTGTTTAAAGGGCTGCCGAGCGATACCACCGAAGAAAATCTGCAAGCCAGAATTCGCGGAACATTACTAATGGCTTTATCCAACAAATCAGGTTCACTAGTGCTAACTACCGGAAACAAATCCGAAATGACGGTCGGCTATGCCACACTATATGGAGATATGGCTGGCGGTTTCGCGGTACTCAAAGACGTTAGCAAAACTTGGGTGTATCGTTTATCAAATTACCGCAACAGCCTAGGCAGAGTCATCCCTGAACGCATCATCACGCGCCCCCCGAGTGCTGAATTAAAGCCTGATCAGACCGATCAGGACAATTTGCCACCCTATGATGTGTTAGATGCGATCATGACTGGCTATGTTGAAAAAAATATGAATATCGGGGAAATTATTGCAGAGGGATACACCAAAGAGGATGTGCTGCGTGTGGTTAAACTTATTCGTATCGCGGAATACAAACGCCGCCAAGCGCCTGTTGGCGTCCGCATCACGGATCGCGGATTTGGTAAAGATTGGCGTTATCCGATCACAGTGCGTTATCAGGATGATTTTTAGTTATACTTGTCACACTAATTTTGTCAGGGAGCCATAATGAAAAAAATCGAAGCTATTATTAAACCATTCAAACTGGATGAAGTCCGTGAAGCCTTGTCAGAGATTGGCGTCAGCGGGCTCACTGTGACGGAAGTAAAAGGCTTTGGCCGACAAAAAGGCCACACGGAACTGTATCGGGGGGCCGAGTATGTTGTAGATTTCCTGCCCAAGATTAAATTAGAAGTCGTAGTAACAACTGATTTGCTGGAAACGGCTATAGAAGCCATTATCAAAGCGGCACGTACAGGCAAGATCGGCGATGGAAAGATTTTTGTCACCTCAATCGAGCAAGTCATCAGAATTCGCACGGGTGAAACTGATGAGAGTGCAATTTAACTTGAATTATTCAAAACGCTAACTGATTAATAAATTGCCAGTCGGGATTGTTTTTGGGCAGAAAGTAACGTCAGGCTTCTTTGTTGGAGCTAATCGATTGGCGGGATTCATTTGAGATGCCCACAATAACTGAAATAGGTCGCTTCAAAATTGTTCGGGAAATTGCCAAAGGCGGTCAGGGCACCGTTTATCTGGCTAATGATACTCAGCTTGAACGTCAAGTCGCAATCAAATTATTGCGTACTACCTCCGCTCAAAAAAAAGATAGTCTGCTTCGGGAAGCACGCTTAACAAGTAAATTTCAACATCCAAATATTGTTACGCTATACGATGCCGGCGAACACGAAGGTGTTCCGTATTTGGTTTATGCCTACATTGAAGGCGAAACCTTGGCTAGTTTGTTAAAACGCTCGGGCAGCCTTCCATTGTCATTGGCGGCACGCATGGCAGCAGGAATTCTAGACGGGCTTGCTTACGCGCACCGCCAAGGTGTAATGCATTTGGATGTCAAACCAGCCAATGTGATAATTGCGGCAAACGAGCAACCTATGTTGCTGGATTTTGGTATTGCGCGCCACATCGAAAATAATATCGAAGTAAATAACGATATCAATGGCACGCCTCAGTATATGGCACCGGAACGTATTAGTGCGCAAGGTGCCGAGTTTAGCTCGGACATATTTTCAGTTGGTATTATGTTGTATGAAATGGTGGCAGGTAAACGAGCCATTGACGGGATTTCTGTTTTCCAGATATTGCATCGCGCAGTGAATGAGAAGGTAATAAGTCCTTCCTCGCTTAATTCGTCAATTGACGAAAGACTTGAAGTTATTATTCTTAAAGCGGTGTCAAAAAAGACTGATGAGCGCTATCAGGACGCAGGCACAATGCGTCAGGCTTTGCTAAATTATCTGGATGCCACGCAAGGTGGTGAGGTAAACGGGGTGGGTAATACGCATAGCACACTGGATTTTTTGCTGAGGCGCATGCGCAGCAAAACTGATTTTCCGGCACTTTCCGGAATCATCAGCGAAATTAATAAAATTGTGGCTTCGGAATCTGAAAGTCATAGCAAGTTGGCGCAAGTTATTCTGCAAGATTTCGCGCTAACAAACAAAATTATCAAACTGGTCAACACGGTTTCATTCAGACAGTTTGGCGGTAACATCAATACGATTTCCAAGGCAGTGGTTATTCTGGGGTTCGACACGATACGCAATGTCGCGATGACACTTATCCTGCTTGAATTCCTGCAGAATAAAACACAAGCAATCGATTTAAAAGATGAGGTTATCGCTTCTTTCTTCGCGGGAGTTCTGGCTGCCGAATTATCAGGCGGCGGACTGCCGGGCGAGTCCGAAGAAGCCATGATCTGCGCCATGTTTTACAATTTAGGACGCATGCTGGCTACGTTCTATTTCTTTGAAGAAAGTCGCCAGATTATCCGTTTGATAGAAGATCAAAAAATCAGCGAGGAGCAAGCAACAATCAAAGTGTTGGGCATTACCTATAACCAACTGGGGGAAGGTGTGGCTGAGAATTGGAATTTCCCGCATCGTATAAAGGCCGGTATGCGAAAGCTTCCGGTCGGGAAAATCAAGAAGCCCAATACAGATCTCGAACTGCTAGTCATAAAAGTGAATTTGGCCAACGAACTGTGTATGGTTTCGGCTATCACCGATGTAACTGATAAAAGTAATGAATTAAAAAAGCTTTGCGCTCGTTACGAATTCGCTATGAATATTTCGGAGAAACTGCTTGCCGGAGCGCTCGAAAATAGTTTGAATGAATTAACGAACCGTTCCGTTATCCTCGGCATCATCGTGAATAAAAGCCCGCTGCTTAACAGAATAAGAAAATGGAGCGGGCAATCCGAGCCGGCTAACATTGTACCAAGCACTTTCGATGGGATAACCATCCTTGACACACTGGCACCCGAAGCAGGTTCACATCCAACGGTTCCTCGTGACATGGAAGCAATTTTGACTGCCGGTATTCAGGACGTAACCAATACTCTGGTCGAGGAATACAATCTGAATGATGTGTTACAGATGGTGCTTGAAACGATATATCGAAGCCTTGGATTTAAACATACGCTGATATTCATTCGCGACAATAAGCAGAATTCAATGGTGGCCAAATTTGGTTTTGGTGAACATGTTGACGCTATTTTGCCAAAACTAAAATTTTCGCTAACTTTTGTGCCAGACGTGTTTCACCTTGCAATCGACAAAGGATTGGACTTGGTGATTGAAGACGTTCAGTCAGTGACGATTTCAGACAAAATCCCCGGATGGTATCGGGATTCGATTGGCGCGCAGAGTTTCTTGCTTTTGCCTATTATGGTAAATAAAAAAGCTGTTGGTCTAATCTATGCTGATATGAGAGAAGCTAATAGTCTAAAAATATCCGAGCGACAGTTGTCGTTACTGCGTACGCTGCGGAATCAGGCGGTACTTGCGATCAAGACCAAGCTTCTGTAGGCGGCCCCAGCAAAAATATAATCTGCGTCGCCATGCTGCTTTGCTCAAAAAAAATTTTTTACATATGCTGCGGAAAATAGAGATTGGTTACAGCAACACCAGATTGTCCCGGTGAATTAATTCCGGTTCATCTACATAACCTAAAATTGATTCAATCGCGCTGCTTGCGTGGCGTGCAATGCGTCGAGCTTCGTCGGCATTGTAATTGACCAGGCCTCGTGCGATGTCTTTGCCGGTGTCGTCCAAAATGGCGACTACTGCCCCGCGTTGAAATTCTCCGCTAATTTCAGTTGCACCGATTGGAAGTAGGCTTTTGCCTTCATTTCGCAGCGCGCGTACCGCTCCTGCATCAAGTTTAATTTTACCTGTGACCTGCAAATGATCTGCGAGCCATTGTTTGCGAGCATCCAAGGACAGCGCACTGGCGGTGAGCAGTGTGCCGATAGATTCGCCTTGCAGCAAACGCGGTAACACGTGGTGTTCGTGGCCGGAGGCAATGACAGTGTGTGCACCGCTGCGTGCCGCGCGTTTGGCAGCGAGAACTTTGGTGATCATTCCACCTCGCCCGATATGGCTACCCGCACCGCCGGCCATTGCTTCAAGGTCTTCATCACCGGCTTTGGCCACGCTGATCAAAGTGGCGTTACTATCTTTGCGCGGATCGGCGTTGTAGAGGCCGGTCTGGTCGGTGAGAATGATGAGTGCATCGGCTTCGATCAAATTGGTGACTAGCGCGCCTAGCGTATCGTTATCGCCAAACTTGATTTCGTCGGTTACAACAGTGTCATTTTCATTGATGATTGGAATGACCCCAAGGGTAAGTAGCGTGCGCAGGGTAGAGCGTGCATTGAGATAACGTTCACGATCTGCCAAGTCAGCATGAGTGAGCAGCACTTGTGCTGCGCGCAGACCATGTTTACTGAAACAACTTTCATAAACCTGCACCAAGCCCATTTGACCAACTGCGGCGGCGGCCTGAAGCTCGTGTACCGCACTGGGACGTTGCTTCCAGCCCAGTCGTTGCATGCCTTCGGCAATAGCACCTGAAGATACCAGAACGACCTCGCATCCACGATCTCGCAACGTGGCAATTTGTTGTGCCCAGTTACTGATAGCCGCGATATCCAAACCCTCGCCTTGATTGGTGACGAGGCTGCTGCCGACTTTCACGACGATACGTTTGGATTGGAGAAGTACAGTTTTCATCAGATATATTTTTAAATCATAACGTTGCGGTGGGACAATATTTTACTATGATACCCATCAGACTCGTCATTTCCGAGTAAGGGGGAATGATAAATTACTTATTGCTCGTGAATAACAATCTCTGTTTCTTGCGCGCTATTGGCGATCGCTTCGCGTTCTTCCTCGGCGAGTTGCGTCAAGTATTCCATGATCGCATAGGTTAATTCTTTACAACCTTCACCGTTAATGGCCGAGATGGCAAAGTGGCGTGTGTCATCACCAAACTCCTTAAGGAATTTTGCAATTTTCTCGTCGCGATCTTGCAGTAAATCGAGTTTGTTGAGTACCAGCCAGCGTGGCTTTTGAAAAAGCGCTTCGTCGTATTTTTTTAGTTCATTTAAGATTGCATGTGCTTCATGAACCGGATCAACACCTTCGTGCATCGGGGCAATATCGACCAGATGCAGTAGCAATCGGGTACGCGCCAGATGCCGCAGGAATTGGTGACCCAGGCCCGCACCTTCAGCAGCACCCTCAATCAGGCCGGGAATATCGGCGATGACGAAACTCTTTTCTGTATCAACTCGTACAACGCCCAGATTTGGGTGAAGGGTAGTAAAAGGGTAGTCGGCAACCTTGGGGCGTGCGGCAGACACCGCGCGAATGAATGTGGATTTTCCAGCGTTTGGCATGCCGAGCAAACCGACATCCGCCAGCACTTTTAATTCGAGTTGCAATTCACGGCGTTCACCTTCTTCGCCGGGTGTGCATTGTCTGGGGGTTCGATTGGTGCTGGACTTGAAATGCAAATTACCCAAGCCGCCTTTTCCACCTTGGGCAAGTAATACCTTTTGTGAATCATGGGCAAGATCAGCAATCTGCTCTCCGGAGTTAATATCGGTGACGACCGTACCCACGGGCATGCGCAGAATCACGTCGTCTGCGCCTTTGCCATAGCAATCTGCGCCGCGACCTGACTCGCCATTCTTGGCGCGATGGTGTTTGGCAAAACGATAATCAACAAGGGTATTGATATTGCGGTCGGCAACTGCGTATACGCTGCCACCCCAGCCGCCATCGCCCCCATCGGGACCACCTTTGGCGATGTATTTTTCACGACGGAAACTGGCTGCGCCGTTGCCGCCGTCGCCAGCGATTACCTCGATTTTAGATTCGTCGATGAATTTCATGGGTGGTTTCCGAGCAACGCCAATAAGTCGAGCGGAGCTGTATTTTAAAGAGGCTGCTAAAACAAAAAGCCCTATCGACCGATAGGGCTTGTCGTTGACTTCTGTACTTAGGCTGCGACGATGCTTACAGTCTTGCGCTTCAATGCACCCTTGATCGCAAACTGAACCTTGCCGGTAATCTTGGCAAACAGAGTGTGATCTTTACCCATGCCAACATTATCACCCGCGTGTACTTGTGTGCCACGTTGGCGAATAATGATGCTACCGGCACTGATTAACTCACCGCCGTAGCTTTTTACGCCAAGTCGTTTTGAGTGTGAGTCGCGTCCGTTACTGGTACTACCGCCGCCTTTTTTTGATGCCATGGTGTTACTCCTTCAGAATTAAGCCGAAATTCCGTCGATGCGGATTTCAGTGTAGTTTTGACGATGACCTTGATGCTTTTGGTAGTGTTTACGACGGCGCATCTTGAAAATGCTTACCTTGTCGTGACGACCATGAGCAACGATAGTCGCTTTTACGGAAGCACCGCTCAACAGTGGCTTGCCGACGGAAATCTTGTCGCCATTGCCAACCATCAGCACTTGATCCAATACAATGGCGCCGCCAACATCTCCGGCAACGATTTCAATCTTTAGGGTCTCACCCTGGATAACGCGATATTGCTTACCACCGGTTTTAATTACTGCGTACATAACGTCCTCGCTTGAATGCGGTTTTACAGAGCCGCACATTATACATAAACTAGACTGATCGTCAAAACAGTTTTTTCCCCTATTTTCGTGCCCTCAAATTTGGATTTAAATTGCAATAACAGCTTTTTCAAAGACTCTGGGGTATTTTTAAGATCAGATTAAACTATCTCATTGGACTTTTTGAAATACTGTTAGCATGCATCTGGCTTAACAATAATATTGGATGCGCCAAACAGGTTTGTTCGTGTTGGGTGTCTTCCTAAGAAGTTAAGCGTTTCCAATTTTTGCTAAGGAGGATTTTATGTTTAATAGTGTGAATAAAGGCAGCCAATTTGATTGTATTGGCAAGCTGATTATTACGATGTTAGTCGCAGTTGTTTTTTCATTTTCTGCACATGCCGATACCGAATTTACTGCTAAGGTTAAAGCAGCGATGGCTGACATGAAACTGGAAGCAGGAAAACTGGGTGCGCCAAAAATTGATGGTGATACGCTTTATTTGGGCAAAACAAAAATTAATGGCAATTTTGAACTTGTGGATGCCTTGAAAACAAAATTCGGCGGAACTGCCACGATCTTTGCCAAAAAAGGTAACGGATTTATTCGTATTAGCACCAATGTGATGAAAGATGGTAATCGTGCTGTAGGTACACAGCTTGATCCTTCCGGGCCTGCAATAGCAGCTATTCGTCAAGGTAATGCTTATTACGGAATTGTGGATATTTTAGGCAAACTGTATGACACAGGGTATGAACCGATTAAAACAGCAAAGGGTGAAATCGTTGGCATTTATTATGTGGGCCAATTGATGGAATAGTGTGTTATTTATTCAATATTGAGGCGCAGTCAAGTAACTAAAAAAAGGATTTTTATGCTGAGGCATATTAATCCTTTTTTTGGGCTATAAATTAAGCAGGCAAGTGGTTATGTTGGACAAAAAGAAACTGTCTGGAATAACACTTAGTGTTAGTGAAAATTATATAAGTTTCCTGGAGGCGTAATGTTTTCAATGTCAAGATTGACTATAGGCCAAAAAATCGGATTTGGATTTGTGGTAATGCTTTTGATGGCATTGTCCTTAATCGGTTTGTCGAATTTTGCGCTTTCTACTTCTTCTTCCAGATATGCCAGCCTGCTTGAAAAAGAGACGGCAATGGTGATTCATGCCGATTCCGCCAAAATTGCGCTGCTTGAGTCGCGGCGGAATGAAAAGGATTTGCTGTATACAGATGATCAGGTGATGGTGAAAAGTTCTGTTGACTCGATCAACAAACTAATCGGTGAGATGGTAACCATCAAACAGATCGTGACGAAAACAAATGATCCCAAAGTGGTAGATGATGCCACTAAATTGGAAAGCTTATCCAAAGATTATCTGAAACATTATACCGCGATGACAAGCGCTCCCGGCGGACAGGAGAGAATGATTGCATCGCTTGGCGAACGCAAGGATGCCAGGGTCCTGGAATCAATGTTGAATGACTTTTTAAAATTTAATAATGATCGTATTGTGACTGAAACCGTTGCGACAAATAACTATATCAGTTCCATCGGTAATATTGCTTTGCTGTTTGATGTGATCGTTATGTGCATCGGTTGTTTTCTTGCGTATTACATTCCCCGCGCCATCACTCGTCCCTTACGTTTGGCAACTGACGTTGCCAAAAAAGTCGCAAATGGTGATTTGAGCAGCCAGATCGTGGTAACAAGCAGCGATGAAACGGGCCAGTTGCTCGAAGCTTTTCAGCAAATGCAAAAGAACCTGATTAATGTTGTCGCAGAAATCGAGAATCTGGTGGAATCAGCTTCAGTTCGGGGTGATTTTAGTGTCAAGCTTGATCTCAAAGACAAAGTGGGATACACCCTGGAACTTTCGGAGTTGCTGAACAACTTGTCAAATGTATCTGAAACAGGATTGAATGATTTCACTCGCGTTGCGCTTGCGCTGGCAGATGGTGATCTATCGCAAAAAATTACCAAGGATTATCCCGGTATCTTTGGGCAAACCAAAAATGGCGTAAATAGAACAGTTGACGAACTTAACAAGATTGTCGGGGAAGTGGCTGCAATCGTTGAAGCGGCAGCATCACGCGGTGACTTCAGCGTTAAGATTGACATGAAGGGCAAGCAGGGTTACACCAAAATTTTGTCAGAATCGCTCAATCATCTTTCCACTGTCACCGATACCGGCTTGCGTGATGTGATGCGTGTTGCCCAATCACTGGCCAATGCTGATTTGACCCAGAAAATTTACAAAGAGTATCCCGGTCTGTTCGGACAAACGATAGACGCGGTAAATACCACCGTGGACAACCTCACCAAGCTGGTTGTTGAAGTTAAGGTATCGGTTGACTCAATCGGTACGGCTTCAAAAGAAATTGCCAGTGGCAATTTGGATCTGTCACAAAGAACTGAAGAGCAGGCCTCCAGTCTGGAGGAGAGTTCTGCAAGCATGGAAGTACTGACATCAACGGTGAAGCAAAATTCTGAAAATGCAAATAAAGCAAATCAGTTGGCGCTGAGTGCCAGTTTAGTTGCGGCGAAAGGTGGAAATGCTGTGCATCAAGTCGTCGGCACGATGAGTTCTATCAACGAATCTTCCCGCAAGATTGTGGATATTATTTCTGTCATTGACGGCATCGCCTTCCAAACTAACATCCTTGCACTCAATGCCGCTGTAGAGGCAGCCAGAGCCGGTGAACAAGGACGTGGTTTTGCTGTGGTGGCAGCCGAAGTGCGTAATCTTGCGCAACGCTCCGCTGCTGCGGCCAAGGAGATTAAATCATTGATCAGCGATTCGGTTGAGAAAGTCGACTTGGGTACCAAGCTTGTAGATGACGCGGGTAAAACGATGGAGGAAATCGTCAACGCGGTTAAACGTGTTACGGACATCATGTCTGAAATTAGTACGGCTTCAACTGAACAAAATTTAGAAATTCAACAAGTTCACAAGGGCATCACTCAGATGGATGCAGTGACGCAACAGAATGCAGCTTTGGTGGAACAGGCAGCTGCGGCATCGGAGTCATTGCAAGAAGAAGCATCGAGCCTTGCACATTCGGTAAGTGTATTTAAATTACAAGAAACTAGGCAAGTGACGCATTCGGTTGCGAAACCACCCGTCAAAACTACACGTGCGCCAGTCGTCAAAAAACTCGGCTTTACGAGCAAACCAAAAAGCATTCCTGAAAAGCCTGGCAAACCAGAAGATGAGTGGGAAGAGTTCTAACTCATTTATTGCATTTGAACTGTCGTACTCGAACATGTTCGGGTATGACATGTTGTTGGGCTAAATTAAAACGCCGGCCTAATGAACCACAAGCACTGTTTAGTATCTCACTAGAACGCGATAGTTCAGTGTGGACGTGCCTTCAGGGGGGATGGCTATTTTCCAAACCGCCGTATTGCTGGTACTTTTTTCATGAGGATATGTCTCCTGAAGAATTTTCCAATCCGCTGGAATGGGTTCCTGCACAGTCACTGTGATCGATTCTTTTTTGGCATTTTTCAGTACAATTTCGTAAGCGCTTTCAAATAAGACGTTCCCTTTGGAAAGAGGGGAAAGTTTTTTGAAATCGGTCTGTTTCTTATCCGCCGTCACATCGAAAGATTCTCCAAGTTTAAGGCGGATCTTCTCATTTTTAGGGGTGTGATCAATACGATCTTCGCCGACAAACTGGGTGTTGCCGGCGCTATCTTTTTTGTACACGCGAACGACGCCCTTGGGCAAGGGTATTCCAAGATGCGTGTTTTCTTTGTTATCGAATTCAACGAACACGCCCACTTTCATTTTTTGACCAAGTTCTCCATAGCTGCTTTGGTAGTAGTAATCAGCGCCGTGCAGCAGAAGTTCTTTTCGCATTGGTACATTGAAGGCTGAAAGTAGCGATACTTGTTTTGTCTGATTTTCGGCAAGCGTGGTGAGATGGTCTAAGGTATACAGGTGATACTCCAGCAAAGATTCTTCCGCCATGCGCGGAGCGGCGGCAGCTTTTGCCATATCATAATTAACTGCTCGTGGCATCTGGCGCATTTCAGGGTGCACCTGGTTCACGTCACCGGCAACCAGTTGGAGCCGGGCATTCCGGTAAGTCGTACCGCTGGTATTGGTTAACGTTACCCACCCAGAGAGGTCAAGCTTGTCGTCGTTTGCGTTGAGTTCTGCAACATAATCGGCTTTCCAACCCAAACCACCGGTGAGGTAGGAAAGTTCCATCTCCTGCTGCGCGGCACCATTGTTATCAAGAGACATGACCAGCGTGGGTCGGTCGCGTAAATTGGGGGGGACATCTGCATATACGATGCGCCCGGGGATGCCGGTTTCTATGCGGTCGCCAATTTTGAGTACTACGCCATTGTTAACCGAAAGAACTTGCGCTTGCTCACTTGTTTCTGCACCTGTGGCCGGATTTGTGCGAATGATGGTGACAGTTTTGCCAACATATTTTTCCAGCAACTTAGCCGGAGTTAATAGATCGAAATCAAAATTTTGTTCTATGACTGTCAGTTTGCCTGGATTACTAAGGCTGCGCAGTAATGCGGTCTCGGGCCGAATCTGTGCACTTACATCGCGGAATGCCAATGTGAAAACCCCGCCCTTAATCTGAATTCTGCGCTGATCTTTTACGAGGGCAAGATTGTCGTTATAGATGGTGACAGAGACGTTCTGCTGGTCTTGCAGGGTGCTACGTGTCTCCTCAAGTTCATTAGCCAACACTTGAGCGGAAATGGAAACCAAAAAACTAAATACAAGGAGTCGAGTTAGAAACATGTTGGCTGTCCCTTCTGAAAACGGTATTCAATTGGCTCGATCTAGTTAATACTTGCCAAAAAGTTCGTCAAACCGAGATTTTTCATTAGACCGAAAATTCGTCATTCCCGCGCAGGCGGGAATCCAGCAAAAAATGATACTTCGCGCAGCGAACAACACCTAATTTTGACATGCTTTGCAGGAGTTTTTAATCAACTGGATTCCCACCTGCACGGGAATGACGGGCAGGTGGGAGAATCCAGATTAGCGGCGCATTGAATCAAAGAACTCGGCGTTGTTTTTGGTTGCTTTAACTTTGTCGAGCAAAAACTCCATCGCTTCCAATTCATCCATCGGGTAGAGCAGTTTGCGCAATACCCAGATGCGTTGCAGCAAGTCCGGCTTGATCAGTAACTCTTCTTTACGGGTACCGGAACGGTTGACGTTGATAGCCGGATATATACGTTTTTCGGCCATACGTCGATCCAGATGGATTTCCATGTTGCCGGTGCCTTTGAATTCTTCGTAGATCACATCGTCCATGCGCGAACCGGTATCGACCAGCGCGGTAGCGATGATGGTGAGCGAGCCACCTTCTTCAATGTTACGCGCGGCACCAAAGAAGCGTTTGGGGCGTTGCAAGGCATTGGCATCCACACCACCGGTCAATACTTTTCCGGAAGAGGGGATTACAGTGTTGTAAGCACGCGCCAGACGGGTGATTGAATCAAGCAGAATGATGACGTCCTTCTTGTGTTCGACCAGTCGTTTGGCTTTTTCCAGCACCATTTCGGCAACTTGAACGTGGCGGGTGGCAGGCTCGTCAAAAGTGGAGGCAACGACTTCACCGCGCACTGTTCGGCTCATTTCAGTTACTTCTTCCGGACGCTCGTCGATTAACAACACGATCAATATCGCATCCGGATTATTGGCTGAAATCGAATGGGCGATATGTTGCAGCATCACCGTTTTACCGGATTTGGGTGAAGCGACTAATAGTCCGCGCTGGCCTTTTCCGATGGGTGCGACGATGTCGATGATGCGTCCGGTGATATTTTCTTCAGCGCGGATATCGCGCTCCAAAGTGATGTGTTGAGTCGGGAATAGCGGGGTGAGGTTTTCGAAGAGGATTTTGTTTTTTGCGTTTTCGGGTGGTTCACCGTTAACTTTGTCTACCTTGACCAGCGCCACATAACGTTCACCTTCCTTGGGGGTGCGTATCTCGCCTTCAATCGAATCCCCTGTATGCAGATTAAAACGTCGCACTTGGCTCGGACTGACGTAGATGTCATCCGGTCCTGCCAAATACGAAGTATCCGGTGATCTCAGAAAACCGAAGCCGTCCGGCAGAACTTCCAGCGTGCCTTCACCAAAGATGCTCTCGCCTTTTTTCGCCTGATTTTTGAGCAGTGCAAAGATCAGGTCTTGCTTGCGCATTCGGTTGGCATTGTCGATTTGGTTGGCGGTGGCCATTTCCACCAGTTCGGTGATGTGTTTTGTCTTGAGGTCAGATAAATGCATATAGATGGGGTGTGCGGAGGTTAAGAGGAATTTGCGGGAAAGTGAAAAAAATTATGCGGGAATGTCCCGCGCGACTGAACTGTCTTGAATGTCTTTATATGATTTTGTATGAAGCCGGGTGACTTGGTTAGACAGTTGCAGGCGCGAGATTAAATGGTTCAGATGTGGCTGTCAATAAAAGCTGTTAATTGAGATTTGGATAAAGCCCCAACTTTGGTGGCTTCGATGTTGCCGTTTTTAAACAGCATCAATGTAGGGATGCCGCGAACGCCATATTTTTGCGGTGTTTGCTGGTTCTCGTCCACATTGAGCTTGGTGACGTTGATGCGACCCGCATATTCCTTGGAAACTTCATCGAGGATTGGGGCGATCATACGGCAGGGGCCGCACCACTCAGCCCAGTAATCAACCAGTGTCGGCAATGGAGATTGCAACACTTCCGCAGAAAAGGTGTCGTCGGTTACATAACGTATGTGTTCACTCATGTTTGATTCTCGCTTGGGTTTAAATATTTCGGGTAGAAGCGGCACTTGCCGCATGGATGTATTACTAATCTAGTGCGCATCGTAACTAAAAAATTCGCGGTTGGGAAGGGGGGAGATGCTCAACTTTTAACTGCATGACTTTATTGAATAATTATTATAGCACTTGCGTAGTTCGAGGTTTTTACCAAAGTTAAAAGGCAATATACGCAAGTATGACAGTTAGTATCTTGAAGTACTTAATCAAAATTATTTTTGCTTTTAGTTTTAATTCAGTAATTGAATTACATCCTCCATAAATAAAGTTTAGAGTGATGCAGGTCTTCAACTGAGATAGTTTCTTGCGGCGGTTGGTCGTGTACAGCGAAGGTGTTGCTGATAAAAACACAGCCGGGACGCATTTCCCGTTTTGCTTTTTCCCATAATGCATCCATGGGAACGGGGGATAAATATGCGAAGACGACATCGTATTGCGACAAATCGCTATTCCACAAACTCCCCCAATTTACAGTGCAGTGAGTATGTCTTCCAATCTTGATTCGTAGCCAACTCCAAAGGAATGGCAAGGGCGCTGCTTCCACACCGTGGAAACGTCCGTTTGCATGTGTCTGTGACAGATGTGTGAGAACACCGCCAATGCCCGAGCCAAGATCAATGAAGGTAAAGGGTTGCGTTGGCGGGAGCTTGAATTCCAGCGCTTGCCATACTCTGTTGCTGGAAAGGTAAAGCGGGACTTGCGTGCGAAATGTGCTCCAGTAAACCACCAGCATCAAAATAAATGCGATCAAAAAGAGAACAGGAGGAATATCAAGTGCAAGCATCAGCACAAGTGCCGGCGCAAAGGCGAATTGGATCATCAGCCACCAACGCGCCAGGCCAATGAGGCGACTAAGTGCCGCAGCGAAGGCACCGCATAGCAAGGAAAAAAAAATGGGGGCGAGTTGCAGACTTAAAACTTGCGTGGTAAATGCGGAGAGAGCGAAGGCAGTCAGTTGCAGCAGTAATGCGATGACAGAGGGAGGTGATTTCTTAAGAAACGAGATCACGCACGCACCAAGCCAGCTTCGACTTCGTCGCGCTTTGTTTTGTCCACGAGTCGCTCAACTAGCGTTAAGGCGAAGTCAATTGCAGTACCAGGCCCCCGGGAGGTGATTAAATTTCCATCAGTGACTACCGCTAATTGTTGTTGGTTTACCTTGGCAAAAGAATCAAGCGTACCCGGGAAGCTGGTTGCGTGTTTTCCATCAAGCAGACCTGCAGTTGCCAGTACAGACGGAGCTGCACAAATCGCAGTAACAAACTTTCCCCGAGTGGACATTATTTTTAGCAAATTAAGGATGCGCGGATCTGCCTTCAGATTGTTTGTTCCCGGTTGTCCACCGGGCAGCACGATCATGTCGAAATCGTGTAGCAGCGCCTCATCAAGGGTCAAATCCGGCAACAGCACCACGCCACGGCTGGCGCGTACTGGCTGAGCATCAAGACCGGCTGAGATGACGGTGATACCGGCGCGGCGCAAGATGTCGATCACCGTGACGGCTTCAATCTCTTCGCAACCTTGAGCGAGCGGAACGAGAACTTTAGGCATGACTTAATTGTTCCTGATCAGAATTTGCCCACGATGCGCACGCCGGTATAACCGGGTGCAACATCCGGGATGATGGAAACACTGTTTTTCTTGTTAGAGCGCAATGAGTTGTTGTGGCTGACGATGCCTTTCCCAACCCAAGTGCCGATGAAAGCCGAAGCGACGACATCTGAAGCCCAGTGGGCATCTAAATACATCCGCGCAATACCCACCATGCCGGCAACGGAGTAAACGCCATAGGCCACCCAGGGATCGTCGTAGCTGGAGGCGATTACAGAAGCCAGTGTAAAAGCTTCAGTGGTGTGACCAGAGGGAAATGAGCTGTTGTTATTCAGCCCGGTGTAGCCTTGGTAGTTATCCGAGAGCTTGTTATCGCGCGGACGATAGCGATTAACGGAAACTTTGAGAGTCTGGTTGATTGTTGCCGAAATCATGCTCGCAGTGACGAGGTCTTCGGCAACATACACAGATTTGTCATTACCCGCCACAAGTCCTGCAACATAAAAACCACCCATCACGCCAGGTGCCCAGTTCTGTCCAAAGTTTTGTATGTTGTTCAGGAATGCGTTGTCAGGAGTTTGGCGGCGCATGAAATCACGCACTGGCCTGTCTATGAATATCGCTGTCCCTGCAACTGCAAGTGCAGCCAAACCGATATCTTTCTTGTCTTGTGAGTCCCAACGCGAAGGAGCAGTAGCTTCATATTTAATATCTTCAACGATTATCGTTCCAAAGCCGGGAGTTTGGTCAGCATAGGCAGGTTGCATAGAAACTAACGACAGAAAAATGATAACGAATACAGAAGATAGATAACTTTTTGAATTGAAGTTCATTTTAGGTGAGAGCCTTAGTCGCGAAAATTTTGATATTGCAATGGGAAGTCGGTAATCGTTTTCTTGACGAATGCAATGGCATCTTGCAGATCGTCGCGGTTTTTGCCTGTGACGCGCACAGTGTCGCCTTGAATGCTGGCTTGCACTTTTAATTTGCTGTCTTTGATGTGTTTGACGATTTTTTTTGCCAGTTCGATTTCTATGCCGGTCTTTATTTCGCAGCCGCGCTTGACTTTGTTGCCACTAACTTTTTCAATTTTGTCGCTGATTTCCATGCACTTGATATCCACCCCGCGCTTGGCTAATTTTGTGTTTAGGATGTCTTGTACCTGATCGAGCTGGAATTCAGTATCGGCCCACACCGTTAGCATGAGTTCTGCTTGTTCAACTCGCGCATCAGAGCCTTTGAAGTCAAAGCGTGTGCTGACTTCTTTGTTGGTTTGTTCAAGCGCGTTTTTTACTTCGGTTTTTTCTACTTCAGAAACAATGTCGAATGATGGCATGGTGCTTTCCCCTGGACTGTACAGGTTGGGTTACGCGAAAATTACGCCAACACAACCTGCAAAAAACTTAACCAAAACTACAAACGTAATTGACAGCCTCTGCACCGGTATGAATGTCGAAGCTGCTTTTGGCGGCAACTTTAAAACTGCTGCCTTCAGTGTAAGTTTTGAAGCCGGATTCCCCCGCGATCTTGACTTGGCATTCGCCGGCGCTGATTTCCATCAATTCGGGTGTATCAACATTGAATGTCAACTGGCTGTTGGGCAGCACGACACCAACCGTTTTACGCGAGCCATCGGGGAAAAAAACCGAATGGGAAACGCACTTTCCGTTGAAAAAAACATTGGCTTTTTTACCGACGCTGACGTTATCGATTCTATCTGACATGCTTACTTTCCTTATCTAATAAATTTTACTTGGGTTCGCTGGCTTTGACGCCTTTTTGATAATTGGCATAAATATATACCGGGATTTTTAAATCGCCGAGATGTTTTTCAATCAATGGCTTTATATCGTTCCAATCCAGTCCGCCCACGCCACAGGCAAGACGCGGCAGTGCGAGGCTGCTGATTTTTTCTTTTTGTGCAAAATTGCGCAGGGCGTGTAATGTGTGATTGACATGGCTAACCGATGCGTGGCCGGGTTTGCTGCCATGAGCATATGCCGCATCTTGTGTGAACAGATTAACCAGGTAACGCCCATCGGCACTCGTCCAAGTCCATAATTCACCAGACTTTGGATGCTGCGTTTGGCAGTAGTGGCGAAAATCTTTGTACATTGCAGGCATGCGTTCACGCAGTTGCAAAGCGAGACCCTGATGAAAGTCATCATTCGGCGCAACGCCATGCACGATGGCTTTGGCGCTACTTAACAAAATGTCACCGCTTAGTTCGTGAAGCATGGTGTCTCCTTATGCGCAATTTTCTGCATCAGTACAAAAAATCTCCCTCATCCCAACCTTCTCCACGGGGGAGAAGGGGTTAGCTTCCCTCTCCCTCGGGGAGAGGGACAGAGGGTGAGGGAAGGTTTTTAGACGCGAGTCTATTGTCAAAATTTTGGGAAATACCCTAAACCCTGATCATTTCTTGTTATGCAAATTTGCCGCAATACGCATTCTCAATGCGTTCAACTTAATAAACCCACCCGCATCTTTTTGATCATAAGCGCCCTTGTCATCTTCAAAAGTGGCAATCGTCGGATCGAACAACGAGTCAGTCTTGGAATCGCGCCCAACAACAATCACATTTCCTTTGTAGAGTTTGACACGCACCCAGCCGTTTACACAACTTTGCGTATGGTTGATCAACGTTTGTATTGCTTCGCGCTCCGGGCTCCACCAATAGCCGTTATAGATCATGCTGGCGTAGCGTGGCATCAGGTCATCTTTCAAATGCGCCACTTCTCGGTCTAGTGTGATCGACTCGATAGCACGGTGTGCTTTAAGGATGATAGTGCCACCGGGTGTTTCGTAACAGCCGCGCGACTTCATGCCAACGTAGCGATTTTCAACTAAATCCAAGCGGCCGATGCCGTGTTTACTGCCCAATTCGTTCAGCTTGGTCAGAACAGTCGCGGGTGACATGGATTCTCCATTGAGTGCCACGATGTCGCCGTTCTTGAATTCGATGTCTAAGTATTCCGCAGAATCCGGCGCATTCTCCGGAGATACGGTCCAACGCCACATACTTTCTTCTGCTTCAGCCGCAGGGTCTTCCAGATGGCGACCTTCAAAACTGATGTGCAGCAGATTTGCATCCATCGAATAGGGTGAGCCACCGTTCTTGTGTTTCATATCAACAGGGATACCGTGCTTCTCCGCGTAGCCAAGCAGTTTTTCGCGAGACAACAAATCCCATTCACGCCAAGGTGCGATGATTTTGATGCCGGGCTTCAGTGCATAAGCGCCAAGTTCGAAGCGAACCTGATCGTTACCCTTACCGGTCGCCCCGTGGGCAATAGCCTGTGCACCGGTTTTGTTGACGATGTCAATTAATCGCTTGGCAATCAGAGGACGCGCAATGGACGTACCCAGCAGATATTCACCTTCGTAAACTGTATTGGCGCGAAACATCGGGAACACAAAATCGCGCACGAACTCTTCGCGCAAATCGTCGATGAAAATGTTCTCCGGCTTGATGCCGAACTGCAGCGCTTTTTGACGCGCCGGTTCCAATTCTTCACCTTGACCCAAATCGGCCGTGAAAGTCACCACTTCGCACTGGTAAGTATCTTGTAGCCACTTGAGTATGACTGAGGTATCCAGACCGCCGGAATAGGCAAGGACAACTTTTTTGATTTCGCTCATGCTTTTTTACATCTCCATCGTAGGGTGGGGTTAACCACCGATTGTTGATTCGTTTAGTTTGCAGCTTTCTTACTACTCAATTTTTTGTCAAACTTGGCTTTGTCAATAACAAACCGTTCATGTGTTCCCTGCGTGATTAAATCCACACCATCATGCGCCGAAACCGAAAATGTGAGTTTTCTGCCCTCAACCGCAATCAATTCGACGGTCGCTGTGACTTCTAGGCCGGGTGGTGTGGCTGCAGCGTGGCTGACATTTATATGGGTGCCAAGAGATAGTTCATCGGGCGAATCCAAATGTGGCTTTATCGCCAAGACGCAAGCCCATTCCAAAAAACCAACCATGAAACCGGTGGCAAAAACTTCCGGCAAATCTTTAAATTCAGGTGACTCGGGAAATAGAGCGGGTACCGTTTTGCTTGGCGTGACTACAAACTTGTGTTCGTAGCGAATACCCGGCTTCAAGCTGTCTTTCATCTAGTTTCCTAATCGCTTAACTTGCCCAACAACAGATATTCCATCAGCGCCTTTTGTACGTGCAGGCGATTCTCAGCCTCATCCCAAACTACGGACTGCGCTCCGTCGATGACTTCTGCCGAGACTTC
>CAIWKC010000428.1 GCA_903913145.1 uncultured Gallionellaceae bacterium | reverse complement strand
GCATTGCGCACCGCTTCGCTTTTCTTGATGCCAATGGGTGCGATGGCCACTTCGAACGGGGCCATGCCGGCCGGAATTGTGATGCCGCGCTCGTCAAAGTTTTGCTCAATGGCAGCGGCAACGATACGCGATACACCAATGCCGTAACAGCCCATCTCCATCACTTGTGCTTTGCCGTGCTCGTCCAGATAGGTGGCTTGCAACGCTTCGGAATACTTGGTGCGCAATTGGAAAATGTGTCCGACCTCGATACCTCGACACAATTCGAGCGGGCCTTTTCCGTCTGGGGATGCATCGCCCGCAACGACGTTGCGCAGGTCGTAAACATTGGCTTCGTCCAGTTGCACATCACGGCCGAAATTTACGCCGCTGTAGTGGAAACCTGCATCATTTGCGCCGCAGATAAAGTTACCCATTGCGGCAGCAGCACGGTCGATCAGCACCCGTACTTGAGCGTTGACCGGGCCGATGTAACCGGTGCGGCAGTTCATATTGCGGTGAACTTCATCTTCGCTGGCGAAGCGGAACTCACCAATGACTTTGCCGGCCTTAACCTCGTTGAGTTGATGATCGCCGCGTAGCAATAGCAGGGCAAATTCATTTTGGTGATTCATCACCGCGATGGCTTTCAACACGTTCTGTGCTGTCGTGTTAAAAAATGCAGCAACTTCTTCGATGGACTTTTGCCCCGGCGTAATCACTTTCTGCATCTCTTGCGTGGCAGCGACACGCGGTGTGATTGGTGCAACTGCTTCGGCCAGCTCTACGTTGGCGGCGTAATCAGAATCCGGGCAGAACGCCAGCGCGTCCTCGCCTGAATCAGCCAGTACGTGAAACTCATGCGAACCGCTGCCACCAATTGCGCCAGTGTCCGCTGCTACGGCACGGAACTGCAAGCCCAGGCGTGTGAAGATGCGCGAGTAAGTTTCGTACATCACTTTGTAAGTCTGCTCCAGGCTTTCAAAACTACTATGGAAGGAGTAGGCATCTTTCATGATGAACTCGCGCGCGCGCATCACACCGAAACGCGGGCGCACTTCGTCGCGGAATTTGGTTTGTATCTGGTAGAAATTCAGAGGTAGCTGGCGATAGCTCTTCACTTCGCGACGGGCGATGTCGGTAATGACTTCCTCGTGGGTGGGGCCGAAGCAGAACAAATTATCATGACGGTCTCGGATCTTCAGCATCTGCGGGCCGAACACTTCCCAGCGTCCGGTTTCCTGCCACAATTCGGCGGGTTGCACAGCCGGCATCAGCAGTTCAATGCCGCCGCTCTTGTTCATCTCTTCGCGTACGACCGTTTCAACCTTGCGCAATACGCGCAGTCCCAAAGGCATCCAAGTATACAAGCCGCTGGAGAGTTTGCGGATATATCCCGCTCGCAACATCAGGCGATGACTGGGAAGCTCCGCTTCAGAAGGCGCTTCTTTTAGAGTAGAGATGAAAAATTGTGATACGCGCATGACATATTCCGTAAAAAGTTATTATTGGCAAGCGTGACATTCTACCGTTAAACACAGGCAGGGGGCGAGTACGGCGATGACTGAGTGAACTACTTGATAGAAAAGCGTCAATATTCTTTCCAGTGCGCCCGAAATATGGAACAATCCACCTATTGATAAACAGTTTAGTGGGGCGAATTATGATAGACCGTGATGGTTATCGCCCAAACGTAGGCATCATTCTGACTAACGCAAAGAATCAAGTGTTCTGGGGTAAGCGCATCAGACAGGAT
>CAIWKC010000427.1 GCA_903913145.1 uncultured Gallionellaceae bacterium | reverse complement strand
TTTTTCGATGCGAAAACCAACTACTGACGACAATCAATCAGCCGGCTGGGGCTGTATTTCCACGTGGCTCGGCTGCTGATTTCGGCAATCCCCAGGACGCTCTTTTTATCGGAGAGTGGCAGGGTATCCCTTGTTACGCAGCCGAATGCGCCAAAATACCGGAAAACATTGCAGGCGAATTAATTTCGGTACGCAGCCTGTTTAATTTAGTTAGTTCAGAAGTGATTTTTTTGGCAGGCAGAGCTATTCAACTTCTTGACTGGCAAAAAAATCACCGCTTCTGCGGTCGATGCGGCACCCCCACCATTATGAAAACGGGTGAGTTTGCCATGATGTGTTCCGCATGCGAACTGATTGTGTATCCGAGAATTTCTCCCGCAGTCATGGTACTGATCTGTCGCGGAGATGAATTATTATTGGCGCGAGGGGCGCATTTCAGAACTGGGGTCTTCAGTGCACTGGCAGGTTTTGTTGAAGCCGGAGAAACATTGGAACAATGCGCTATCCGTGAAGTTCGCGAAGAAGTCGGCATTGAAATAACCAATTTGCAATATTTTAAAAGTCAGTCCTGGCCCTTTCCGAATTCTTTGATGGTCGCGTTTTTTGCAGACTACGCAGGAGGAGAAATTAATCCCGACCCGGTTGAAATTGAAGCTGCAGCCTGGTTTTCAGTCAATGCCTTGCCCGTATTGCCCGAACCGGTGAGTGTTTCTCGCCAACTAATAGATGCTGCTTGCCTAATGCGACGCCGCTTATAAAATTCAAAGAATGCGCCGATGAAGTGTGATTTTTCCCTTGGAGATAACCAATGACTTATTGCGTTTTTTACTGCTTATTGAAAAGCCTGGTCCGTCAAATTGAATATTCAAAACCAAAAGCATGTCTTGCAGATTGGCGGGTGATGCTCTAAGCTATTTCCCCCTGTAACTCAATATGACTTTTTCAATTTTTTGAATGCATATTCCCCAATCTCAACAAAAAAATATAATTACATAATGTTTTTAGAGGATGTTTCAAATTGAATGAAATATTTGTTAAAACCAAAAAGGGTATCGCAGAAATCGAGCATCACAGTAGCGACCTGAATCTTCGCGTAAGAAGAGTTCTGATCCAAATCGACGGCAAGCGTTCAGTCGATGAGATCAATGATTTGGGACTTGCCGACGATCTGAGCCAAGTCATTGCGAAGCTTGAAAGAGACGGTTTTATCACTGTTCTTGAGGGAACCGTTACAAAGCCAATTGCCGCAAAAGTTGTTCCAAAAGTTGAAGATATACAACGAAAAGATGTTACCTTCCGCAAGATTCCGGTTCCGAGTAATCCCAAAGACATTGAAATGTCCAAAAATTTCATGTTGAACACAATCCAAAACTTTTGCGGTCCCTGGGCACATTTGTCCGTTATCACCGCGATATCTTCAGCAACAACTCATGAAGAAATACGCAGCTACTTCACTCCCTGGCACGAAGCCATCATTGGAACACGCGAGGGTCGTCGTCAAATAGATGAACTGACTGCTTCGTTGCTCAAAGTTATATAAACCTAGAAAAAGCAGTTAGTCAAAGAGAGCACCGAGATCACAGAGTAAATAAAAGCAGCTGTAACGAGGACACAATTAATCTTTTGGGTGAAACTTCGAAAAAACGCTATTCCTTTAATCTTTCTGTGTGAACTCTGTGGCTCGAATTTCGGTTTTTAGGTTGATTGCAACTTCACACAAACTTCTAAACAAGCAATCGCCCGACGAGTCGGCCTCCCACGTTGTGCTCACGGTGGGATGCCAACTCGTCGGGCGATGTAATCCAAGGGCACTTTTACACTAACAAACAATAAGTTGTAGAGTTTACAAAATTATTGACTGAGGTAGCCTTTTACAAATCGACTTTTTGCCCACAGTTACGGAACGATCCAGCCGCTTTCATCGGTAAGAGTATTGTCTTTTTTACTCGCGAACTTGACGATATAGCCGCCCTTGGAAGCAAAACGCTGTTCGGGTCCCAGACTCAGGTGGGGATAGAGGGTGGTACCGTGGGAAACGCTATTGCTATCTATTTGACTCACAATTTGAACGCGCTGGCTTTGTTCTATCATTTTAGTGCCGAAGCGTCTTTCGACATCGCCCGTTTTACCCAACGCATACCGGTCGCGGGTTTCCTGTTCAGACTTAACGCCTTCACGCTTGTTAATCATTGTTTCTGAGCGCTCCAGCAAATAATCCCGATAAATATTATTTAACATTTCCGAAATGGTGTCGGTCATGAAATTGGCGGCAAAAAAGACTTCGGTCTGCATGGGTTCATCCACGGTGGCAAAGTGGTGAGCGTTCATCCAGGCATGGTAATAATCCAGATTCAATTTGCGATTTTGTGGCAAATCATACAGGTAAGCAAAGTGCGCATTATTTTTCCATAATTGAGTGAGCATTGTTTTCTCGGGGGATGCGAGTTTCCCTGAAAAATAGTAGCTGACGCCAGTCCGAGGTTTTAAATTGGCCAACGCATTGATATCTTCCTCAGTTAACCAGAACATGACGACATCGCCGGATTGAATGCCGGCGAGCGCGTGTTTTAAGGAAGTTGCATTTGCGTTGCCCGACAACAAGCGATTTTCCAATTTAATAGTGGAACCCTTCAGAGCGAGTCCCAATTCCTGAGTTGCGGCCTGCCCGACCGTATTGTCGTGGTAAATTTGGTAGACATGTTTGGGGAGGTGTTTAGCCTCGAGCAAATGATGGGCGATTACATTTGCCTCGAGCAAAACGCCACTGGAAAAATAAAACGCATATTGGGATTGCGCTTTTGGCGGCAGATCGACACTGGGGAACCAGCAGGGAACTTTTTCGTGATCGCAAAAATCATGCACAGGCTGCCAGTTGGAATGTGACAAACCTGATAGCAGCGCAAAAACGGGTTGTTTTTGATACAGGTCGTTGAGTTGCCGTGTCCAAGTTTGCGGGTCGCCCTGCAATTCCCAAATATCCAGTTGCCACATGCGCTCCGTTCCCAAAATCAATTCGGCGGCTGAAGCCATGTGATGTCGGGTGCGGTGGTCATGGGCCAAATGGGTGCTGCCATTTTTTTGCTGCACGATGGCTTGTTGCATGTCGATGAATGCCTTGCGTTGTGCCGGATCGACATCAGGCGTAATAACGGTGGCGAAGCGTATCAAGTTTTCGGAAACGCCCGGTGACCATTGTGCCGACAATTGGGTTAAATAGGCGAGGAGCGCTTTCCTGTCTGCTTCCTCCAAATGATATCTGGGCATGGCCACATGCATTTCGCGGCCTTGATTATTGATCCCCTCATTCACTGCTGTCGCGAATGTGGCATCGGTGTACGGATCATGATATTGATTGAACTGTTTGCTCACACGGGGGTCCATGATGGCGACTTGTTTGTCCTTGCGTGTCGCGTAAAGATAATTACCGTTAATGGGGGGGATCAGAATATCGCCCTCAACTTGCCCCATTCCGCTCGGGCGATGACAGTGGACACACGCCGCTTCTTCACCAGCGATAGAATTCTTGCCAAAACGCTGCCCTGCCAACATTGCACCTGAAGACAAAATACCCTGGGTATAGATGCGCTTGCCGATTTCAATCTGCTCTGGCGTACTGGCTTGAACAATCGCAGTTGACTGAACCACACCGCTAGTGGCCTCTTGTGCCTGCGCTGCGAAGAGCATGAACGGAGTGATTGCAAATAAACATAACCATGCGCGCAATCTAACTGTGCTGTATTTCAATACTGCCGCAGCCACCTGCGTTTTATGAAAAGCAGCATGAAGGCAAGTCAATCCTGGTTTTGTCATGTTCGAATCATCCATTCAGTAAATGTATCTTGTACATTGCATGAGTTAATTGTCAGCGGAGGATTGTTTAAATTTATTTTTGAGTTCAAATAATTCCACCACAAATATTATTTTGGCGGCTCTACGTTTCCATCCAATAATGAAAATGCCCTGTCATACTGTGCCGGCAGGATTTTGAATTCACTGAAGGACTGAATGCAACGTCCATCACCGCCTGACGCACTGGACCACCCCCAAGGGGACGGATAACTGCGCAGGGACACGATTGAAATCCAGTATTGTTTAGCCGCACTTAACGAGACGGGCTGAGTGAACTCTGCTCGGAAATCCGATAAATGTTTGCCGAGCAGCTTCTCGTTTGCTTTGCCTAATTCCGTGAACACTGACAAGGGATTGGTCAGATCTGCCAGAGAGGCATTGTTGTTTTGTGAACCATATATCGTTATGTTAAAGCCTGCAGAACCAGCATCAGTGCTATTGCCTCTCCAAGTCACGCCGGTAATTTGGGCAGCATGGTTCAAGGTGAAGTTATCAAAGGTGGTGGTATCCTGGTCACTGCCGTCCGGGTTGGTTTGCGAGGAATTGACCGGGTGCGCTGTGTCTGGTGAATCGCTGGCTTGACTGTAAACCGTTGCACTCTGGGCTGGCGATGTTGCCATTAAGAACGTAAACAGCAACACTGTCTGCCATCCTGCCGCTTTTCCGCAGGCAATTGACTGATATTTATTTTCGCCACACGTTGCTGAATTTAGACTGCTCATTTTGTATCCGGCATTCCAGCCTGAAGCATAGAATCCGTCCAATGAATTTAAGCGGACGGAGCGCAAGGTTTGCCTTACGCTCCGCGAGGTGGATTATTTAATGCTTACAATCTCCATCTGGTAGACCACCACGGCATTGGGTCCAACGTTACGATTTCCGGTTGCGCCATAGGCCAACTGGGGTGGCACAACGATTTCCCATTTTGATCCGGGGGACATCAGTTTAACTGCTTCTTTGAGACCGGGCATAAAGCCTGCTACCACCATGACAGCGGGTTTTTTACCTTCGGTCATATCGAAAGATTCACCACTGAGTAAAGTGCCTTTATAACGGCACATCACTTTGCTTTCTTCTACTGGTTTCTTGCCCTTGCCGGCACGAATGATGCGATATTGCACGCCGCTGGGCAACGAGATCACGCCTTTTTTGGTTTTGTTGCTGGCCAGGAAGCCCTCGCCTTCGGTCTTGTTGGTTTCGCCTACCTCGGCTTTGATCAATTGAGCACGCTCTCTTCTGCTTATTTTGCCGCCGAGGAGAATACGTTCTCTTGCAGCTTCATCCTCGGTTTTAGCCTTGGCAGGTTGTTGCGCGGCAGTCGCGCCAGAGTCCGCCGGCGCATTGCCTACTGATTGGTTATCAATCACGACAGGTGTCGCGGCTTGTGCCTGAGCAACCATAAATCCGAAGCATAACAGGGCAATCCATTTCATCTTCATTGTCTATCTCCTTTAGGTAAGGCTAATATCAACTGCAACGTTAAAAAAACTCCATTCCGGCAAATCCGACACAGTTGTAAGGTATCAGATTATTTAATTCCTACCAACTCCACATCAAAAAGTAGCACTTCATTCGGGCCGATATCATTGCCGACACCTCTTTCCCCGTAGGCAAGATGGGATGGAATAACAAGTTGCCACTTCGAACCCACAGGCATCATGGTTAAAGCCTGTTTCCATCCGGTAATCAATGACGACACTTTCAAGGTTGCCGGTTTACCGGCTTCAGTGGCATCAAATTCTTTGCCTTCGATGAGCGTGCCACGGTAGTTGACTTCCACCATATCAGATTCTATCGGCTTCTTTCCGCTACCCTGTTTGAGGATTTTGTATTGTATTCCGCTGTCGGTGACTAACACGCCCTTTTTGGATTTATTTTCGGCCAAGTACGCATCGCCTTTCTTCTTGTTTTCCTTTATTGCGATCTGGCTTCTTGCGATGGCATTCTTACGCAATTCCATCTGATAAGTGCCCATTATTTGCTGGACTTCTCTATCTGTAAGCGCCGTTTTGTCGCCGGCAAGCGCGGCTTTAAAGCCTTTGATCATGAGGTCTAGATTGACTTCGGTGCCATCCAACTTGAAATTCTTGCCAATGCTTACGCCGACGCTATAACTCAATTTATCCTTATCATTCTTGAGTTCGACTTTATCTTCGGCCCAAACCTGACTGGTTGCGAAAAGAATACTGACTAAAAAAACCGATTTGAGTTGCCACATGTAACCTTACTCCTCAGAAAATAGTGTCCAATCACTCTATGAATTCCGATCTTCTTCGAAAAAATCACAAAGCCCTTGGTCAAGAATAACACAAGCTCAGCCTGCCGTTAATGGCTGCGAAGACAGGTGTTGATGGATTCAGAATCATTTTTATCGCGAATGGCATGATAGTTGGAGGGATTGTAATTTAAAGCCTTCAAATGGTCATTGCGACGCAGATCATACTAACTTTTGATGAATGACGGCATTTCAACCATCACAACTTTGAAAAACTGCAAATGCTAGAAACAAAAAACCGGTGCCAGATTACTCTGGCACCGGTGATTTGGTTTATGGAGCAACTACTGTTGTTGGTACCGTAGCAGAGTTGAACGCCGCCACGTTGCTTACTGCTTGCAGCGTGAAGGTGTACGACGTGCCTGTTGTCAAGCCAATCAACGTTACACCAGTGGAAGTCGGCGCAAATGTCTTGCCTCCAGCTGGTCCACCAGTCCAGGTCAACAGCAGACCTGCAACGTTGTTCTTGTTCGCAGCGTTGTTAGCCCATTGCAAGGTTATCGAACCTGCTGCTGCATCTGCAGTACCCTTAAAGGAGACTGGAGGCAAGGTTGGCGAATTGGTCAAACCTGACGTTGCTGCTGCCGTGGTTCCGCTGAGCGTTGTAGCTGTCACAGCAAAACTATACGTGGAGCCAGATGTCAATGCTGCTGGTGTGGTCCAAGTCATCAACGCTGCCGACACTGTCAAGCTCACACCGGTCGTGCTTGGTGTTGCGCTAGGTTGCGATGTCGTGAAGCCAGTTGCAGTCATCGTAGCAATCGTTGTACCGGCAGGGAAACC
>CAIWKC010000426.1 GCA_903913145.1 uncultured Gallionellaceae bacterium | reverse complement strand
TTATCTGCAATGCCATTTATGTTGGGGGATGTGGTTACAGAAGAAAATAAAGGTGAATTCTTTTATGTGATAGCCAAATTTATAGAATATACAAAACAAAATCCCAAGGCTTATGGGGATTTGACTGCTGAAATTGATTCGGATAAGGATCTTGCTTTGATGCTCACAGAAATCAGCAAAATTGCAGATCGCTTGGCTGATACTTTAAATAGTTATCCAGAGCATATGATAGTTTCATTTAATCCAAAGTGGCCAGTTGCAGAACTTAAAAAATTACTACACACCTTAAAAGAAAGCGACCAGGACTGGTGTGAGATGTTTTTTGAATATTTGATTTATGTAATGGGGAAAAAAACCAGGGGTTAATTCTAAATTCTCCAAAATTGCCTTGTCTGAATATGTTTCAAGCATTTAATTGATGGCTTCAGGCTGAAATTATTGATTGATCAATCAAAATTCTATAATTAGCGGAAAATTCGCCATGACATCTACTACGGGATGCGTTAGCATTAATGCCTCGAAATCATTCAAAATTAATTGACGAGCACAGCAGTGCCAAATAGGGAGGAATGAGTTGAGCGAGAAATTGCCATTGTCTGGTGTAACGGTAGTGCTGATTGACGACAGCAATACTATTCGGCGTAGCGGAGAAATATTCCTGTCTCAGGCGGGATGTAAAGTCGTGCTTGCCGAAGATGGATTTGATGGATTGTATAAAGTTGTTGACACGCAACCCGATATTATTTTCGTTGATGTAATGATGCCCAGACTTGACGGCTATCAAACTTGTGCACTGATTAAAAATCATCAAGACTTCAGAAATATTCCGGTTGTTATTCTGACCAGCAAAGACACACTGTTCGATCGTGCCCGCGGAAAATTGGTTGGTTCTAATCAATATCTTATTAAGCCATTTAATAAAAAAAGTCTAATAGAAACAGTAATTTCACATACACAGCAACAAGAGGAACAAGGCTATGGCCATTAAAAGAATTTTGGTTGTGGATGACTCGGCAACCGAGCGCCATATTATTGGGGAGGCGTTGAACAACAAGGGATTTGAAGTTACGTTCGCAGTCAATGGAGAGGCTGGTGTTGCCCAGGCAAAAATCAGCAAGCCGGATCTGATTATTATGGATGTGGTTATGCCGGGGATGAATGGATTTCAGGCAACGCGTGCAATTACAAAAGATCCTGAAACTCAACATATACCTGTGCTCATTTGTACAACGAAAGATCAGGAGACTGACAAAGTTTGGGGATTGCGCCAAGGTGCAAGAGATTATGTTGTAAAGCCAATAAACACTGCAGAACTGTTGAACAAGATCGCAACTCTCGGATAATACTCTCCCAAGCTATTATTATGTCAAAGCGTCTTAATTTGCGGGAATTTCAACAAAGCTTGAGTGATCGTATGCAGGCTAAAGATCGCACAGGCGATCAAGTTTCAACACTGGGCATACTGATTGCCGGCCAGAATTGGCTGGTGGACATGTCAGATATTAGTGAAGTATTACCTTTGCCAGCAATGACCCGCGTTCCGATGAGCAAGTCATGGTTCCGCGGTGTTGCAAATGTTCGTGGAAATTTGTATTGCGTTGCCGATATGTCGGGTTACCAGCAAAAGGGCTTACTCGTTACGAACTCTTCTAACCGGGTGCTACTTGTCGCAGAAAGACATGGATTTAACGCCGCGCTACTGGTGGACCGTGTGTTTGGATTACGTGATGCACGGGCTTGGCAACAAACAGTACATGATGGAATAACTGAATATCAAGATGGACAAGGTACCAAATGGAAGAAATTGGATATTAATGATCTTCTGAATGAAAGTGAATTTTTGCAAGTTGGTATTTGATAAACGTTCGGCAATAATAATTCCCATGAAGGGCAGAAAAACAACATGGCATTTAAAATAAATTTACCAAAATTAAATTTGTCTAACAAAATTGCCAAAAAAGACTCAACTGACAAGTCGAGTTTCTCTCTACCCTTAATCGGGCATTTGGCAATAGCACAGCAACTTAAAGTTTTAGGATTCGCAGCAGCGGTTTGCTTAGTGATTGCCGCTATTTCAACCGTTATTAATTCCCGCGAGAATGGATACAACGCCGGTTACGTGGGCCAATCCAGTAAATTGTTGATGTTGTCTCAGCGACTGGCGAAAGATGCTCAGGCCAGCCTTACTGGCGAATCCGAAGCATTTGACGGTCTGGAACAAAGTAAAAAAGATTTAGCGACGGTCATTAACATATTGGATAAAGGTGACAGTTCATTGCCTGCAACCAGTGGTGAAGCTCGCGATGCTCTTAATGTCTTAAAAATGTCAACAAACAAGACGTTGGAAGATGTTCAAAAGGTTGAAATTGGCCGTCCTGGATTGGTTACGTTAGCAAATGCAATAGAAATTATTAATGATACAAGTTCAGAGTTTCGTGTGGTCGCACAACAAATGATGGACGGATATTCAGGAGAGCAAAAAATCCAGGCAACCAGACTGGTGCTTAATGTCGAGCGTATTGCCAAAGACGCTGCCAAAATGTTGGCAAGTGATTTGAAAGTGAAGCAAGTAGCCCAAATGGCTGTGGATACTTATGCTGCCGAAGACGATCTGGCTGCATTGCCTGCCTCAGACCCTAAAGTTCAAAACGCTGCAAGATTATTTGAAGCTTACCGCACGAGCGTCGAAATTTTGGTTTCACAAGCGCTGAATCTTGTTGAAGCTAAAGAAGCCGCCAAGTCAATTGTGATAGATTCAGATCTGCTCATGTCAAAATCGCAAACGCTTGTTAACAGTTATCAATTGACTCTGACTTCGCGGATTTCCGGGGCAATTGCGATGTTATCTGCAATGTTAACGTTATTGCTTCTGCTTCTAATATCAAAGGAATATCTCGACGATTCAAAGCTTCGTACAAAGCAAGCTGAACAAACCAATAAACAAAACCAAAATGCAATTTTACGTTTGATGAACGAATTGAGCGATTTGGCAGAAGGAGATTTGACCGTTCACGCTACGGTTTCAGAAGATATTACCGGGGCGATTGCCGACTCCGTGAACTATACCGCTGAAGAACTTCGAAAATTGGTAGCGCGCATCACCACAGCTGCAGATCAAATAGGTAATGCCACAAGAGATGCTGACACCGTTACAAAAGGATTACTTGCTGCGACGCAAAAACAGAAAAAAGAAATTCAAGTTGCTGAAGAATCGGTTGAACTAATGGCAAAGTCGATTCAGGAAGTAGATGCCAGTGCCTTGCAGTCTGCAGATGTTGCGCGACGAACATTGGCAGCAACTAAAGAAGGTTCGCAGGCTGTGCGAAATACCATAAGCGGCATGGATGGTATTCGTGAGCAAATTCAAGAAACATCAAAGCGTATAAAACGACTGGGTGAGAGTTCGCAGGAGATTGGTGAAATCGTAGATTTGATTTCCGATATTACAGAGCAGACCAACGTGCTGGCGCTCAATGCTGCAATTCAAGCAGCTTCGGCGGGAGAAGCGGGTCATGGCTTCTCAGTGGTAGCTGAAGAAGTGCAACGTCTGGCTGAGCGGTCTGGAGAGGCGACCAAGCAAATTAGTGCGCTTGTTAAAACAATTCAGAGCGATACGCATGATGCGGTGGTCGCAATGGAAAAAAGCACTATAGGTGTCGTTGAGGGAGCAAAACTTTCTGAAGAAGCGGGACAATCCCTGAAGGAAATTGAGCAAGTGTCAAACGAACTGGCACGGCTAATTGACAGCATTTCAGTATCAACTCAAGTACAAACCGACATGGCTAGCGAAGTGTCAGCTGTGATGAGGGAAATTTTGCAGATTACTGGGCAAACAACTGAAGGAACGCGCCTGACAGCAAACTCAGTAGCTCAGATGACAGGACTGGCCTTGGATCTAAAAGGCTCGGTAGCTGGTTTCAAACTGTAAGTTACTAATACTGACGCGGCATGGTTAACCAAGCACATTTCGATTTGGCAGTATTTTCGGGAGTCAAACCCAGCATGGATGCATCGCTGGGCGATGTCAGTGCAAGTTTGGAGCAATTTTTGTCAGCTCCAATTCTTAATGTAAACGCTTTAGAAAGTATGAGAAACGAATTGAGGCGTTTATCGGGCGCCTTAAAGATGGCTCATCTTGACGGCGTGGTCGTTTTTTGTTCCGAACTTGAAAATGTACTGAACGAGCTATCCACTAATCCAGCGCTAGTTTCTGCGATGCATCGCGACGTAATGCGGCGCTCACTTCTGGGATTAACACATTATCTTGATTCACTTTCTCGTGGAGCAGACAACGTTTCGCTCAGATTATTTCCCCTTTATCAGGAACTGCAGCAATTGCGCGGTTTGGAAATGGCATTTGAAACAGATTTATTTTTCCCCAATATAGCTGTGCAGTTGCCTGCCAATGTGTTGGACGTTGAACAGATTCCTGATTCATCAGCGCGCATTAAAGCAGCGCGAAGTCAATATCAACAAGGGTTAATGCGTTGTTTGCGACAGGATAATGTTTCAGCTGCGTTGCTGTCAATGCAGGGAGCTATTGATGTAGTAATGAGTTGTATTGGGCAAAATGAAAGCCGTACATTTTGGTGGGTTGCAAACGGTTTGTTGGATTGCGTAAAACTGGATGGATTAGCGCCTGAGTTAAATGCCCGTAAATTATTTGGCCGTATTGATCAGCAGATGCGCTCTGTCATTGAAGGTAGTTCGGTTGATTCTCGACCAGCCATGTACGAGATGCTGTATCTAATCGGACGCAGCCACAGCGTAAGTGATCGGGTAGATCAAATCAAGCAACTATATGCACTTGATCGATATTTGCCTGAATTGTCTGCAGTACCTGCCGGTGAGGTAGCCCAGATTTTAACTCTCATGCACGACCAATTTCGGGTAGCTGAAGAAAGCTGGGAATTCTGCACGCAGGGTGATGTAGCGGCATGTGATAAATTTATCGAAAACATTGGTCATTTGGTGTCGCAAAGCGAGAAGCTTGACCACAACACTCTGCAGCCACTGGTTAAGCAGATTAAAAGTATGTCCACGCATGTAAGAGATCCCGAGCATGCTCGAATGATTGCTATGGAAATGGCCATGTCGTTACTGTTGCTCAATAGTGGAATTGAGCATTACAGCCATTTAGGAAGCGGATTCCAAGAACAAGCCAGAATATTATCCGAGCGTATGCGCGCTGCATTGAGCCAGCAACCTTCTGATGCACGACAATTAGAAGAGCTAGTCGATCTTCATTGCCAGATGGAACAAGATGATGTAACGGTTTCTCTCATCAATGAGATGTTGCTAAATCTACAGCACGTTGAGCAAGGTTTGAACGCATTTTTCGGGGATGCAGCCAAGCGGGGAGAGCTATCCGGATTGCAACGTCTGATGGGTCAGATTCATGGGGGATTGCATATTTTGTCCCTGTCTCAAGCGGAACGACTGCTGATATCTATCAAGGATATGGTACGTTCTTTTGAAGGGGTTGAAGCTGTTCCTAAACCCGCCGAAAGTCATGCTTTGGCAAGGGCGGTAAGTGCCTTGGAAAACTGTCTTCAACGTCAGGCGCATGGACAAAAGGAAGATACAGAAGCGATGCGAGCATCGCTTGAAGAATTGTCAAAGTTGAAACAAACTCCACTGCCGGCACAATTGTCTCCAGCAGAACAACATGGCGCAGTTCCAACATTACAACGGCCACTTGGTGAAGATCAGGAACTACTTGATGTGTTCCTTGAGGAGGCCAGGGAAGTATTGGGCATCATGCAAGATAACTTGGAAATTTGCCAATTACACCCTGATAGCCTCGAACCACTAATCACTATTCGACGTGGATTTCATACATTAAAAGGTAGCGGACGAATGGTCGGTTTAACCGATCTAGGTGAAGTGGCATGGGCGATTGAACGAGCTTTAAATAAATGGTTGCTGGAGAAAAAATCTGCAACTCCGGGCTTGTTGCAATTCATCAAACAGGCTGCTCAGGCTTTTGCGGAGTGGGTTGAAGCGCTAAATAGTCAAGGTGGGGTACTTATTGAAGCTGCTGAACTTTTCTCAATGGCACAAAAAATTGAGCAGGGTGTTAATTTAGAATTCGTCAAGCAGACAAAAGAGACAGAGGTTCTGGAGCAGAAAGCTGACGTTTTAGAACCGGTTGAGACAGAACTGTTGTCAATAGGCGGAATTACACTCTCGCCGACGTTATTCAAAATTGCCAGCGAAGAAGCCAAGCAAAACGCAAATGCGCTTCAAAGGCAACTTGCCGAGTTGCGCGCGGTTACACCTCCGCGGGTGCAATATGACTTTATGCGGGCAGCACATACGTTGGCAGGGGTTAACCGGACCATGGGTTTCAAAGATGTTGCAACACTTGCAAATGCCTTGGAAGGTTGGCTGCAGGCACGGATAGATCAGTCATTTACAATAAGCGACAAGCAATGGCAAATGCTGGACTCTTCAATCGCTGCTTTGGGCAAAATGGCACAAAGTATATGCGACAAGCTGATGCCGCTCTCGCAAAACGAATTGGCAAATCAACTGTTGGCTGATAAAGATAATCTGGTTGAAGAAGTAACCATGCTTCCAGAAGAAATTATCCCTTCGCAAACAATTCAACAACGGCCTGTTATTTCCGATTCTCGACAAGCTTCAGATCAATCCCAATTGCCAAAATCCCAAGTGCGGGATGATGTTGACGAACAGTTACTTCCCGTGTTTTTGGAGGAGGCGGATGATCTTTTACCCAAAATAGGTGCAAGCATGCGCGCTTGGCGCGAACAACCGGATGACGAAAAGCGTTTGCATACATTAACAAGACTGTTGCACACCGTAAAAGGTAGTGCTCGTATGGCAGGTGCAATGCGAATAGGTGAACTAGCACATGGAATGGAAGATCGTGTGCAGCACGCTGCGCGCCGGCAAGAACAGCCCGATTATTGGGATGAGTTAGATAGTGACTTTGATCAAATTAGCAATTTGATAGAAGGCTTGCGCGGCGGTGAAGTTACGACCGGTACGCCTAATTCAAAGAAACTGCAATTTGAACGGCGTGCATTGGAAGTGGGCGCAGAGCGTGCATTGCAAAGCGTATTGCGTGTGCGGTCCGATGTAGTTGATCGCCTGGTAAACGAGGCAAGTGAAATTAGTGTTGCACGTTCAAGAATGGAAACAGAAATGCGGGCATTCAAAGACGGATTACTGGAATTGACAAGCAGTGTGACGCGTTTAAGAAAACAATTGCGTGAAATCGAGATACAGGCTGAAAGTCAAATGCAGGCCAGAGTTTCGATAGCAGGTGACGGTTCAGCGCAATTTGACCCGCTTGAACTGGATCGTTTCACACGGTTGCAAGAGCTGACGAGGTTCATGTCTGAAGGTGTGCATGACGTGCAGACAGTGCAACAATCACTTTTAAAAAATGTGGATGAAACTGCAGCTGCAATGTCAGCCCAAGGCCGACTTAATCGAGAACTTCAGCAAGGGTTGATGAATGTGCGCATGGTGCCTTTTTCCAGCATTAGCGAACGTCTCTATCGAATTGTGCGGCAAACGGGAAAAGAGTTGAACAAGCGGGCCAACCTTGAACTTTTAGGAACCAGTGTGGAGTTAGACCGAAGTGTGCTTGACAAAATGACCGCGCCATTTGAGCACCTTCTGCGCAATGCTATGGCTCATGGTCTGGAAACTCCGGAAGAAAGAGAACGTTTGGGCAAACCCGCCATAGGGGAAATTCATTTATCTCTGCATCAGGAAAGCAATGAGGTCGTATTTGAGTTTAGTGATGACGGGGCCGGTTTAGATTTGGTCCGTTTGCAACAAAAAGCATTGTCTTCAGGACTGATGCGAGAAGGTGAAACAATTAGCTACGAACAAGCTATACAAATGATCTTTATGCCAGGTATCTCCACTTCAAAAGAAGTCACCGAGATTTCAGGACGCGGGGTCGGCCTAGATGTAGTAAGAAGTGAAGTGAGCGCACTCGGCGGGCGTCTGGACGTCACTTCCGTTGTCGGGAAAGGTGTGCGATTTACAATACATCTGCCATTGACACTGGCAGTTACCAGAACGCTTATGGTGCGTGCAGCAAACGAGATTTATGCAATTCCCGCAACAATGATTTCCCAAGTTCAGCAATTAAAGCCAAGCGGAATGGAGGCAGTCTATCAAACCAAGCAAATGGAATGGCAAGGTAAAACTTACCCACTTTACTATCTGCCTCGCTTGCTGGGCGACGACACCGCCGAGCCTGTAAGTTGTCCGTACAATGCATTTTTATTATTGCATAGCGGTGAAAATCGTATTTCTTTGCACGTGGATGAATTAATAGGAAATCAAGAAGTTGTTGTAAAAAATATCGGACCGCAATTGGCACGCTTACCTGGAATTGCAGGAGCGACTGTTACTGGAAATGGAGCCGTCTCATTGATTATCAACCCGATTGTCTTTGCACAACAAATCAAGCTATCGCGTAATACTGAGAAAGTCGATATTGCAATACCACCAGTGCGCAAGGTGCCTCTGGTGATGGTAGTGGACGACTCTCTAACGGTACGGAAGATAACCGCACGTCTGCTGACAAGGCTGGGTTATCAGGTGGTTACTGCTAAAGATGGATTGGACGCTATAGAGCAACTGGTTGATTTGTCACCGGCTGTGATGCTACTAGATGTCGAAATGCCACGTATGGACGGTTTTGAACTTACTAAACGCTTGCGCCAAGATTCAAAAACTAAAGACCTTCCAATCGTTATGATAACCTCAAGAACAGCAGACAAACATCGTAACTATGCGCTTGAGATCGGTGTGAACGAGTATCTTGGTAAACCTTTCCAGGAAGAAGAATTAATAGCTCACCTCGATCGTTATGCGCCGCTCCTGGAAAGCGTAACGCTACATTAATCAATTTGATGCGCTCTTATTTCAAATTAATCCAGTAAGCGCCTAAGCATTTGCCTGATTTAGCCGATACTCTATTCATGAGAAGGAAAATAGAGCAAGTCAAGGAGGTTATATGATTATCAATATGAATATGAGCAGTTACGTTATAGAAGAAGTACCTGTGTCAAAGCACCTTTACGAAGATGAAATGCAATGGTCGGAATTCATACCAGAGCTCGGAATGAACGTTCAACAGCAAAAGTTAGCAATTACAGTTGATTTAGCAACATTAAACATTGATAAACTTTTGTTGAAGATGAGCATTTCCGAAATTAAGTAATGGTATTGGCAGTATCCGAATTGGCAAAAATGGTA
>CAIWKC010000425.1 GCA_903913145.1 uncultured Gallionellaceae bacterium | reverse complement strand
TGAGAGCCCTTTGCTTGCTGCCGACTTGCTCGAGACCTATCATTCAGCCTTGAGTCAAGATCCGGCAATAGCTTCCGCGCGATCTTCTCAGCAAGCAGGGAAAGAAAAACTCAGTCAAGGCCGTTCTTTATTGCTGCCAAACATAAATCTGAGTGCACATGCAATGACAAACCAGATTTCTCCCCAGTACAACGGTGCCACTTATTCTGATACAAGTTACAACAGTTCCGGTGCTACCGTCAGTTTGGTTCAACCTCTATTCCGGCAACAAAATTGGCAATCCTATTCTGAGTCAGAAATTCAGGTTGCGATTTCCGATGCCCAATTTCATCAGGCAGAACATGATCTGATTCTGCGCGTAGCACAAAGTTATTTTGATGTGTTAATTGCACAAGACACAGTGGAACTGTCTGGAGCACAGAAACAAGCCATTGCTGAGCAACTCAATCAAGCCAAACGAAACTTCGAAGTGGGCACCGCCACCATTACCGACACTTACGAAGCTCAAGCCCGTTATGATCTGACGGGCTATCAGGAAATTACTGCCGCAAGTAATCTGGAAATAAAGAACAGAGCATTGCAGCAAATTACCAATGCAGTTCCGGGGGAGCTTCGAAAATTAGGAAATGAACTTAAATTGGTAGAACCGCAACCTGCGGATGTCGAGAAATGGGTTGCTGATGCTCAGCAGCACAATATTCAAATATCAATCGCACTTGGTGTAGCTGAGATTTCTGAAAAAGAAATGACTCGTGCAATCGGGGGGCATTTGCCAACACTTGACCTGGTGGCCAACGTTTCAAGGAACTACACCGGAGCAACAGTCTTTAACGGAAATAATTTTGGCAACTCAGATATCACGACCAAAGCGATTGGCTTGCAACTCAATGTGCCGCTTTTTCAGGGCGGGGCGACGCAGTCAAAATACCGTGAAGCAGAAGCAGGTCGCGACAAAGCTAGACAAGATTTGGAAAATATACGGCGCACGGTTGCAGTTCAAACCCGTCAAGCATATCTGGGTGTCGTGAGTGGCATCGCACAAGTCAGAGCATTGCAGCAAGCATTAAAGTCGAGCCAAAGTTTGCTCGAATCCAGCAAGTTGGGACAAAGCGTTGGCGTAAAAACAAATCTGGATGTGCTGAATGCCCAACAGCAACTGTATTCTACCCGTCGAGATTTGTATCAGGCAGAGTACAACTACCTGATCAGTCGCTTACGTCTCAAGGATGCAGCGGGCACATTGAGCGAAGAAGATTTGAGTACAGTTAACCAAGCGCTGCATTAATGAGTGAATATGGCTCCAATCACCAAAGTCATAGCCTTCTCAGTAGCGCCCTGATTAGATTTAACGAAGCCTAAACCTGCCGCAGCCATAGTTTGCATTTTTTCAGGAGCAGAATATAGCTCCAGAAGTGCATGTGTGAGTTCCTGTGCGTTAACCACTCTTCGCGCAGCGCCACATTCGCATGCAAGTTCACTTGCCTGAGCAAAATTGTATGTGAGTGGGCCAATCAAAACAGGCTTGCCAACCGCACAGGCTTCAATCAAATTTTGTCCTCCAAACGGTAACAGACTTCCACCAATAAAGGCAACGTCGCAAGCTGCATAGTACGCAAACATCTCGCCCATTGAGTCACCTAAAACAATTTGCGTATCAGCGTGAATATTTTCATTCTTGCTGCGTCGTTGGTACTTAAAACCTTCGTTTTCAATAAGGGTGGCAATCTCATCAAAGCGCTGGGGATGTCGGGGAACAATCACTGTAAGTGAATTGGGCAGATCGATTGTTTTAAGCGCGGAAAAGAGCAGAGCTTCTTCCCCATCACGCGTACTGGCAGCTAGGAATACATTTCGAGTAGAACCAAAAATATTGCGCAGTCGGTTGCCCAGCTCAAGCATGGCTTGAGGTGGCTCGATATCAAATTTTAAATTTCCCATGACTGAGACTTCAGTTGCACCCAATGAACGAAGGCGCACAGCATCAGCTTCTGTCTGTGCTGATATGCTTGTTAGCTCAAGCAGTCCAAGACGTATCAGCTTGGGAAATCGACCATAATTCGAGGCTGATTTATCCGATAGACGGGCATTAAGTAAAAGCAGAGGCGTGTGTAGAGTGTGGCAAGTATGAATGAGGTTAAACCAGATTTCTGTTTCGAGCAGTATTCCTATACGAGGCTGAAAGTGGCGAAAAAAACGACGTACGGCAAAAGGATAATCATACGGAAGGTATACGCGTATTACCTTGTCGCCATAGAGTTGTTCACTGGTCTCTCGACCAGTTGGAGTCGTGTGCGTGAGCAATATTTGGTGATCAGGATAGTGTTCTGACAATCGATGAATCAATGAAGCTGCGGCGCGTGTTTCGCCCACTGAAACGGTGTGGAGCCAGATGACCGGTTTGTATGTGCTGATGGAATAAAATCCGAAACGCTCAGGAATATGTTTCAGGTAACCAGGTTGCTTGCGAGCTCGCCAGAGTAAGTGAAAAAAAACGTAAGGTAAAAGTAACCAGAGTAACGCAGTATAAGCAAATGGCGAATCCAAAAGTTTTTTCATTCCAAACAACCCATCATGCCGTCATTCCCGCGCAGGCGGGAATCCAGCAATAAAAACTCCTTGCAAAGCAAGTGCAAAATCTAGAGACATGTTGAATAAAGTCACTGGATTCCCGCCTGCGCGGGAATGACAAGTATATTAGGAGTTTTGAAAGGGTTAAAATCATTGGTGCCCCAGTACTTTTTCTAATTGTTGCATTACATCATCAACAGTAATCAAAGAC
>CAIWKC010000424.1 GCA_903913145.1 uncultured Gallionellaceae bacterium | reverse complement strand
GGTGGCTTTCTAGTTTTATTCAACCCGAATTAGCAAAATATTTCATACCATCTTAATTCACAGACCAAGCCTCAGTCCGGGATAAAAAGACTCGATTTATCCTTTCTAGCAGTCAGGCAAAATAATTAACTTCTCTCTCGTTACAAAGCATTTTCTTGACGAAATCTGAAGTTTTACTTTTTTTCACTTGCCCATCTTTTTCAAGCTTGCAGATCACCTTAATCGTTAGGTTTTATGCCCATCATAATTCTTTAACATTGCCATCATAAAACTGAAACGCGAACTCAATACAATCTTAAGCTGTGAACCAAGCTAGTACAAACTAGTAACTGCCCATATTTTTAAACAGTTTTGCGTTGGCTACGCTGGTCGCAATTGCAGAGTATGAAAACATAATTAACGCACATTTGTTACTCAAGATACGTACTCTGAAACTAAATTGTATAAGGAGTCATGATGAAACTTTTTGCCTCAAGCAACGTGGATGTAAATGAAATCACCTTTCATGGCGTACTCAATATGTTATTTACTTACGGCCTCATCAAAACTCTGGATTATTTTTGTACTATCTCTGTTTTTTCCATAGACTAAAATACGGTTGCTTTATTTCCCTTACCTTTAATCTTGGAATTTTTTTCCTAAATTAATTGGATTAGGTAGCTTTGCCTCGACAATATTCACTTCAACGTGCGCGTCCTCAATTTTGCATTTACCTGTTTGATTTTTCATTAAGTTTCATCCGTTCAATCTAAAATCGAAGAAGTGATTTTGCTAACCAAACATGGTATTGCGCGTTATTTCCAACTGACCAGACAGATCATAAACGTATATTAATATTTATTTAGGAGTCTGATATGAAACTATTTTCACGTTGATCGCTGCCGTATTCGTTGTTGTTTCTTACTCTGTTGTTGCTGCTGATGCAGCCATGGCTCCAGCGGCTAAAGCTGAAGGCAAGAAAGATGAAGCCAAGCCAGCAAAAAAGCACATAAAAGCAAGGTCAACCCTGCTTTCTTAATGCGTGTTTTTTTGATTTTATGCCAATCACCTGAAGCCAAATACTCATTCAGGACTTCAAAAGTTTTTAATTGCGTATTGGTAATAGTAAACGCCTTACCTCTACCCGAATTAATTCACAAAATCAAATTCAATAAAATTCCTTTTCGCCCAGCGGTCTGGTTTTGAAACGTTTATGCAGCCAAAAATATTGCTCAGGTATCTCGAGTGCCCTTTGTTCTATAAACTCGTTCATCAGGCGGGTGTCGGCAATTGCATCTCCAGTAGGATAGTTTTCCCAAGCAGGATAAAAGGTAATTACATAGCCACCTGAACCGGGCAGTAGTCGCGTTACGCATGGAACAACGACCGCTTTAGTCATCGATGCCAAGCGCGGCAAGGCAGTAATAGTCGCTGCCGGAACCCCAAAAAATGGAATGAATGCGCCGTCTTTGACCGATTGATCTTGGTCCGGCAAATAAAAAAAAGGTTTCCCCTCATTGAGCGCTTTGACAATGGGACGCAACCCTTGTTGCCTGGAAAATATACGCTGATGTCCAAAGCGAATACGTTTCACATATAGCAAATTACTCAGGTAGGCATTTTTCTGAGTTGAATATACGCTGATCGCATCTACCTGCTGAGATATCCAGGAACCAGCGACATCCATTCCGACAAAATGCGGTGTCAGTAAAATACTTGCCTTACCTTTTATGGCATTAAAATGTTCGATACCCTCGATTTGAATCAGGCTGCAAATGCGCTCTTTTCTTGACCAAAACAGGATCGTTCTTTCAATGAATCCGCGCGCAAACATTTTGAAGTTTTCACGCAGCAAATGCTCCCGCTGAGTTTCGCTCATCTCCGGAAAACACAAACCCAGATTGATACGACCTACATTTCGTCTCTCGCGGGCAAGTTTATAAAATAGCACGCCCAACCCATTGCCGATCCATACCAATACACTGAAGGGAAGAAAATGCATCAACCACAATGTAAAAATGCCAATTCTTGTCAGCATTTTAAATTGGCCACGAGAACACGAAGTTGAAATTATCCAGAGTTGGAATTTTGCTACGATTGTCCATCACCATTAATGAATCCCTATGAAAGATAAAGAAATAGTTTTTTACAGTTGCTGCTACATTATTTAAAACGAAAATAACATGCTATTGTTTAATCTTTATTAAACGTCAGCATATTGTCAAGTTCAAGCGTATTCCTGAGAGGCTAAATCTTAGCCGGAATTATTGGATTTCCTGCGCGGTTACTCCTGACGGAATGGCACTTTTCAAATAGGCGCGCCCGGCAAAACTGCGCTGGTGTCCGCCCGACTCAATCACTAAATCACCTTCTTCGTGGTTAAACGATCGGTGACCAGCATTACTCTGCTTGGCTTGGCGGGCAACCATCGTCTCAAAATGCAATCCCAGAAGCTGGCGGAAATCAGGCAAGAATGGGCCGTCCCAGGTGACGGCAAACACGACATTTGAATTGGAAACATATTGCCGAACACGTGTGCCGGACGGAAGCATGGTTTCATGAACAGAATAGTTGCCAGCAGGTGCGAGACTTTGACGGGCGGCGTGTTCTGCTTTCATCATGACTCTATCCGCTTCAATGCTGGCACTGTCACTGCCCAAAGTCGCTTGAGCTGATGAGACATAGCCTATGCAAAGCATGATTCCAAGGTATCGATGTGCAGCATATATATTTGAGTTACCCAACTGATTAATTTTCGGTGTAGTTAGCGATAGTTTAAGCATCATTTCCTCTTAACTTATAGGTCGATTCAATCGGCATATTAATTCAAACCCGAATTGTCCATTAGGCCGTGCGCTCTTTGTAGGAGGCCGATTCATCGGGCGAAATAGGACATTATCGCCCGATGAATCGGCCTCCTACAACGGCGTGTATTTCTATCTGACTATTCAGTTTTAAATCAATATGCCCAATAAGGACCAGGCCCTGCCGTTGTAGTGGCACCTGAGATTGCTGTAAATACTTTTCTTCCATAGAAGAAGGGAAGTCCCCAAGCAAAAGTATTTGCAGAACCCGAAGGTCCTCCAATATTTCCAGCAACAATGCTGCTATTTAAGAAAATTGTATCTGCTGCTACAACATTAAAGCTAAATGATGGCCCTGCACTTCCATTGTATGGAACATTAGAAGCGCTCAAAGTTATAGGTGAAGGACTTGGGCAAAACGCCCAGGTATTCACCGGACAAGTTGGGATACTTGCATCATTAAAAAACAATCCGTTCGATCCGCTATCCAAGTAACTTGTTAATACTGCTCCATTAAAATTCGTCGTGAAATTGCCGGTTCTTGGACTAATTGCAAATATACTTGCTGTATTTGGGATTAAGTTACTATAAACGTTTGTCGATGAATTGCTTATCGACTGGGTTCCAATGCCGAATATTAAAGAACCATTGATAACAATTGAACCTGTAGGTGAAACTGCAGGTAAATCAACGAGCACTCCGTTATTGTCTATCGAAAAGCTTGCAACAGGATTTCTGACAACCTGAGCCGACGTCACTGTGGAATTAGCGCAACCGGACGATGTACATGTGTAATAAGTTGCAAGCTGAACTTGCTGCAGACAGGCATCGCAATCGTTTACGAAGGCACCTACGCCAAGAATACCGTTTGAACCAAGTTGCGCCAATGTGACGTCAATAGTTCCCCTGCTTGAACAATCCGTTGGAACGGAGGTAACGCCTCCGGGATTATCACCAATGTCCTGAATGGGAACGCTTCTGGCAACCTCCCCGCCGATATAAATATCTGCCAATCTAACTGATCCCCAAGTCGTGCCAATGACAAACGGCACGCACTCACCGATTGCTTGGCCATTTGCGGCAACAACTGCTGGCAGATTTAAGTTGGATGACAGAGTTGAATTAAGTAACCTCAGTCCATAAGAGCCGGTATCCACAGATACATGGTCAATTGTCTGACAGGCAGCGGTACTGCCGACCGTGCCCGGTGTGCAGACTGTCACTGAAACATATCCGACATTCACCGAACTGATGCCAGGTACTGGTCCTGCATCTACAACCATTGCAACTGAATTACCCGTCGTTGAGGGAATTGAACTCAACGCGGCGTTTCCTGTTCCAGTTTTATTCAGACCAGGAGTTACCGGGTTAGTGTTTACAGGTGTAGTCGTTGCAGGGTTTGTGTTTGTAGTCGGATTTGTCGAACCGCCTTTACCACAAGCTGCAAGCAACACAGCTATCAATATCATTGCGAAAAAGGTATCTAAACCTGAATTAAATTTGTGTTTGATGCTCATACTCGCGTTGGGATGACTTCTAAATATATTTATGCAGCAAAATGTTTGACTCTAATTTTAGTTTACTACGTTGACTAACATCGATAACCAACCAGAAAATGGGCACCGGTCATTAAACTACGTAGTGTCAATGTGTTCTGTTCCGAACTGCCGAAAAGTTCTTAAAAAGACAGCCCTGCATTACTGAACTATTGCTTATCATAGTTGTGCACCCAGTTTATAGTCAATGCGTAACCCGTTATCCCGCACTTGCATCGCAGACTGCAAACACATTGCACGATGGTATGGATTGATCAATTTCTCACGCCATACTGTATGAACACCGGTTATGATGTGCGGATAAATAATTACAGGCGAAAGATCAATCATGTTTTCACTTCCCACAATTTTGAGTTCCGTTGCCACTATCGTGGTTTTTTATTTCACGGCAAAATATGTCAGTCGTGCCGTCGCTGAAAAAGGAATTCCAAGAGGAATAATTCGCGGACTGCTGGTCATATTTCTAGCGTCAGTGGTTGCATTGCTTACGGGTGCTGCTGTAGATTGGATAGTCGAGCCGCATTCAGCCGAGATAAATGAAACTCGATAAGGGGTGCAAATCAGCAAAAATTCAACCCGAATTATGTTTAACCCACAAAACTACCCGCTTTTTTCGTAAACTGGATTTATAATCTTTCG
>CAIWKC010000423.1 GCA_903913145.1 uncultured Gallionellaceae bacterium | reverse complement strand
TTTGGCAAGCCAGTCGATCCCGCACAATTTTTGCCACTGATCAAACCTTAGTCATTGTCGTGGATGATCTTCAATTAACAATTACCGAACATCGCCGTGACGTTGCAGGTTTGAAATACATTTATCCGGTTATCTCACGTCGCGCGGGCGGGGTGTCGATTGGGATTAATCTGAACACCAACAATGCCTGCAATTGGCGCTGTATTTATTGTCAGGTTCCTGATCTTAAATTGGGTACCGCACCACAGGTTGATTTGGTCTTGCTGGGAAAAGAGTTGCACGGGTTTCTGGATGAATTGTTGCATGGCGATTTTATGCTGACCCATGTACCCGAAGGAGCTAGACGTATAAATGATATTGCACTGTCGGGCAATGGCGAGCCGACTAGTGCGGCCGAGTTTGTACAAGTTATCGAGTTAATTGGAAGGATTAAGCAGGAAATCAACTTGCCAGAGTTGATCAAGTTGGTGCTTATTACCAACGGCAGTTTGATACAACGCGAAAATGTCCGGCAGGGGTTGAAATTAATGGCCAAGTTAGATGGCGAGTTGTGGTTTAAGCTGGATCGTGCAAGTGAAAAGGGCATGTCACTTATTAACGACACGCGAACTAGTTTGGACAAGGTTCGAGAAAATCTGACGACTGCCATTGCTTGTTGTCCGAATACATGGCTGCAAACGTGCTGGTTTGCTCTCGACGGCAGTCCACCCGATAAACAAGATGAAGACGATTATTTAAAATTTATAAATGAATTATTATTGCAAGATGTCAAACCGCAGGGCGTTTTACTTTATGGAATTGCACGAACCTCAATGCAACCTGAAGCGCCACGTTTACAGGCACTTTCATTAGATCAATTAGAACGTTTTGCAAAACAAATTCACCAGTTGGGTCTGGTCGTTAAAATTGCGGAATAAATCCGCTGCGTGTTGAACCGGAGTATGCGATGAGTGCTATACATTCTTCCCAGTTAAATTTTTTTGCATCACATGTGCCGTTTGACCGGATGGAACCGGCACATCTGATGTGGATGCTGGAACGCATGAAACTTGGATATTACGCCAAAGATGAAATGATTATTTCACCAGACCAGGGGGTGGTAGATCATTTTCTTGTTGTCAAACAAGGTGAGGTTCATGGCGAACAAAAAGTTGCCGATGCATCGGATGCTGACGCATGGATGGAATTGGGAGAGGGAGAATGTTTTCCCCTTGGCGCACTCTTGGCAAACCGTCCTGTGGCAAGTTTATATCGTGCCGGCAAGGACACGTTTTGTTATCAATTGCCGGTTGCAGATTTTCATACGTTAATGGGTATGAGCGCCCCGTTTCGGGATTTTTGCACAAGAAGAATTGCGAACTTGCTTGAGCACTCCAAGCAGATCATTCAGGCGCAGTACACACAATCAGGAGCCGAACAGCAATCTCTGACCAGCCCCTTGTCGGCCATTATCCGTCGATTACCGGTAACGTGTTCCCCACAAACCAGCATTCGGGACGCGATGACACGTATGCATGATTTGCGTGTGGGCTCGATGGTGGCAGTGGATGAAGCAGGACGTCCGTTAGGAATACTGACTCTTCCTGATGTCCTGGAGCGTATTGCGCTACCCCAGATTGACCTCGAACAACCTGTGATTGCTGTCATGACAACGCAGTTGACGAGTTTGTCGCCGCAAGCGTTGGCACATGAAGCGGCGTTAATGATGGCGAAAGAAGGATTCAGGCATGTGCTCGTGGTGGAGAATGAGCGACTGGTGGGGCTGGTTTCAGAAAAGGATTTGTTCGCCTTGCAGCGAGTCGGACTGCGTCAGATTGGTTCCTCTATTCGACTTGCAAATAGCATTGAAGAATTACAGGAGTCTGCAGCCGATATACGCAGCATGGCACACAACATGATGGCGCAAGGTGTGGCGGCAGAACAATTAACCCAATTTATCTCCACCTTTAATGATTTACTGACGGCGCGAGTGGTTGATCTGGAAATTAATGCCAATAATCTTAATCCGGACGAGCTATGTTGGATTTCGCTTGGCTCGGAAGGGCGCTTTGAACAAACATTGAATACTGATCAGGACAATGCGTTAATTTTCAAGGTCCCGGAAGGCATGGATGCGAATAAGGTGCGCGAGCAGTTGTTGCCTGTGGCCAAGCGTATTAATGATACCTTGAACGCATGCGGTTATCCGCTGTGCAAGGGCAAGGTGATGGCGTCAAATCCTCAATGGTGCTTGTCGCTGGAAGAATGGAAAGGCACGTTCGCCAACTGGATCACCAACAGTTCGCAGGAAGCATTACTCAACGCTTCGATTTTTTTCGATTTTCGGGCACTTTATGGCAATAACACTTTAGCCGAGGAGTTGCGCGATTGGTTACTTGCCATCGCCAGAGACAATGGGCGCTTTTTGCATCAAATGGCTGTGGATGCCATGAGTATTCAACCACCGCTTGGTTTCGTCCGCGATTTTGTCCTTGGAAAAGAAAATAAACTCGATCTTAAACTGAATGGTATTACACCGTTCGTCAATACTGCCCGAATATTCAGTTTGGCATCCGGGGTGGCACATACCAGTACGGTCCAGAGATTGCGTTCCGGTGCCTTGAAGATGAAAATCCCGGAGGCTGAAATTGAAGCCTGGATTGATGCGTTTCTGTTTATTCAAGTGTTGCGTTTACGACACCACGACGAAGAGAAAGCAAAGGGTATTCAAGACCAGGACCTGGATAATTTAATCGACCCTGAGCATTTAAATGAATTGGATAGGCGTATCTTAAAAGAAGCCTTCAGGCAGGCAAGGAAACTTCAGACCAGACTCGCATTGGAATACCGTTTGTGAGGAACTGGCTTGCAAGTCTTTTTGAAAAAAAGTCACGGCTGACGGATCAGCAACGTGCGCGTTTGAATGCGTGGAAAGCTATTACCCCGTCTGCATTATCTGCTCCGATCAACGAAATGAGGTGCGTCATCGTGGATGTTGAAACGAGCGGTCTGAATTTGATGAAAGACCGCCTCATATCGATTGGTGCCATTGCGATGGTCAATGGAAAGATTGCAATGGGGGATAGTTTTTATGTGGTGCTGCAACAACCGGTGGTGAGCAATAAGGAAAACATTCTGTTACACGGCATCGGCGGTTCGGCCCAGAAGGAAGGCGTGCCTGCAATAGATGCGCTGCTGAGTTTTCTGGAGTACCTCGGAAAAGACCCTTTGGTTGCCTTTCACGTGGTATTTGACCAAACCATGATACGCCGCGCAATCAGCCAATATTTGCATTTTTCTTTTAAAAGATCCTGGCTGGACCTGGCTTATATTATGCCTGCACTTTACACAGAGCTGGCAAACCGTTTACGGACGTTAGACGACTGGAATGGGCACTTTGACATTGGCAATGATGCTCGCCATAACGCTCTGTCGGACGCAATAGTCACAGCACAACTGTTACAGGTGGCAATCATTCAAGCAAGCAAGAAGAAAAAAATCAGCAAATTTTCAGAGTATGTGGATTTGGAAAAATCCCAGCGCTGGTTGAATAGTCAAAGTAGCTATAAAGTACACTGAATATCGGTGGGTTTATTTATTTATTCAGGAATCTATCAAGAAACTATAAATTCCCTCGCCAATAGTGGGGTTCCTTGCAAATTGAAACAATGTTATATTTAGGGGAGGGAAAGCTACCTAGACGTCCTTTGGGGTAGATTGGGAGTGCGAGGGGCTAAAATAACAATGGAACAATTCCGGGTTTCAATGCCGGGAATTAAAGATTCCACGACCTAAAGATTACATCTCGAGAATTCTAAAGACATTTGAATGTGATTGTAAATTCAATGCGTGGAACGCCAGATGTAATTTATTATAGGAAAAATTCAAACAGGTAATTGGTAAAAGGGGAATATCAAAATCAAATATCATATGAATTAATTTAGAAGCAGATCTACTGGGTATACTTAAAACTTAGAAATAAGGAGAATTCAATGTCATTATTAATAGCAAGTAAAATACAGAGTAATCCGAAATACTTGCAACTTGTCAAACAGCGCGACACGCTTTCCTGGACGCTTTCTGCGATAGTTTGCATCATGTATTTCGGTTTTATTCTATTGATTGCGTTCGCGCCCGATGTAATTACTCAGCCGTTACCAAACAGTGTCATACCACAAGGCATGCTTCTTGGTGTTGGCGTGATTCTAGCATCGGCAATGTTGACTGGCGTCTATGTATATAGAGCCAATGGAACATTTGACCCGATTGTCCAAGAAATCGTTCAAGAGGCCTCTAAATGAAAAAAATAATCACTCTGTTTTTTGCGGTTATGACGCTGGTTCTGTCGGGACTATCACTTGCAGCTGATACAGTAGCCTCTTCAGTAGCTCCAACAGTAGCGTCTGCCGTTGCGCCAACCGTTGCATCCGCTGTTCCGACCACTTCGGCTGTTGTCGCTGCAGTACCCGCTGTTGCAGCTGCACCAGCAGAAGTTCCGCTCAATTGGAATGCGATTGTGATGTTCCTCATATTCGTGGGCGTCACGTTGGGGATTACTTATTGGGCTGCGACCAGAACTAAGACTGCCACTGATTTCTATGCGGCGGGACGTGGTGTGACCGGTCTGCAGAACGGTATGGCAATTGCCGGTGACTACATGTCGGCTGCATCATTCCTCGGAATTGCCGCTTTGGTTTATTTCAACGGTTTCTATGGATTGATTTTCTCTGTGGGTTGGCTGGTTGGTTGGCCAATCATCTTGTTCCTCGTCGCGGAACGCCTCAGAAATCTGGGTAAATATACTTATGCTGACGTGGTTTCATTCCGTCTGCAACAAGGCCCGATCCGTGTCATGGCCGCTATCAGTTCTTTGATCGTGGTGATCTGGTATCTGATCGGACAGGCGGTGGGCGCAGGTCAGTTGCTGCATACTTTGGTGCCGCAAGTTTCTTACGTGCAATCGATTATTGTTGTGGGTGCCTTGATTATTACTTACGTGACATTCGGCGGCATGAAAGCAACGACATGGGTGCAGATCATCAAGGCCTGTCTGTTGCTTGGTGGCGCAACGTTGATGGCGCTGGGTGTAATGTCGCATGAAGGTTTCAGTTTTGAAAAGCTGTTCTCGGATGCTGTTGCACTGCATCCTAAACATCTTGATATCATGAAATCAGTTGTGCCAATCGGTGCCAAGCTTAACCCGGTAGAGTCAATCTCACTGGGATTGACCTTGATGTTCGGTACTGCAGGATTGCCACACATTTTGATGCGTTTCTTTACGGTGACTGATGCAAAGGCCGCACGTAAATCAGTATTGTACGGAACCTGCTTTATCGGATTCTTCTACATTCTGACTTTCATCATCGGCTTTGGCGCTATCGTGCTGGTTGCCAATAATCCGGCGTATGTGGCAGATATCAACAAGAGCATATTGGTACTCAAGGGTGGCGGTAGCATGCCAGCTGTTTATCTATCGCATGCTCTTGGTGGCGACTTCTTCCTTGGCTTTATCGCTGCGGTAGCTTTTGCAACGATTCTTGCGGTGGTTTCGGGTTTGACACTGGCTGGTGCCTCTGCCTTGTCACATGACATCTACGCGAGTGTGATCAAGAAAGGACAAGCTTCAGAGAAACAAGAAGTTTGGGTATCAAAAATGTGTGTGATCGGGTTGGGCGTTGTAGCAGTCCTGCTAGGTATCGCCTTCGAGAAGCAGAACGTTGCTTATATCGTGGCGTTAACATTCTCGATTGCGGCATGTACTAACTTCCCGATTCTGGTTCTGTCGATATTCTGGAGAGGCCTGACAACGCGTGGTGCGGTGATGGGCGGATATACCGGCATTATCGGCTCTATCGGGCTATTGGTTATCGGACCGACGGTTTGGACCAAGGTGTTGGGCATGGGGCCAGCTATATTTCCGTATGACTTCCCGACATTTGTGGTGTTGCCAACTGTGCTGATCGTTGCTTACGTCGCTTCCGTTACAGACAAGAGCGCAAGCGGCCAGAAAGAAAGAGATGCCTACGATGCACAATTGATTCGTGCAGAGACAGGTTTGGGAGCAGAAGCAGCAGCTGTTCACTAAGCTTTCGAAGTAGTGTTGTACTTAAAAACCACCGGTGGTTAAACCCCGGTGGTTTTTTTATAGACACACGAATAGCTGATTTCCATTAGGTAGCAAATTCCGGTTTAATTTAGATCCCTCGCACTATTGCCAAATGATTTTTTTGGATCGAAAGGGCATCAGTCAATATTATTTCTTTGGCGCACAATGAAGGATTCACCAGTCCCCATATATTTGCCTGTAAGGAATGGTGTATATTTGAAATTGGCTACTGATAATTTAATCGTAATCAAATTATTACAACTGAGAACTCTTTAGTGCTGACAGCTTAAAACATGCAAAAAATCTCGCGCGATTCCGGCAGTATGAATAAAAACAGATTTCTCATCGTCGTAGTTCCAACGGTTATGGTTTTGGTGCTTTTTGTTTTGACTTTTGCTTGGGCTAAAAAGTGGGAATACAACGATTCACTTTCGGATTTCAGACAATTATCCGAGCAGGCAGACGGACAAGTCCAGTACAAATTCGATGAACAGGTGTCGCTACTGGAACAAATGGAAGGATTGTTTTTGCATGACAAAGATGGCGTCGTTACGCGCGATGAATTTCATATCTTTGTGCAGAAATCATTAAGTAGATTCCCAATGATTCAAGCATTTGAATGGGTGCCCAGAGTTGAACAAGGCAATCGTGCCAAATTTGAATTATTCGAACACAAGTTAATTCCGAATTTTGAAATACGCGAAAGAAATGCTGCTAAAGAAATGCAGCGAGCAATAAGTCGTCCATATTATTACCCGGTCACTTATGTCGAGCCATTGGCAGGTAATGGTCCAGCGCTGGGATTCGACCTGGCTTCCAATGAACAACGTAAAGCAGCCATTGCCAAAACGATTGAGCTAGGCACGACCATTATTACTGAACCCATTACTTTGGTGCAGGAAAGCCAAAAGCAGACCGGCGCTTTGCTGATATTGGGAATTAACAGAAACGGGAATAATGCGGGAGTTGTTCTTACTGTCCTTAGAATGGGCGATTTCATTGAAAAATTGCTCGCAGACAAGCGATCCATGATTTACACCAGGCTGATCGACGTCGGCACACAAAAATCCTTATACGATAATTTTGATTCAGCAGATTCGAAAGCATTGTTTGAACATGCTTTCGATTTCGGATCACGCCACTATCGATTGGAAACGTCACCGACACCTGCTTACTTTAATCAACACCAGCGTTGGCAAAGTTCAATTGTGCTTGCAACCGGTATTTTGATTTCAAGTCTTGTGGGAGCTTTGCTTTATCTGGTCACCGGTCTTAACCTGCGTATTGGTGCGGAAGTTAGTAAAAGAACTTTAGAATTGAAAAAAAGTGAAAATCAACTTCGTTACGTATTGGAGGCAACAGGAGAAGGCATTTGGGACTGGGATGTTAAATCGAATATTGTTACGCACAATGGCCGCTGGTGTGAAATTGCGGGACTGGACGATAACTTTTTAATACATCCCCTGGAGGCATTTTCCGCGTTGATGTATGAAGATGATAAAGATTCAGTAATGAAGAAAATTCAAGCCTGCTTTGAAGGTGCGGATGTATTTCTGAGTGAGCATCGTTGGCGACTGAATGATGGAAAAATAATTTGGGTCAGAGATCGTGGCAAAGTCGTAGAGCGCGGAAAGACTGGAGAGCCATTACGCATGGTTGGAAGTGTAGTTGACATTACCGATCGTAAACAATTTGAAATAGACATCAAGCGGCAAAGTGACAAAAAGATGGCATTACTAAAAAATGCCAGCGATGGAATTCACATACTGGATAAGCGGGGCATTTTAACACCCTATGTCGGAAAATATACGG
>CAIWKC010000422.1 GCA_903913145.1 uncultured Gallionellaceae bacterium | reverse complement strand
GACAATGAGTTTACGGATCATGCCAGAATGATCTTTGGCTGTTACTTCGCCCTGAATCAACATCACCCGGCCAACAGGCTGTATGAGTTTGGGTTTTGGAACATTGGCATCATCCACACAATCCTGGCCCTCGCAAATCCGCGTTGTAAAATCAGTACCGCGCACCCCGATAGTAGCCGTCATTGCCTTAAGTTTGTAAGCATCAAAATTACCGCGCTTGCCGATCAAACCGCTCACCGTGCGAAACCCGCCCTTGAGCAAACGGAATACCGCATTGTCTTCAGTGGGCGCTTCTTTTTTGAATTGATACTCTTCAATCTTAATATTGGAATTAGGCCGTAGTGTCATCTTCGTACCATCATTCATCAAAACCTGTGCGTAGCTATCTTCGGCGGTTTCCAGATTGTCGCCAGTTTTAACTTCGGATTTGGGCCCCATGATTTTGTAAGAACCGTCAGCGTGCCGTGCGATCAGGCCACCACTCATGTAGCCAATCTTTCCGGCCACTTCATCTGCTGACGCAAGAGGGTTAAATAATATTGTAAGTACAGCAACGCAATGCAGGGAGGATGTAAATTTTGTCATTTCATCTCTCCCTTTTAAAAAGTTGCCGACACAACAACATGGACTCGCGAATCGCCTTTTTGCTGTTCTGGATCAGTTCCCGCTTTTAATATTTTCCCCGCATCCATTCTCAGTGTAATTGAATCGGAGTAAGCCGATCTAAGTCCTATTCCGTAACTTGAAATTGTCACGTTTGATCCCGCGCTGGTACTCGCTTGACCGGCATCATAAAACACCAAACCACGGATATTGGAATGCCACTTCTGGACTGCAGGCGTATAAAACTCAACATTCCCCCGAATGCCTTTTTCTCCGCCTTCACTGCCCTCGGCAAAACCGCGCACACCATCCATACCGCCAAGACGAATTTGTTCGCCTTGTATCAAAATATTGTTACTCGATTGGCCATTCAAAGCCGAATGGAACTGCCAATCACCACTCAACGGCAGCATATAGTTCGCACCGAATCGAATGATTCGATAATTTGGATTCGGATCACTGTGATTAATCAAGTCGTATTGAGTAAAATCTGCACCACGACCCTTGCTGAGCAAGGGTAAATTTTGCGAGATCGATACATTCAGCCCCACATCGGCATCGCCTTTCCTTCCTTGCGCACTTAAAGTTAAGCTTAACGGAGTGACGATCACTTCGTTATATAAAACAGTCACCGGAGGCGTTGTTTGCTCGACAGGTTTGAAATCCCTAAGATCAAAACCATACGTTAGTTTCGTATCAAGTTGCCCGATTTTTTCCAGTGGATGATTATAACGAGAGCTAAAAATTTCACCGCCGCCCTGGAAATTAGAAAGACCGCCGACCAGCGAATTAACGTTGGAATACGCTGCGGAAAATTCCGCACTGTCGCCCGTTGAATAGAACGGAATCTTGTAGCTACCGCTAAAAACCTTCACTCGATCTGTGTGTTCGGGAGAAATTTGAGTTTGCAAACTGACAACATGATCTTTGTCAAACAGGTTGGCATAGCGATATGCAAAACCGAGGCGACTGCGCCCCGTTTCAACTGTGCCGCTGTTGTCATAACTGACACTCCACGCGCCCGGTTTGCTGTCTGTCACAATGACATTTGCATCCACTTCTTCATCCTTCTCGCTTGCCTTTAAAACCACGTTAAGTTGGCGTGCAGGGTTCTCATTCGCTAGCTTTAATTCTCGAGCTATTTCTTTGGGAACAGGAAGGTAACCGGTCCTAACCGCGGGCAAGGCATTCAACGCATTCTGATCAGTCACATACCTGATGAATTTGTTGTTTTTCACCGTCACTTTACCAAAGCGACTTTCTATCACATGGAAGTGCACATCGCCTTGCTCAAGCTCTTGTTCAGGCAATAAGACGTGAATCGCCGTATACCCTTTTTTGGCATACAGTGCCTCAATCGCTTCCAATGCTCTTTCAACATCCGAGAAATCTTTGTTTCTACCTATGTATGGGTCCACAGTTTCAGCAATTTCCAATTTACTTAATAAAGTCGCGCCCTCCAGCGTGTAATTTCGAATCTCAAACCGTAATACCGTTTCTTCAACTTTAGGTGTAGCTGCGACAGCTGAGGCAGCTTGCGTTTCGGCAAAGACCAACTGGGACAGGCCGCTTGCCGTGATAAGTATGCACAACATTGTCAATTTGAATGTCATCGATTTAGTTTAATGAATTAATTGCATACTGGTAATGGTTTAGCGGTTGGCGCATCTGCTGTTTTGGCTGGTGCTTTATTAGCCGAGGCCACTTTACCGGCTTCTTCACTCTTCTCGTCTTTTTGTACATCCGGAGTCGTAGCTGATCCCGCTGATCCATTCGTGTTTGCTGGCGTGCCTTGAGATTGTGTAGGTGCATCTAATAGCGTAGCTGAAGTCACCACCGGCGCCTCAACAGGAATATTAATTGCAGCGGGGGGTAGCACTAAAGCAGCAACACTGGCTAACGTATTCAGAACAGTTACGGGATCTGCAGTAATTATGAAATTACCAGGCGTGTAGTTCAGTGTGTAATTGCTGCTGAGCAACCCGAGCGACCCCTGCTTGATCAGGTAGCTTCCGATTGATTCGCCTGTATCTCTGATCAATAACCCGATAAGTGTAGTAGAGACAGTGTCAACGGGTTGCAATCCTGTAACGGCGTAAGTCAGCGCAGGGTCGGTTAATCCAACAAACTTGCCCGTCGAATTGGCATACACATTGAGTACTGCTGGCGTAATGCTCCCTGACACTGACCCAATCGTAGGTTGCGTAATCGAATAATCAGATACCTGACTGCCCGCTGAACTGGCAGCAATTGTCAAGAAAGCGGCACCAGTCATGCTGATCGTGTTAGCACTCACCACATTGGCCGAGTTGTAGTTGAGCGAGCCTCCCAATCCGAGAGTATCTCCGGCAATACCCACCAGCCCAGAATTAGCAACCAAATAAGCATTGGTTGCAGTGGTCGTTCCATCATATACTTTGCTTAGTGTTCCTCCGATGCTGGCACTGGGTGTCAAGGCTAGTTGTGCAATGCCGACACCACTGGTTGCCGGTGTAATTGCAAATCCGGTAAGGCTGTAGTCGCCCATTTGCCCGGTACCGCCTGTAACACTTGAAATCGTAGCCGTGGCAGTTCCACTGATGGTGTTAGCAGTGGCAACATGAGAAGTATTGTAATTCAGAGATATGCCGCTTAGGCTCATGCCAATAGAATCACTCCCAAGCCCAAGTACAGTAACTGGATTTAGCGTCGCTATTGCCGCTGTTGTGCCATCATAAACCTTAGTCAGTGAACCGCCAATGCTCGCAGTTGCAGACATCCCAAGTGGTGCTATGCTTAATGTGTCTGTGCCGCCTACAAGAGTATAGTTCGATGCTGTACCAGTGCCGTTTGCCAGCGACAGTGAACCTATCGTCAAGGCCTGAACGCCCGCTGACACATGTGAACTTCCAACAGAACCTGATCCAGTTGAAGATATTGTCAGCGTTTCACCAAACGGCAACGTATTAAAATTAAAACCAGTATTCGTCGCAGAAATTGTTGTCGTGCCGTCATAGGTATGAGTACCTGACAAATTTACGATGTATGGGTTTACCGTTAGGGTATTTGCGCTTGAATAGCTCAGCGCATAACCGGTGCTGGATGCCAAGCTACCTTGTGCAACTGTAATTGCATAAGGTCCACCAATGACTCCAGCCGCAGCCGCAGAACCGGCAGACGTTACTGCTGCCGAACCGCCAATGCTATTTCCCAAAGCATCCTGAGTGAATACGCCGCCATAAGTGGCTGCATTCACATAACCTGTAATTGCATAGTCTCCATTAAGTGCAGTAGCAAAGGTTGCATTGTTGCTCGTGCTGTCACCATAGGTTTTGTTTAGGTTGCCATTCGTTGCAACTGTCAATGTTGGGGCCGTCGCAAAGACGTAACGGTTGCCAGTAAACGCTGTCAAATTGGAAGCGGAGGTCTTCCCCCACAGCGCCTGATTATTGCTGAGCAAGCTGCCGAAGGTGTCATTGGCGACATTGTTTGAATAAATCAGCCAACTACCTCCACCCGTATTGCTCAATGCGGTAGATCCTGCGCCGTTCGTAAAGTTTCCGGTACCCGCATCCAGAATGATGGAGTAACCGGTTCCACTCGCGGCTAGGTTACCTGACGTGCCCAGGGTAATTCCAGTTCCTGTTGCGTTTATAGTAGCTGCTGAAATCGGGCTGTTGATGGTGAGTAATCCTGTCGTTGATGAAAGGTTAACACCTCCTGTTGCCACCAAGTTGTTTCCGATTGTCAGCGCACCTGAGGTCTGCGTGATATTAATGCTACTGAAGTTAGTGCCCAATGAACCTGCGAAGCTGTAGCTACTGGATACCGTTAAGCTTCCCGTTCCATTTAATGCGCCACTCGTTACTCCCAAGGTAGGCGTGATCAGTGAAACTAATGAGGTCACCGTGCCACCTGATATATTCAAGGCACTCACCGATGTCGCCGAGTTCAAATTGAGTGATCCTGCTGTTGCAGTAAGCGTCCCTGTGCCGCTCACCCCACCATTCAAATTCGCGCTACCGGTACCAGAAACCGTCAACCCACCACTTAAAGACATGGCACCCGATACCGTCAACGAGCCACCGGAAACATTGAGTGAGTTTGAATTATTGATTGTTAGTGCGGCAATGGTATCTGTGCCGGAACTATGTGTGACAGCCAAACCTGAGCTGAGAAGCACTGCGTCCGTCAAACTTGGCAATACACCACTACTCCAGTTGCCTGGTGTTGCCCAATCCAAACCACCACTCGCGTTGGTAAAGGTAAGCGTACTGGTACCGGTTGAGTAAATGAGCCGTGCAGCCTCCCCAGTATTAAGGTTGTAACCCGCAATGAATCCGGTTGGCAGACTGGTTGGTGCAAAAGTGCCAGTAGCCGTTCCGCCCATAGTCAGGAACGGAATAAAGTTAGTATTAACCGGTGTATATCCTCCAATCGCTGTAGCGTTCAATGTGCCGCCCATGGCGACATTTCCCGTCGCCGTAAGCTTGTCTGATAAGCCAGTGGTGGTGCCACCTAAATCAATGTTCAGGATAGATCCTGTGGATAGTTGTATATCTCCCGTAATCGCCAGCGTGCCTGCCACACCCGTTCCACCCGGATTAATGGTGCCATTGTTAGTTAATCCTGATGTACCAGCCCCAACAGATATCGTACCGCTGGCAGACAGGCTACTGTTGATAGTCAACCCAGTCGGGGCCGTCAGGCTAACTGAATTCACGATTAAACCTGTTGAAGTAGTCGTTAAACCGCTGCCGCTGCCATCAGTCGTCAACGAACCGATGCCGAAAGTACCGCTGTCTATGTAGCTTAGTGTCGCTGCTGAACCTGAAAGATTGCCCGCCAAAGTTGTAACATGGTTTGTGGTGGAAGTAATACTTGCTGTGGCGTTCGTATCGCCAAGCACACGTAGCCCTGCGGCAGTTATCGAACCGCCAGTCTGTGTAATCGCTCCGCCGCCGATTGCATCGAGGGTGACATTGCCGGTAGTGCTAAGTGCTGCACCTGATAAATTAACGCCGGTTCCTGAAAGAGATCGCAATAAAATATTTCCGTTTGCGGAAGTAACACTACCTGCGCTCCCCGTATATCCCGACCACGTATTAACTGCAATTCCTGTGGTGCCAATACCGCCCGCACCAATCAAATTGACTTCGCCACTTTGTGAACTGACGAGGCTATTATTAGTGACGTTAATACCATTGCGTGTTCCTGCAGAACTGCCCGAGGTATTGGTTCCATTCAACGTTAGCATGCCACTATTGGTATGCACTAATGCATTTAATTCAATATCGACACCTCTTGAATCTACATTGGTAACTGAAGCATTAGAATTGCCCGCCGAACCGTTAAAAGTAATGCTACCCAGTCCGGTGGCTTGCACTATGGAGCCGTTATATACCCCAACACCTGTTGAGCTTGTAGAGGCACTTGACGTCCCGTTGATCAGAATAGCGCCATCCACGCTGTTCACAAATCCCGCACCATTTGCAACAGTACCAATAACAACGCCACCCTGCCCGCCTAGAGTCGCAAATTGCCCAGTCAAAGAAATAGCGCCAGTACCGATAGTACTCAAAGTAGCCCCACTTATTTCAACACCCGTAGGAGTAGCCGCCAGAACATCCGATATTCCATTAATAACGATGTTTCCAGTTACAGCATTCAAATTGCCATGGACCGTAACACCATTTGCAGAACCAATCGCATTTGAGCCATAAGCATAGCCAGCCCCCGCGCTGATCGATCCGCTTCCCCCGCCAATCGTGATATTCCCGCCATTGCTTAGAATATTTCCGCCAGCCAGTATCGCCACCGCACCTGAATTATCTGCATTGCGATCAGAGTTTATAACGACATTCAAAGCCTTTGCACTTGTGCCGGAAGTTTGAATCGGAGTCGTCTGCACCACCACATTGCGGTTCGCCTCGATTGTCAATGTACCTGCACCCGCTGTGCTGGTGTAATTAATGCCATTCGAAATCGTGACATCGTCTGCTACGTTTCCTGTCGCAAATAAATTGATGTTGCCATCTGCACTGATCAAGCCAGAGGTAGTTATGCTGCCAGTATTGGTGATGTTTACTCCTCCACCACCAGCATCGCTGATACCCGCGATCGTCAGCGGTGCAGTGTTAGTGAGGCTGATGCCGCCGCTGGTAGTGTTAGTGGCATTGAAACTGCCCACTGCATTAGCAATATTTAATGTTGTTCCACCCAAAGAAGATGTAATTAACGAACCTGCTGTAACTGATCCCCCGGTAACTTCGCTGATCGTCCCCGATGCTGTTAAAGTTGCACTACTTGCGCCCTCGGCAATCGCACCGCCGATCATAACCGCCCCAGTGTTATTCACCGTCAGCCCTACCGAGCTAATCGCACCCAGATTCAAAGTCGTTACAGTATTGTGTAAGCTCACCGCACCTGTATCGGTTGCAGTGAAAGTACCTACCGCATTCGCGCCATTCAATGTGGTACCCGATGCCCCGACATAGGTAGAACCACCAACGGGTACCCCAGCGGCAGTATTCAATACTGTCGCAGTAATTGAGCCAGCGCCTGTTTCTATAATCGACCCATACTGCCCGTTACCGCCTGCGGCATTGCTCCATAGGTTCAAAGTGCCGTTAAAGCTGATTGCCGCGGTGATACTGATATTGTTATCTACCGCGATAAAAAGATTAGCACTGTTAATCGAATTGATATCAGCCTGAGATAGTTCAAGCGTTCCTGTTGCATTTTTAGTAGAACTGCCAAGATCCGTCAGGGTCGATGGACTAGACGTATTCAATATCACTCGTGGTGAGGTAATACTGTTAACCCCCCCTAAAGACATTTTTTCGGAACAAAAAGCAATCCCGGCACCCAACGCTTTAAGCGAAATCGTACTATTGTTGGTAATCCACGAAGAAGTTCCCGTTGATTGCAACACGCTGGAGAAAGTATTCCAGCCAGTGTTTGAAAGGGTACCCGTTCCGTTGACGGCAATTGGCGCAGAGACAGTCAGTGCGCCCCAGTTATTAACAAATAATGTACCGCCCGTAGTGATCGCCCCAAGCGTGAGCAGCGTTGCCGTATTGGTTAACGACACATTCGCGCTGTCGGTAGCAGCAAAACCACCAACCGTGTTCGCGCCATTCAGCGTTGTGCCTCCTACAGCAGAGGTGGTCAGTGTGCCGGTGGTGATGATTCTGCCGCCAGTACTTTCGCTTATTGACCCGCCTGCAGTCAGGTTGATATTTCCCGAGCCAGTGCCTATTTCTGCCGAGGTCAAGGTAATGCTGCCGGCCACGCCGACGATTACATTGCTAGCTGTACTACCACCCCACCACCAATCAGAACCTACCGATGCAACCGAACCTCCGTAGGGAGATTCTGCCCCGCCGGTCAGGGCGAGATTGCCTCCGATATTAAGGGTCGTCCCAGTTATGCCGCCGATAGTCGCGTTACTGGTTCTAATATATTTACCATTGGCTGTTAAAGCGACAGGGGCAGCTGCGCTGCCGCCGTTGAGGTTAAGGTTACCGGTTGTAGTAATGCTAAGCGTCCCGCTGTTTGCGATGGAGGCACCTCCATAGGCCGCAGCTCCGCCATTTAATGTAATAGATGCGGCATTGATGATAATGTTGTTAGGGGTGTCAATCATTGCGTAGTTGTTGATGTAGTGATCGTACGAGTTTTCTATGAGTGTCGTACTGTAATACATGGCACCCCCACTACTTCCGCCGTTGAGGGTGATAATTGAGCTGCCTGTAATAGTCTGGTTGCCCATCGAGCTGAATATTTCGGCCCTGTTGAGATTTCCGACCGAGCCGCCGGTAAGAGTGAGGTTGCCGCCAGCGGTAAATGAAAATGTCTGCCCGCCTGCTCCACTCAAACCTACATTCATAATCATGGCATCGTTGCTACTGCATTGAACCGCGCCGTTATTGCAGAGAAGCCATCCTGGGCCAAAGTTATTGTAACCGCCGCCGCTGCCGCCCGTTATTTGCAGACTGCTACCATTGTTGAAAGTGAAGTTCTGTCCGACATTGCCCCCATCACGCTCGATGCTGGCCCCTCCGCCAAAAGCGCTTGCTCCACTGGCACCTGTGAGTGAGAGCAAACTGGTTGCTCCCGAGGCTCCGGTCAGGGTAAAGTTCTGGTCGCCACTGCTAACTATATTTGCTGAATGGCTTAGCCCAATATTGCCAAATGCGCTCAGTGAAATCTTGTCTGCCGTCATATTCAAGGTGCCGCTATTCATGTCTATGACTGCATTCGAAGTAGCGGTGGCGGCAAGGTTGATG
>CAIWKC010000421.1 GCA_903913145.1 uncultured Gallionellaceae bacterium | reverse complement strand
TATCTTAGCTATTGTATAAAGCTTTTCTGACGTTTTTCTTTCTTTCGTGCATTTTATTTGCGGTCTACTCTGCAGAGGGCTCCTGTCACACTCACGGTACTGCTGTGACCCTTCCGTTGCTGTGCTTGGAGCAATTGGAAATAGCAGTTTGCAATCGTACATAAAAAATAAAAAAATTAATAAAATATTTAGAGGAGAGAAACGATGCGCTCAAATACACCGGTAACAAACGTAGAGTACGAGTTGCGTGAAAACTCGACCATCGTTTCAAAGACCGACCTCAAAGGAATAATTACCTACGCCAACCCTGACTTTGTCGAGGCTTCCGGTTTTACTGAGAAAGAACTACTCGGTCAGCCGCACAACATTTTGCGCCATCCGGATATGCCTCAAGAAGTTTTTGCGGATTTGTGGAACACACTCAAGCAAGGTAAGCCCTGGACCAGCCTCTTGAAAAACCGTCGCAAGAATGGCGACTATTATTGGGTAGTGGCTAACATAGCACCAATTTACGAGAACGGTTCGCTGGTGGGGTATATGTCAGCGCGTAGCAAGCCGACACGCGAACAAGTTGATGCACATGCAGAGGCGTATCGCCTGTTCAAGGAAAACCGTCAGGGTAATTTGAACATCAAGGAAGGCAAAGTAGTCAAACGTAGCATTTTGCAGAAACTGAATCTGTTTGGTCAAATGAGCGTTCGCACACGGCTTCTATCGTTGATCGTCTTTTTGGCCTTGTTGCTACTGACGGTAGGCGGGTCGGGATTAATAGGTATGCGAACGACCATGGATGTCATGCAGAAGGGCGTAGCCAATGGCTGGGCTCCACATACGCAATTACTGGAAGTAAACGCGCTGGTTCAGCGCAATTTGTTTCTTGTCCAAAACTCAATAATTAAGTCAACGCCGGAAAATATTCAAATGAGTTCGGCTGAGTTTGAGAAAAACAATATCGAGATTGATAAAATTCTCGTCAAGTTGGATAAGGCGGCGCAAGTTAACGACAAAGTAAAACAGCTTGTTGAAAAATACAACGGGGCGCGCAGCAATCTGTTGAAAAATGGCTATGAGCCTGCCATGGCAGCGTTGCATGCGGGTAATATTGGTGAGGCGGCGCGTCTCGAAAACGAGCAACTCAGTCCGTTGAATGATCATGTCAAGACTGCAATGGAAGAATTGTCAGCTAATTACGACAGCGAGGCAGTTTCTTTAAGCAAGGAATCAGAAACGATTTATCAGGAAGAATTTCAACTTCTTGTTGCAACGATTGCGGGCGGCATCATGCTTGCCATTGTTATAGGCTATATTCTGACGCGCAATCTTAGCCGGGCGTTGAAATTGACCTGTACTCATCTCAACGAAATCGCCCAAGGACGTTATCTTGCTAAGATCGATGTGACGCACGACGACGAAATCGGCAAGCTGATGTATGCCACAAAATCCATGCAGATACGCATGGGCTTCGAAATTTCTGACGCGAAGAGAACTGCGAACGACTCGCTTCGTCTTAAATGCGCGCTGGACAATGTCACGATGTGCGTACGTGTCGCTGACAATGATGGAACGCTTATCTACGTCAATAACTCTCTACGCGAAACATTGCATCGAGATGAAAAGGAATTCCAGAAAGAAAATCCGGCTTTTGTGGCAGATAAGGTAATCGGAGGAAGTATAGGCGTGTTTTATGCAGATCCGCAGGCGGCTGTCGAGCGGCTACGGAAACTGAATACGACTTCAAGAATAAGATTGCAATTGGGGGGCAGGCAATATGATGTCGTAACATCTCCAGTTGTTACTGAAAATGGTGAGCGCCTTGGGACGGTGGGTCAGTGGATTGATTTGACCGAACAACTCAAGGCCGAAAATGAAGTCGAAAAGATTGTCAACGCTGCCTCAAATGGTGACTTCAGCCAGCGTATTGCTCTGGAAGGAAAGGAAGGCTTCTTTCTGCACAATGGCGAGGGCATGAACAAACTGATGGAAACAAGTGCCAACGGGTTGAATGAAGTAGTACGCGTGTTGGGTGCCATGGCCAAGGGAGACCTGACAGAGACTATCACTAACGAGTATAAAGGTGCTTTCGGTCAACTCAAATACGATTCCAACAACACGGTGAAACAGCTCACCGAAGTTATCGGACAAATCAAGGATGCGGTCGAAACCATCACTACAGTAGCCAAGGAAATTGCCTCAGGAAACTCTGACCTTTCAAAGCGTACAGAAGAGCAGGCCTCCAGTTTGGAAGAAACCGCCGCCAGCATGGAAGAGTTGACCTCCACTGTGAAACAGAATGCCGAGAACGCCAAACAAGCCAACGAGCTGGCGCTTAGCGCCAGCTCGGTTGCACTGAAAGGCGGCGCCGTGGTGCAAAAAGTCGTGGGTACCATGAGTTCGATCAACGAATCTTCGCGCAAGATCGTGGATATTATTTCCGTGATTGATGGCATCGCCTTCCAGACCAATATTCTTGCGCTCAACGCAGCCGTGGAAGCTGCGCGCGCCGGTGAACAGGGTCGTGGTTTTGCCGTGGTCGCCACAGAAGTGCGCACTTTAGCCCTCCGCAGCGCCGCTGCGGCCAAAGAAATCAAAACCCTGATCGGTGACTCGGTAGAGAAAGTCGAAGTGGGTACCAAACTAGTCGACAATGCAGGCAAGACCATGGAGGAGATTGTTAATGCGGTGAAGCTCGTGACCGACATCATGTCCGAAATCAGTGCCGCTTCAGCCGAACAAAGCAACGGCATCGAACAAGTGAACAAGGCTATATCCCAGATGGATGAAGTCACTCAACAGAATGCTGCCTTAGTTGAGGAAGCTGCTGCCGCTGCCGAATTACTGGAAGAAGAAGCGCAGAATCTCACACAGTCGGTCAGCATATTCAAACTGTCAGAAGGACAACAGACTCGTGCGATTGTTGCCCCGGTCACCTCGCGCGCGGTAGTAAAACCAGCGGTCAAACATGTTCTGCATTCTCCCGCGCTGAAATCAGCTACTGCCGAGAAGCATGCAGCCGCAAGCAAACCTAAAACCCTTTCATCGAAATCAGCAAAGAAGGATAGTGATGAGTGGGAAGAGTTTTGAAGGTAATTTCAAGGTCAGTAGGGCAACTATGGTGAGAGAATATTAGCCACACCTCACTGGAACAAATCATCAATGTGTCAAGAAAAAATAGCCAACCCTTCGGAATCACAGGATGTCTGCTTTAACAGGATGGTTACTTTAAGCAAAAGATTTAAGTTCATATCTTGAATCTTTCTTTGGGGAAAAATAATGACGTTCAGAGTTATGACGATTGCAATAAAAATTAATTTAATGAGCTAAGTTGCTAGCAAGTTCGTGGTATAAATATTGATCTCTGAATTCATTTCCCCTCACTTCTCAACAGCGTTATGTACGGCTTCGCACAAACAAATCCTATCTTTTGTTAAGATAATTCCGTTAGCCGCTTATCTTGATGAAAATAATGCTCGTAAAATCCATTACACTTTCAATTCTTATTTTCCTTGGACTACTTTTTACTACATTCGTTATGGCCACTGAAGAACCAAAATTTAGTTTGATTGAAAAAAACGGTGACTTCGAGTTGAGATTTACCGTGTTTAAGAGAACGTCATCTTATCCTACTACTCCGCTATGTATTTAATTTAATGGT
>CAIWKC010000420.1 GCA_903913145.1 uncultured Gallionellaceae bacterium | reverse complement strand
GATAACGGCCCCAACACTGGCGGTATGGGTGCCTATTCACCTGCGCCTGTAGTTACGCCAATGATTCATGCGCGGGTTTTGCGCGAGGTTATTCAGCCTGTGGTTCGCGGCATGGAGAGTGAAGGCATTACTTACACCGGTTTTTTGTACGCGGGCTTGATGATTGATCCTCAAGGTGGCATCAAAGTACTTGAGTTCAATTGCCGCATGGGCGATCCGGAAACTCAGCCTATCATGCTGCGTTTAAAGAGTGATTTTGCCAATATTGTTGAACATGCCATCAACGGCACGCTTGATAAAGTAGACGCTGAATGGGATAGGCGGACTGCGCTGGGCGTAGTTATGGCTGCCGCTAACTATCCCGACACACCGCGTAAAGGTGACGTGATATCAGGGCTACCAAAAAAACTGGAAGATGCTCACGTGTTCCATGCAGGAACGACAATGCAGGATGGAAAAGTTGTTACCAATGGCGGACGTGTTTTGTGTGTGGTTGCACTCGGTGATATGGTGAAGCACGCGCAAAACCATGCCTATGATATCGCCGATAAGATTCATTTCGATGGCAGTCAGATGCGACGTGATATTGGCTGGCGAGCGATTGGCAGGAAATAGCATTCATGTATTCTAATAACAAACCCTTCCCCGGAATGTGGGAGAGGAAAAAGTAATTTATCTGATTGGCTCGCTTGGATCGCTCTGCCACCTACTTACGTTCTATTTCTGCCCACCTCAAACACGGTGGCCTGATAGCTTATCCTACAGAGTCCTGCTATGGACTGGGTTGTGACCCATACAATCGCAAAGCCGTATTACGCTTACTCAAACTTAAGCAACGCCCCCAGCGCAAAGGGCTCATACTCATCGCTGCGAATTACGCTCAGGTTGCACCCTATATTTTGCCGCTGTCTCCTGCAGAGCAATGCAAGTTGCAAAGTGATGGTGCAAAGGTCGTCACCTATCTGATGCCTGCACGTGCATCTACTCCTCACTGGTTGCGTGGAGAACATAGTACATTGGCGATACGACTCACGGCGCACCCTTTTGCCAAGCTGCTTTGCCGTACTGCCCGTAGCGCGTTGGTTTCCACCAGCGCCAACCGTAGTGGTCAACGATCTATTAAAACATACGCCGAGTGTCAGCGTTTATTCGGCAATAATGTCTGGGTATTGCAGGGGCAAGTTGGGAAACGCAAGCAGCCTTCAACGATACAAGCATGGTTGGATGGTAAAATCGTTCGCCAGTAACAATGACTTCAATCCGGAGAAAAAATGGATAGCGCCGTCGTTAAAGAATACCTGATACAACTGCAGGACATGATCGTCACCCGTCTGGAGCAAGTGGATGGAAAAAAATTCCTGCGTGACAAGTGGGATAGAGCAACCGGTAGCGGTGGAATTGGCAAGGGTGAAGGCATTAGCTGCATTATTGAAGAGGGCAATGTGCTGGAGCGCGGTGGCGTTGCATTCTCTCATGTACAGGGTGATAAAATGCCCGCTTCGGCAACTGCGCATCGTCCCGAATTAGCCGGCTGTAGCTGGGAGGCTATGGGCGTATCGCTAGTGATGCATCCGCGTAACCCCTACGCGCCCACCTCGCATGCCAATGTGCGCATGTTCATGGCACACAAGCCCAGCGGTGAGAAAGTGTTCTGGTTCGGCGGGGGGATGGACCTCACCCCTTATTACGGCTTTGAGGAAGATGCGAAGCACTTTCACCATATTTGTAAAAACTCACTCGCGCCTTTTGATCCTTCTTTGCACCCGCGTTTTAAAAAATGGTGCGACGAATATTTCTTCCTCAAACATCGCAACGAGCCGCGCGGCATCGGCGGCATCTTTTTCGATGATTTGAGCGTACCTGATTTTGACAGCTGTTTTGCTATCCAACAAAGCGTCGGTGATCATTATCTATCGGCGTATGTTCCGTTGCTGGAAAAGCGCAAAGATACACCTTACGGTGAACGTGAACGCGATTTTCAACTTTATCGGCGCGGTCGTTATGTCGAGTTCAATTTGGTCATCGACCGCGGCACCATCTTTGGCCTGCAATCGAATGGACGCACCGAGTCAATCCTGCTTTCCATGCCGCCTCTGGTTAAGTGGCGCTATGACTGGCATCCGGAGGAGGGATCACCTGAAGCTGAGTTATACGAAAAATACCTCGTGCCTAAAGAATGGGTCTAGTAACTACATCCTGAAACCGGCACTGTCCATGCACAATACTGATCTTCTCACCCGATCTCGCTCTGCAGTGTGGCATCCCTGCACGCAGATGAAACGGCACGAGAAGTTGCCCTTGGTACCTATTCAGCGGGGCGATGGAGTTTGGCTTTATGATTTCGACGGCCATCGATATCTAGATTCTGTCAGCTCCTGGTGGGTCAATCTTTTCGGTCACAGCAATCCGCGCATCAACGCCGCGATTATCGATCAACTTGGTAAACTTGAGCATGTCATGCTCGCCGGTTTCACGCATGAACCGGTTGTGCGGCTGTCTGAAAAATTGCGCGAGCTCGCTCCCGCTGGATTGGGCCACTGCTTCTATGGCTCGGATGGTGCCTCAGCCACTGAGATTGCGTTAAAAATGAGTGCTCACTTTTGGCGCAACAATAATCTACCTGCAAAAACACAGTTTATTAGTCTGCAAAATGGTTATCACGGAGAAACGCTTGGCGCACTCTCCGTCACCGATGTAGCGCTGTTCAAAGATGCTTACGGAGCGTTGATCTCTAAAAATGCCACTGTACCCAGTCCGGACAGTCGCGATGCCGAACCGGGAGAAAGTGAGGAGGATTTAGCTTTGCGTTGTGCAGCAAAACTTGAAACTCATTTGCAAAATTACCACACGCACATCGCTGCCTTAATTGTCGAACCATTGGTACAGGGCGCTGCCGGGATGGCAATGTATCATCCGAGTTATCTGAAGCATGCAAGAGAACTGTGCGATCAATATCAGGTTCATCTTATTGCAGACGAAATTGCTGTTGGAATGGGGCGTACTGGAACTTTGTTTGCCTGTGAACAAGCAAGCATCTCCCCCGATTTCTTGCTGTTGTCCAAAGGGATCACGGGCGGTTACCTGCCACTTTCGGTGGTGATGACTACAGATCATATTTTTCAGGCGTTTTACGCGGATGAGGTCACGCGCGGATTCTTGCATTCGCATTCTTACACTGGTAATCCGCTAGCCTGCCGTGCTGCTTTAGCTACGCTGGACATTTTCGCCACTGATGAGGTATTGAATAGTAATCGTATCAAGGCCGCTTTTCTCAACCGTATTGCAGCCCCTTTGCGCGAACACTCCAGGATTAAAAACTTCCGCAACTGCGGCATGATCTGGGCTTTTGAAGTAGAGACTCCCCATAGCGATTTTGCCCAACGCTGTTTTTGTCTCGCGTTGGAACACGAATTGTTGTTGCGCCCCATGGGGAACACGGTATATTTCATGCCACCTTACGTGATTAGCGAAAATGAAATATGCTTTCTTGTTGAACAAACTTCGAAGATCATCAACTGTCTTACTTGAACCATTATGAAATTCCTATTCACCTCATTTCTGACCCTGTGCATTCTTTCTAATGCATATGCTATTCCTTTGCCGGCAGAAGTACGTGACACACTCAAGCTGCAACATATTCCGCTCACCAGCGTCGGCATTGAAGTGCGCGAGCTAAACGCCCGATCACCCTTAATCAGCCTCAATGCAAATCTTGCAATGAATCCCGCTTCGACCATGAAGATACTGACCACCTATGCCGGTCTGGAATTGCTGGGGCCAAGTTACACATGGAAAACGGAAGCTTATCTGGATGGAAAACTTGATAAAGGGGTACTGCAAGGAAACCTGGTTCTGAAAGGTTACGGCGATCCTAAATTCAATATTGAACAATTCTGGTTATGGTTGAGTGAATTGCGCGCCCGTGGCCTGCGCGAGATAAAAGGCGATTTAGTTCTGGATCGCAGTTTTTTTAATGTTTCGGAGCAAGATCCTGCTGACTTCGATAATGATCCCATGCGCGCCTAT
>CAIWKC010000419.1 GCA_903913145.1 uncultured Gallionellaceae bacterium | reverse complement strand
CTCTTACTTCTGATCTTTTGTAATTATCTTTGCTTCACACAAAGCTTGCTTTACGTTTTCTTTCATGCCAAACAAATATCCCTGATAGTGTTTGCAGCCACTTTGCCGAAGAATTTGTAGTTGCTCTTCGGTTTCTACTCCTTCGGCGATGACCTGCAGATTCATGCTTTGTGCCATGGCGATAATTGTGCGAACGATGGCTTGGTCATTATTATCCGTGACAAGATCTCTGACAAATGTCTGGTCGATCTTGAGCTGATTTAGCGGCAATTTCTTCAAATATTGCAATGAAGAAAAACCTGTACCAAAATCATCTAAAGCAAAATGAACTCCGATTGCCTTGAGTGCGTTCATTGTTTCAACTGTTGCATCAATATCTTCAAGTAAAATACTCTCCGTTGGCTCCAGCTTGAGCAACGCCGGATTGATGGCATAGTGCTTGATGATGTGCTTAACTTGCATCGCAAAATTCGGTTTGTGAAATTGCTTTGCACTGACGTTTACAGATATTGTCAGATGTTGCATAAGTGGGTTTTTTTGCCACGCGCAAAGTTGCTCACAGGCGGTCTCCAGAACCCATTGCCCAATAGCAATAATCAGCCCGGTTTCTTCTGCTTGCGGAATAAATTGCGCAGGTGAAATAAAGCCCATTTCCGAGTGTTGCCAACGAATTAATACCTCGGCACCTAATGCCTTGCGTGTTTCGTCTACCTGAACTTGATAATGCAAAACAAACTGACGTTTTTCTATTGCTTTGCGCAAATCTTTTTCGAGCGCAACTCGGGCATTAATGCTGGTTTGCATTCGCAGATCAAAAAAACGCATCACATTACGGCCTGCTTTTTTAGCCTGATACATGGCGATGTCTGCCTGCTTTAATAATTCGTCCAGATCAGTTTTACGGTCACCAAACAGTGTTACACCGATACTGGTGGAACAATTATAATTGTGCGACCCCAGTTGGTAGGACTGGTTTAATTCTGTGAGAATTTTGGCACCAATTGCCTCCGTCTGTGCAGCGGCTTCCATGCTCTGTGAGCTCAAGTTTTCAAGCATTACTACGAATTCGTCCCCACCCAACCGCGCTATGGTATCTCCGTCGCGCACGCACGCGGTCAATCTTTCTGCCACCTGTTGAAGCAAGATGTCGCCAATGTCGTGACCCAGAGTGTCGTTGAGACTCTTGAAGTTGTCCAGGTCAAGGAACAGCAATGCTCCGGTATTACCGCTACGGGGAATGGTAGCCAAAGCCTTGAGAAGTCGATCAAGCAACAAGCGGCGGTTGGGTAATTTGGTAAGAGTGTCATAGAAAGCCAGATTTTTGATCTCTTCTTCAGCGGCCTTGTTTAGCGTGATGTCGCTGAATGTACCTACATAATTGGTAATGTTGCCCTTTTTGTCTGTTACAGCAGTAATAGTGAGAAATTCGGGGTAAATTTCACCATTTTTGCGGCGGTTCCATATCTCCCCATCCCAGGATCCTGTGCGTTTAACTTTATCCCACATGAGTTCATAGAAGTCATTATTCTGGCGACCCGACTTTAACAGTCTTGGATTTTTACCTACAACTTCTTCGGATGTATATCCTGTGATCCTGCTAAAGGAGGCATTCACCTTGAGAATAGTGCCCTCGGCATCAGTAACGGACATGCCTTCGTGTGATTCGAATGCGGTAGCTGCTATTAACACTTCTTGTTCCGCTTTTCTGCGATCCGTTATGTCGTGGATTGAACCCACAAGATATCTCTTCCCAAAGTTGTCGACGAAGCGCGTCTTCGTTGTGACTATGACCCGCGTAAAACCACTCAGTGTAAGCGTTTCTTCACGCTGATCGTCTATGTCGTCATCGAGAACCCGCCGATCATTTGCGAGAAACTGTTGCCTTTCGTTCTCAGGAACGTATTCTGCAAGTGTCTTACCTATTACATCGTTTTCTTCCATACCGAACATATTGTAAAAGGCAAGATTGGCGAGAACGATACGATGATCGTTGTCCTTGAGAAATACTGGATCTGTCAATTTATTGAGAATAGCCTTTATTCGTTCGCGTTCATTCATCAGCGAACTCTCAATTTTCTTGCGCTCGGAGATGTCCTCTACTACAGAAATAAAATAACCCGGGCTTTCATCACTTTTGCGAATGAGTGAGACTGTCAAATTGGCCCAGATCAATTCGCCAGATTTTCTTTTGTAGCGTTTTTCCATGCTGTAGCTTTTAATCTCGCCTGCCAGCATCTGCTTGACGTAATTTAGGTCAATGCTCAGGTCATCTTGATACGTGATGTCTTGAAAAGTCAGCTTCATCAATTCATCTTCGTTATAGCCGACGATATCGCAAAGTTTCTTGTTGACCTGAAGCCAGGCTCCATCTGTCCCTACATGCGCTATCCCGACTGCTGCCTGATTGAATGTACCGGAGAAGGCAGATTCGCTTTTTCTTAATTCTTGTTCTGCTTTTTTTTGTTCAGTAATGTCGTAAAAATTGACTACTACTCTACTCAAGTCACCTGTTAGATCGAATTCAGGGAAGGCACTGACCAAAACCCAAGTTGGCTCTGTCTGTTCGGGAATCACTATCCCGAACACAAGGTTGTCAAAAGACTGGCGAGAAGAGATGACGCGATTCACGGGATAGTCATCAAGTTGCAAAACGATGCCTTGTTCATTGATGAAATGCCAAGCCGGGTCAATGGCCATTTTGCCCCGCATTTGATCTTCAGATAATCCTAACATTACCGAAGCGCATTTATTGTTATAAATGATTCGAGTGTCTGGAGTATGCACAACTACCGCTGTGTTTAAATTCTTCAACAGCTCAAGCAGGAAAGCTTGATTATCCATCGCCTGTCCCTATCAAATATATTTTAATTATGTGTTCATATTACTACCAAATTGATTGATAACTTTTACGGTTATATGTTTTTTTTGCGGGTCGGAATTGCTGTATTTGGTGATTAGCCCCCTATCAACATCCTACCGAAAAAGATTTTTTCAGATTACACATTAGGATGCCATAAGGTGCTCATCTTCACCCGCTTTGATCGTCGCCTAATCCAAGGGAAAACTCGGTGGTAATCGCGCTTGCCACAAGAGGACTTTTGCCATGTAACCGGCATTGCGCCAGAACGCAAATTTGAGGAAAATGCGGCCCGGGGTGATTGACACTTTGTAATACCCTAATCAAAAGTACTTCTGTGCTTATGGTTAATCGTCAAAATAGGTTAACAAACATGAGTAGTAATACCTAGATTTGAATACGTGTCGTTACGGATTGCAAAGTTTAAGCGGGGAAATAAAATGCTGCCCACATGGTTCCGAATTACCTATACTCATTTTTTTACTCTCACACTAGTTACTACGGTCCAAATTTTTAGCTCGGCAATTTTAAACAGCTCTCGGCCAGAGTTTACTATATGTAACTCGCAATATTGATGCACAGCAAAATATTGAGTG
>CAIWKC010000418.1 GCA_903913145.1 uncultured Gallionellaceae bacterium | reverse complement strand
CTGTTGCGCGTGATCAGCGATGGTATATTGGAACAAATGCAATCGAATTTAGTCCAGGTCCAAATGGTGGCGCCCCATTTGCTAAATATTTCACATTTGAACCCGTTACGGGTGCCAGGCTTTTGGCGGCCAATCTGGATGGAAGAGGCAACAAGGCTATGCCTGAAATATGTATAACTTGTCATGGAGGTAGAGGGGATCCTCTTACAGGGCCTGATGCCAATGGTACGCAATTATTTCCATTAGTTGGTGATCCGAATGATGCGAATAATGTTCGTGGCGATGTAAAAGGGAAGTTTCACTTTTTCGAGCCAGATACATATAGCTTCTCATCACTGCCCGGTTATACACAGACAGACCAAGAGGCGAAAATTAAAACACTGAACCAGTGGGTTTTGTGTACCTATCCTCTAGCTTCTGGCGTAACGTCAACTTATCCGGAAGATTCTTGTAGAGGTCATTCACCAATTCATGAATGGCAGGGTGCGGCAGCGGATATATTGAAAGCTGCATATGGTGGAGACGGTATGCCGAGCGCTAAATACACAGAGCCACCTACTCCGGCATCATGGGTTTCTGCTGGTCAAGAAACGTTGTATCAAGAAGTGGTAAGACCTGCATGCCGCATGTGCCATGTTTTGCGCGGTTCTGGTCTAGGGCATGATGTTGATTTGCTAGAGTTTACTGATTTACAAGGAACAGCAGATCGTATTAAAGCACACATCATCGACCGCGGGAATATGCCCCTTACAAAGATTCTGTATAACCGGTACTGGTCAACACCAAGTATGTACAATGCCCTAAATCAATTCTTGCAATCGCCAAGCTCTGGAGTTAGTTACACTGTCATTGACAGTTCAGGGAACCCATTGCGGCCTGGGCGACCTATAGCTGACCCCGGGCCTAATCGAGTGATTGGAACCAGTTCGACAATATTATCCGCTAAATTGAGCTTGTTTTCTGATACATACAATTGGACTATCCAATCAAGTGTAGCGGGTACGACATTGAGTAATTCGACCGGTGTGGAAACGACTTTGAATACGACTGGGAATGGAACTTACGTTGTGAAACTGATATCCAGTAAAGGTAATATACAGAGTGAACCGGCATTTTTGACAATAAAGGTTGATTCTGCGGTAAATTCTACCAACATACATTTTTCTGACATAGAGGCAGTGCTTCGCCGAACTGGGTCACTTGGCATTACAAGTTACTGTATTAATTGTCATGTGCCACAGGCTAGTATCCCACAGGCATTAACTTCGGCAGGAATAATGACACCACCCATTGTTTATTCGAATATTGCTAGAACACCAGCGAGTATATCTGCCGCTACTCCCAGTGCAATCGACGACAAATGGCTTTATTACGAAGTGTTAGGACGCATTAATTTCGCAGACATTAGTGCTAGTCCGTTCCTTCGCAAACCCTCTGGATACCATCATCATAATGGCGTGGCAGCTACCGTATCAAATGGAATTGTCCCCGGATTTGGAGACGCTGCAAGCGGTATTCACGCAGACCAACTTGCACCAGGTGATGCGAAACGTGTGGATTACGATTTGTTCTTAAACTGGATTTTAAATGGCGCCCCATATTAAGCGCTGAGTGTTAGATTTAAACTAGGGAGTTTTCATGAGTGGTTTTGAAGAATTAGATGATCCGCGTCGCAGGCTGCTTATTCAAGCGCTTGCCACAGGAATGTTTTCAACCGCATTTTTCGACAAGGATGCATTTGCAGATAGTTTCTTTGGCTCATCTCCGAGGAAGCTTCCTCCCGGTCAATCCATTTATCGACTAAACGGTACGGCTAAAGTAAACGGCCAAGAAGCCAATCTCTCAACCATTATCAAGCCTAACGACGTAGTTGAAACAGGTGCGAAAAGTGAGATGGTGTTCGTGGTAGGCGGGCATTCCATGATCATGCGTGAAAATACGCATCTGACAATGGAAGGAAAAGAGGAGGGGGCTTCATTCCTGATTCAAGGTCTGCGCATACTTGCCGGAAAGCTACTCACAGTTTCCCGCAGTCAGGGAACACAGATAAGAACTACAACTGCAACAATCGGGGTGCGCGGAACGGGCTATTACATAGAAGCCGATCCTGAGCAAACTTACTTTTGCACGTGTTATGGTTTGACCGATATAGAATCGACAAACGATCCAACCAGTCAAGACACGGTTGCGTCCAAGCATCACGACAAGCCGCTTTATATTCTGGCCAACGAACCGGAAGGAAAAAACATTCGACGGGCTCCTTTCAAAAACCATACCGACCAGGAGTTGATGTTGATCGAGACGCTGGTTGGTAGAACGCCGCCGTTTGTTTTTGCCGGAGACGAATACAGTACTCCACGCCGCGGTTACTAAATAGTTAGTATAGTATTAGGCTCGCTTCGGATTAAATCCTTTTTTCCTGCTCCATCAGGAAGGGGGATTATCCGGTGATACTTTAAACAAAAAACTCCTGTTGCAATAAAGTCCTCAACCCATTATCGCGTCGCGAATACAATTGTATCTCCCGTTGGTCAATCAGCTAATTCCAATCAGGTTTGTATATATAGTTTAGTCATAATATCTAGACCTTTTGGCATATATCAAAACCTTAAATTTGAAGGTAGTATTGCCTCCGTTTTCGGAAGTTCGCATTCTAAACTTTTAGAAAACATACCGAAAAAATACAGATAGTGCTAATGTAACGGAGGAAAAATGAAATTATCTTTTGTTGCGATAATCGCAGCATCACTTTTGGCCATTTCAAGTTCAGCCATTGCGGATCCCGCAGTCGATATTGCTTCGATTGTGAAAAACTCGAAGGGTGACTGTCTGAATTGCCATCAGGTAGATCGAAAAATAGTCGGACCGGCCTGGAAAGATGTGGCTGCAAAATACAAAGGCGATGCGAATGCACAAGCAACGCTGGTCAATAAAGTTATTAAAGGGGGTAGCGGCCACTGGAATAATGAGACAGGTGGGTTGCCCATGACGCCGCATCCGTTTAAACCAACCAAGGAAGAAATTGAGCAAATTGTCGCTTCAATTCTTCAAATGTAAATGCTCGGTCGGTAAATTGAGTTGGTAGTATTCGGTGAAAATGATAGTGAAACGGTCACGCATATCTGTTTTAATTTTTGTGACAGCCATTTCAGGTCCAGTATTTACACTGCCTGCTTTTTGCGCTTTCTTCTTTGATAAAAGCGTCGAATGTGCAGGTAAAGTCGATAACGGATTGTTGATCTTCCGTGAATTTCCTGCTTTTCGTTTTTCCGGCCAACAATTAAAAATTACTGGGTCGGATATCTTTTCAACCTACAACTTTGTCGTTTGTAGCGAGAATGGCAAGAAGGTGTTTTTTACTACGGAGCAGACTGAGTGCCAGACAGGAGTAGGGACAAAAGCACCTGCAAGATCAGCGCGTGGAACATTCGACCAAAATACAGGACAAATAAACATTACCGGTTCTCAAGGAATGCAAGGTGAGTACCATTGCAAAGAAATAATCAAGAAGTGAATTGAATCCAAAGAATCACACGCCTTTGTTGGAGGCCGATTCATCGGGCG
>CAIWKC010000417.1 GCA_903913145.1 uncultured Gallionellaceae bacterium | reverse complement strand
TTTGACCGATCAACTCCGAACCAATTGGCTTTCCCTCTTTTGTAATCAAACTCCCATTGGCTTTGCCGGGCATGAGTCCTTGGGAGAGGCCTGTCACAAGTAGTGGGTAGGCAAATCCGGTCAACAAGGTGAGCAAGAGGAAGCTGATAACGGCTGGACGTAGTTCTTTCATCATGATATTTCCTTTCTCAAACTAAATGCGTAACGACAAGAATCATGTCGATCAATTTGATACCGATAAAGGGTGTTATTAGCCCACCCAAACCATAGATCAACAAGTTGTTGCGCAACAATACGTTCGCACCAATAGCACGGTACTTAACCCCTTTCAGAGCCAGTGGAACCAGTGCAATGATGATCAGAGCGTTGAAAATAACGGCAGAAAGAATGGCGCTTGACGGTGTTGCCAGGCCCATCACATTGAGAGTGCCAAGTGCGGGATAAGTGCTCACAAATGCCGCCGGAATGATGGCGAAATACTTGGCTACATCATTGGCGATACTGAAGGTGGTCAGCGAACCTCGCGTCATTAGCATTTGTTTACCAGTTTCGACGATCTCGATCAGCTTGGTCGGATTGGAATCCAGGTCGACCATGTTGCCCGCTTCTTTTGCCGCTTGTGTGCCGGTATTCATCGCAACCGCTACGTCTGCCTGTGCAAGTGCTGGTGCGTCATTGGTGCCATCGCCAGTCATTGCTACTAGACGACCTTGCGCCTGATGTTCGCGTATCAATTTCAGCTTGGCCTCGGGTGTTGCTTCGGCCAGAAAGTCATCCACGCCAGCCTCAGCCGCAATTGCAGCGGCGGTAAGCCGGTTATCGCCGGTGATCATAATGGTCTTGATACCCATGCGACGCAGTTCGGCAAAGCGTTCCTTGATGCCTCCTTTTACAATATCCTTGAGTTCAATCACTCCCATCACTTTTGCGCCGTCAGACACCACCAGCGGTGTACTGCCCCGTCTTGCGACGCTGTCAACGATGGCATTCACTCCTTCAGGAAAATGACCTCCGATACTAACGACATAATTTCGTATTGAATCAGCAGCCCCTTTACGGATTTGACGTTCACCCATATTGACTCCACTCATGCGCGTATGCGCACTGAATGGAACAAAGGTAGCGCCCATCTCGTGGATATTGCGTTCACGTAGGCCGAATTTTTCCTTTGCCAGAACCACAATACTACGGCCTTCCGGCGTTTCGTCTGCCAGCGAAGCCAGTTGCGCCGCATCAGCCAACTCTGCTTCTGTCACACCACTGGCATGCAGGAAGTTACTGGCATGGCGGTTTCCCAAGGTAATCGTGCCGGTTTTATCGAGCAATAAAACATCTACGTCTCCAGCCGCCTCAACTGCACGACCCGAAGTGGCGATCACATTTTTTTGCAACATGCGGCCCATCCCCGCCACACCGATAGCTGACAACAAACCTCCGATGGTGGTGGGAATCAGACATACCAGCAACGCCACTAACACAGTGAGGCTAATGGGTGCTCCTGCTTTAGCTATTTCGACGCTGTATAAAGAAAAGGGCAACAGAGTCACGATGACAAACATAAAAATCAGTGTCATTGCCACTAGCAAAATTGTAAGTGCAATCTCATTGGGTGTCTTCTGACGCTTGGCTCCTTCCACCATCGCAATCATGCGATCAAGAAACGTCTCACCAGGATTTGCAGTGATGCGCACTACGATCCAGTCTGACAACACGCGCGTACCGCCTGTAACCGAGCTAAAATCACCACCGGATTCACGTATCACCGGTGCGCTTTCCCCCGTTATGGCGCTTTCATCAACCGAGGCTACTCCCTCGATTACGGTACCATCACCCGGAATAAAATCACCCGTCTCAACCAGCACCACGTCGTCCTTACGCAAGTCGGCATTTGATAGCACAACATAATTTTCACCATATTTCGGACTAGTCAGTTTCTTGGCTTGAATGTCACGCTTGGCATTACGCATTGAAGCTGCCTGAGCGCGGCTGCGTCCCTCTGCCACCGCTTCGGCAAAATTTGCGAACAGCACTGTGAACCATAACCACAAGGTAATTGCCAGGATAAATCCAGCTGGTGCTTCGCCGTGTCCGCCAAGAGCCTGAAAAAACAATGCAGTTGTCAGTATGCTGCCCACCCACACCACGAACATAACCGGATTCTTCATTTGTTGGCGCGGACTTAGTTTCTTGAACGAGTCCACCACGGCCTGTTTGACGATGTCTCTCTCAAACAGTGAAAATGGAACAGATTTAGTTGTCATGCAAATCTCCTTAATGAACACCGATCATGTTCAGGTGTTCGATAATTGGACCCAGCGCCAACGCAGGCACAAAGTTCAACGCTCCTATCAACAGTACTGTGCCGATCAGTAACGAGACAAACATTGGGGTATGTGTTGCCATGCTTCCAACGCTCACAGGCATTCGTTTCTTGGCCGCAAGCGATCCTGCCAGTGCCAGTATAGGAATCATCAGCCAGAAGCGTCCGAACCAAACAGCAAAACCTAGCGTGCTGTTATAAAACGGAGTGTTGGCGGATATACCAGCGAAGGCACTGCCGTTGTTACCGACTGCCGACGAGAACGCATACAACACTTCGCTAAATCCATGCGCACCGGGGTTAAAAATGCTGCTCTTGCCAATATCCAGCATCACTGTCAGCGCTGTTCCGCCAAGAATGATGAGCGGAGGAATCAGGATAACTAGCGATGCCATCTTGATGTC
>CAIWKC010000416.1 GCA_903913145.1 uncultured Gallionellaceae bacterium | reverse complement strand
TCAAGTATTGCGACAGATGCCAAAGGCGTTATTCAGATTTTTAACGTGGGTGCGGAGCGCATGCTGGGCTACACGGCCGCCGACGTGATGAATAAAATCACTCCTGCCGATATTTCCGATCCACAAGAAGTGATCGCGCGTGCAGAGGCACTGAGCGTCGAGCTGTCAACGACGATAACGCCCGGATTCGAAGCTTTGGTTTTTAAAGCTTCGCGCGGTATCGAGGATATTTATGAGCTGACTTATATTCGTAAAGATGGTAGCCGCTTTCCGGCTGTTGTCTCGGTAACTGCTCTACGCGATGCTCAAGATACGATCATCGGATATCTGCTGATCGGAACCGACAATAGTGCACGAAAACAGGCGGAAGAAGCTCTACTCAAAGCAGGTGCCTTGCAGAGCGCTATTTTCAATAGCGCCAACTTTTCCAGCATTGCGACAGATGCCAAAGGCGTTATCCAGATTTTTAACGTGGGTGCGGAGCGCATGCTGGGCTACACGGCCGCTGACGTGATGAATAAAATCACTCCTGCCGATATTTCCGATCCGCAGGAGGTGATAGAACGTGCTGAAGCGCTCAGTCTGGAACTTGATACAACGATTTCGCCGGGCTTCGAAGCGTTAGTGTTCAAAGCTTCGCGCGGTATCGAGGATATTTACGAGCTGACTTATATTCGTAAAGATGGTAGCCGGTTTCCCGCTGTGGTTTCTGTAACTGCGTTGCGAGATGCTCAGGATATGATCATTGGGTATTTGTTGATCGGAACCGACAATAGCGCGCGTAAAGAGATTGAGGCGGAACAGAAAAATCTCGGTCAGCGCCTGCGCGATCACCAGTTCTACACACGTTCATTGTTCGAAGCCAATATGGATGCTTTGATGACGACCGATCCATCAGGCATCGTCACTGACGTTAATAAACAGATGGAAGCGCTCACAGGAAGCACGCGCGACGAATTAATCGGAGCGCCGTTCAAGAATTCTTTTACCAACTCCAAACGTGCCGAGGAAAGCATTAAGTTGGTATTGAGAAATAAAAAGATTACCAACTACGAACTGGTCGCCCGTGCCAGAGACTCCAAAGAAACGGTAGTCTCCTTCAATGCGACCACGTTCTATGATCGTGACAGGAAATTACAGGGAGTGTTTGGTGCCGCTCGCGATGTAACAGAACGCAAGCGACTTGATCAGGTACTTCAGGAAAAAAATTCAGAACTTGAAAGTGCCAGAGCTGTGGCGGAAAAAGCCAACCTCGCCAAATCAGACTTTCTGTCCAATATGAGCCACGAAATACGTACTCCCATGAACGCCATCATTGGCATGTCTCATCTGGCACTGAAAACCGATATGACAACGCGTCAACGCGACTATGTCCAAAAAATCAAAGGATCGGGCCAACACTTGCTTGGCATTATTAACGACATTCTCGATTTTTCAAAAATCGAGGCAGGGAAATTGACGGTCGAGCATACTGAATTTGAACTGGAAAAGGTGTTTGACAATGTTGCCAGCCTGATTGCAGAAAAGACATCTGCAAAAGGTTTGGAACTCATATTCGACATCGACAAAAACGTGCCCCTCAGGTTGATTGGTGATCCGTTACGATTGGGGCAGATATTGATTAACTATAGCAACAACGCCGTGAAATTCACTGAGAAAGGCGAAATTGATATCGCGGTTCGCGTCAAAGAAAAAACCAACAACGATGTATTGCTGTACTGCTCAGTGCGCGATGCGGGTATTGGTCTTACCGAGGAGCAGATGGGGCGTTTATTCCATAGTTTCTCACAGGCGGATACTTCAACAACCCGAAAATTTGGCGGCACAGGACTTGGCTTGGCTATATCCAAAAAACTGGCTGAATTGATGGGTGGAGAGGTCGGCGTTGAAAGCGAGCTCGGCAAAGGCAGTACTTTCTGGTTTACTGCCCGTTTGGGTAAAGGCGCCGGTCTGCAGCGCAAACCAGTGCTGGCAAGCGATCTGCAAGGCAAGCACGTATTGGTCGTGGACGACAATAGAAATGCACGCTTAGTGCTGAGCGACATGCTGACGAGTATGAACTTGAAGGTAGATCAGGTTGATTCAGGAGAGGCTGCAATTGCCATTGTTGATCGGGCCGAAGCCGAAGGTGCGCCCTATGAGTTAGTGTTCCTGGATTGGCAAATGCCCGGAATGGATAGCATTGAAACAGTTCAGCGTCTAATTGACTTACCGCTTAAAAGGTTGCCGCACCTGATCATGGTGACCAATTATGGTCACGAGGAAGATATTACAGAAATTGAAAATGCTAACATCAAAGAAGTGCTGATCAAGCCGGTAAGCGCCTCGATGCTGTTTGACTGCGTGACACGCATTTTGGGAGGGGTTGTTGAGAGTCCGCGCCCTGCGGTTGACTCAATAAATGACACGTTTAGGAAGCTCTCCACGATCAAAGGCGCACGCATTCTTTTGGTTGATGACAACGAACTCAATCAGGAAGTGGCAACAGAACTGTTACGTGAGGCCGGTTTTGTGGTGGATTTGGCAAGTAACGGGCTGATTGCGTTGAACCAAGCCCGTACTACCGACTATGACATTGTATTGATGGATATGCAAATGCCAGTAATGGACGGCCTGACGGCTACAAAAGAGATTCGCAAGGAATCGCATCTCAAAGATCTTCCTGTTGTGGCCATGACTGCAAATGCTATGCAAGGAGATAGGGATCGGTGTATTGCAGCGGGGATGAATGATCACGTTGCCAAGCCGATTGAGCCTGAAGATTTGTGGAAAGCATTGCTAAAATGGATCAAACCGCGCCACCGTCTTTCAACAAAATTACCGGACAAAACGAGAATCGAACAAGAGGCAGACTTATCTTTCGATATTATAGGATTGGACATTAGTAGCGGCCTGCGCCGCATGCTTGGCAAAAAATCACTCTATCTGTCGATGCTTAGAAAGTTTGTTGTCGGACAGAAATCGGCACCTGCCGACATCATTAAGGCGCTTGAAAGTAATGACTGGATTACGGCTGAACGCCTTGCACATACACTAAAGGGTGTTTCTGGAAACATCAGTGCCACAGTATTGTGCCAACTTGCAGAAAATCTTGAAGCTGTAATCAAAGCTCGGGCTGCTCGTCAAATGATTGATGCGGCGATAAATTTATTGAAATCAGCATTGGATAACTTGATATTTCAGCTTGAGCAGAAACTGCCCGCATTACCATCAAACATTACAGTCATTGTTATCCCTGAAAAGCTCAAAGCGGTGTGCGAAAGCCTTGACGCTTTGCTGAGTGATGATGATGCCAAGGCTGCCGATGTGATGACTATGAACAGGGATCTTCTTCATACAGCATTCCCAAATCACTATGGCAAAATCGACGAGGGCATCTTGGCTTGTGATTTTGGGGCCGCGCTTTTAGCATTAAGATCGGCCACTGGATCGTATGCTTGAATAGAGGAAACCCAAAGCGTTTGCTCTATAAAATGCGGGGAAGTTCATGCCGATATTCTGAAATGGCAGTTTAAGGCATTGTGTTTTTCTGCAGCAGATCAAGCGCGACGGCTTCTGCTACTTCAATGCCATCCACTGCGGCTGAAAGAATGCCACCGGCATAGCCCGCGCCTTCACCTGCCGGATACAAACCCTTGATATTGATGCTTTGGAAATCATCGCCACGCTTGATCCGTATCGGTGAAGAGGTGCGTGTTTCCACGCCTGTCAGCACTGCATCATCCATTGAAAAACCCTTAATCTGTTTTTCGAATGCGGGTAGCGCCTCGCGAATAGCGGTGATTGCGTAATCTGGCAGTGCAGTGGCGAGATCGGTAGGCGACACTCCAGGAGTATAGGAAGCTTCGACCGAGCCGAGAAAAGTAGAAGGGCGTCCCGCTAAAAAATCAACAACACGCTGGCCCGGGGCACAATAATTACTTCCCCCCAACTCGAATGCGCGTGCTTCCCATTTGCGCTGAAACTCTACTCCGGCGAGTACATTGCCAGGATAGTCCGCGGGAGTAATCCCAACCACAATACCGCTGTTGGCGTTGCGCTCATTGCGCGAATATTGGCTCATGCCATTGGTTACTACGCGGCCTTCTTCTGATGTCGCCGCAACTACCGTGCCCCCCGGGCACATGCAAAAGCTGTATACCGAACGACCATTAGTGGCGTGATGCACCAACTTGTAATCCGCGGCACCAAGCAATGTGTTGCCAGTATTGGAACCGAAGCGAGCACGGTCAATTACCGACTGCGGATGCTCAATACGAAATCCGATGGAGAATGGCTTTGCCTCCATATACACGTCGCGTTTGTGCAGCATTTCAAACGTGTCACGGGCACTATGACCAACGGCAAGCACCACATGCTTGGTTGCGATGTGATCGCCATTTGCCAACACCACACCGCATACTTGTTTGTTGCTAATCTCAATGTCGGAAACACGGCTTTTGAAACGTATCTCGCCACCCAATGTTTCAATATTGTGGCGCATTTGTTCTACCACACCAACCAGACGAAACGTGCCGATGTGCGGCTTGCTCACGTACATGATTTCTTCAGGTGCGCCTGCATTTACATATTCTGTGAGTACTTTGCGTCCATAGAATTTCGGGTCTTTGATTTGACTATACAACTTGCCATCTGAGAATGTGCCTGCGCCACCCTCGCCAAACTGTACATTCGATTCCGGATCAAGTTTGCCCTTGCGCCATAATCCCCAAGTGTCTTTTGTTCGTTCACGAACCTCTTTTCCTCGCTCCAGAATAATCGGGCGAAAACCCATTTGTGCCAGCAATAAACCGGCAAAGAGACCGCACGGACCAGTGCCGATGACCACGGGGCGTTCACTCAATCCTGAAGGTGCTTGGGCTACCACACGGTAACTCATGTCCGGAGCAGAAGTAACATGCGGAATATTCTTTTTGAGCAATGTTGATTCGTTTTTTGTCTCAACATCGATGGTGTAAACCAGCACAATGGCATTCCGCTTGCGCGCGTCATGCCCCCGGCGAAACAAGGTATAACCTAATAATTCAGATGCAGCGATGCCCAGCCGCATTAAGATGGCGACCTTGAGATCGTCTGCCGGATGGTTGAGAGGGAGTCGAATTTCGGTAAGTCTTAACATGTTGCTATTCTACCCGATGAGAACTGCGTTATCCTTACAGCATTCAGTTTGAGGCAGTCATGGCAAAAGCAAAGACAATTTATAGCTGTACCGAATGCGGTGGACAATCACCCAAATGGCAGGGGCAGTGTCCGCATTGCGGCGAGTGGAATACTTTAGTAGAAGCGGTCGCTGAGGCTGCACCTGTAGCAGGCAAGAATCGCTACAGCGCTTTGGCGGCATCGGGTAAGTTGCAGCAACTTGCCGATGTTGAAGCGAGTGAAGTTTCGCGCACGCCAACGGGTATCGCTGAATTCGACCGCGTGTTGGGTGGAGGTCTGGTTGAGGGCGGGGTGGTATTGATTGGCGGCGATCCCGGTATAGGTAAATCTACGCTGTTATTGCAGGCTTTGGCTCATCTTTCTGCTACAAAAAAAGTGCTATATGTCAGTGGTGAAGAATCGGCGCAGCAAATTGCACTCCGTGCCCACCGATTGGCACTGGATGCACGCGAAGTACATCTGTTACCGGAGATTCAACTCGAAAAAATCCAAACTACTGTCGCGCAAGAAAAGCCGGACGTAGTGGTAATCGATTCTATTCAGACAGTCTATTCCGAACAACTGACTTCCGCGCCCGGCTCCGTCGCGCAAGTACGTGAATGTGCGGCGCAACTTACGCGCATGGCAAAGAGCAGTGGTGTGACCATTATTTTGGTTGGACACGTCACAAAAGAAGGTGCACTGGCAGGGCCGCGAGTATTGGAGCACATCGTCGACACAGTGCTATATTTTGAAGGCGACACCCATTCCAGTTTTCGCTTGATTCGCGCCTTTAAAAATCGCTTCGGCGCTGTAAACGAGTTGGGGGTTTTTGCCATGACCGAAAAGGGTCTGCGCGAAGTAAGCAATCCTTCAGCACTGTTTTTATCGCAGCATGGAGCACAGGTGGCCGGTTCGTGCGTGATGGTTACGCAGGAAGGTACCCGGCCTTTACTGGTTGAGATACAAGCATTACTCGACGAAGCACATTCACCGAGTCCGCGTCGGCTATCGTTGGGGCTTGAGCAGAACCGGCTGGCAATGTTGCTCGCCGTGTTGCACCGCCATGCTGGTATTGCCTGCTTTGATCAGGATGTGTTTATTAATGCGGTTGGCGGTGTGAAGATTACCGAACCAGGTGCCGATCTCGCCGTTCTTCTGGCGATTGTTTCTTCATTGCGTAACAGGCCACTGCCTGAAAAAATGGTGGTGTTTGGCGAAGTTGGCTTAGCGGGTGAGATACGTCCTGTGCAACGCGGTCAAGAGCGTTTGAAAGAGGCTGCCAAGCTTGGATTTACCCATGCCATTATCCCCAAAGCCAACGCGCCAAAGCACAAGATTGAAGGTATGGAGATCATTGCAGTCGAGCGAGTTGAAGACGCTGTGGCGAAGATGCGCTAATATGGCTTTATTAATTGAGATTAACATGATCAATTAGTTCGAAAAATGCGTCAAAATCGAGCGTAACATTTGTCAGTAACCCAAAAAATATCTAATGGCTCCTCATCACTCACACAATCACGATCATCCACGCGATCACAGCGTCCACTCGCATGACGATGGGCATCACCATCATGGCGTCCCCAAGAATTACGGCAGCGCTTTTCTGATTGCTATTGCACTGAACACTGTTTTTGTGATCATTGAATTCGCTTATGGTTTCATCGCCAACTCAACGGCGCTGATGGCAGATGCAGGACATAATCTTTCAGATGTGCTAGGGCTGTTACTATCACTTGGGGCTGCAATCCTTTCTCGCAGAACACCTAGCGGGCGCTTTACGTATGGATTGCGTAGCACGTCTATACTGGCGGCATTGGCAAACGCCATGTTTTTGATGGTGGCTTGTGGAATCATTGCGTGGGAGGCAATCCACCGTTTTTCTCAAGTGCAACAGGTGGCAGGGCTGACGGTTACACTGGTCGCGGGGGTCGGCATCGTAGTCAATGGCGTCTCGGCATGGTTATTTGTACAAGGAAGCAAAGGTGACTTGAACATTCGTGGAGCCTATCTTCACATGATGGGAGATGCGGCTGTTTCACTTGGGGTTGCCCTTGCCGGCATTGTGATGGTGTTTACCGGCTGGTATTGGCTTGATCCGATTGTTAGTTTGCTAATTGTAACGGTGATTGTAATGGGTACATGGGGATTGCTGCGCGAATCGATGCAGCTTGTGTTGAGCGCCATTCCGGAAAATATCGACGCACCAGCTGTTGAAACTTACCTGCGACAATGTGGCGGCGTCACTGACGTTCACGACCTGCACATTTGGGGCATAAGCACAACAGAGAACGCGTTGACGGTCCATTTAGTGATGCCTGAAGGCTACCCTGGAGATGTGTATATGGATGACATCATGCTTACCTTGAAAGAACGTTTCACCATACATCACAGCACATTACAAGTAGAGCAAGGCACGACCGATCATTCTTGTGCGTTACACCCACAAATCGAATCTTCACATTTTCATTGAAGTTGTTTTAATTTCAGATTTTTACCGCAGACACCGCGATAAGTGTGATACCTGCTTGACTGGTTAATTTTTGTCCATTTAATCTTAATCTGTAAATATTTATAACGACAGTACAAACACATTGTCAGCAACTTAAACTGGCGTTAAAGTTCGCTTGTTGAAAAACAATAAAAAGAGGGTCAAACGATGTCGATTCTAATAGCTGTGATTGTACTTGTCGTGTTTCTTCTGTTGGCGTTTTTCCGCTCATCTGTCGTTGGCTGGTTGATAGGCGCAATGATTTTTGTGCCGTTGGTCGCAATTCAGAGCCGAATTTCTGACACGGCTTTACAAGTGGTCTATGTCACGCTTTTAATTATCATCCTGATATTTGGCATCCCGTTGTTGCGTCGTTTGCTGGTGAGTCGACCGCTTCTAAAAGTCTTCCGCAATATTCTTCCCCAAGTATCCCAAACCGAGCAGGAAGCGCTTGATGCAGGTACGGTGTGGTGGGATGGTGAACTATTCAGCGGTAATCCGCACTGGAATAAATTACTAGCGTTGCCCAAACCAACCTTGAGTCAGGAAGAACAATCTTTTCTGGATAACGAAGTCGAACAATTGTGCGCCCTGATCGACGATTGGGATGTCACTCATGTACGTAATGACTTGTCTCCCCAAGCATGGCAGTTCATCAAAGAAAAAGGCTTCTTCGGCATGATTATTCCGAAGGAGTACGGAGGTTTGCAGTTCTCGGCACAAGCTCATTCGGCGGTAGTGACCAAGGTAGCCTCACGCAGTGGCACTGCGGCGGTTACGGTAATGGTGCCGAACTCATTGGGACCAGCAGAATTGTTGCTGCACTACGGCACTCAGGAACAGAAAGACAAATATCTACGCCGTCTTGCCAAGGGTGAAGAGGTGCCATGTTTCGCGTTGACCGGGCCATTTGCAGGTTCTGATGCGGGCGCAATTCCCGATGTCGGTATCGTTGGTTACGGTGATTACAAAGGGCAGTCAAATGTGCTTGGTGTGCGGGTGACGTGGGAAAAACGCTATATCACTCTGGCTCCAATCGCTACACTGCTGGGGCTTGCCTTCAAATTGTACGATCCGCAAAATTTACTGGGTGCTGAAGTTTCCCGTGGCATTACGCTGGCTTTGATTCCAACGGATACACCGGGCGTAAAAGTGGGCAGGCGCCATTTGCCTTTGAACTCATCTTTTCAAAATGGTCCGACCCAAGGCAAAGATGTCTTTATTCCGATGGACTGCATCATCGGTGGCGCGTCGCGCATTGGACAAGGTTGGCGCATGTTGATGGAATGTCTGGCGACGGGGCGATCAATTTCTCTGCCGGCCAGTGCGACGGGCAGTATTAAATTGGCAGCCCTCACCAGTGGTGCGTATGGTCGAGTGCGTAAACAATTCAAAATGCCCGTCGGAAAGTTTGAAGGAGTGGAAGAGGCACTTACACGTATTGCCGGTAACCTCTATGTTATGGATGCGGCGCGTATATTGACCGCACAAGCTGTTGATCTGGGTGAAAAACCCTCGGTGCTTTCCGCCATCGTTAAATATCACTGTACCGAACGCGGTCGAGTGGCGATCAACGATGCGATGGATTTGCATGGTGGCAAGGGTATTTGCATGGGACCGGATAATTATCTGGCACGTGCTTACGAACAAACTCCGATTGGTATAACAGTTGAAGGCGCGAATATATTGACGCGCAGTCTCATTATTTTCGGCCAGGGCGCGGTGCGTGCACACCCTTATGTGCTTAAAGAGATTCAAGCGGCTCACGACCAAAACACCAATCGAGCCGTAGTTGACTTCGATGATGCGCTGTTCGGTCATATCAGTTTCGCGTTAAGCAACGCGGTTCGCTCATTCTTGTTCGCGTTGACTGGTGCGCATATTGTAAATGTTCCAACAGAAGAACCAACGCGGCACTATTACCAATTGCTGACGCGTTATTCGGCCTCATTTGCAATAGCCGCTGACTTTGCAATGCTAATACTGGGTGGCGGATTGAAGCGCCGCGAGAAACTTTCGGCTCGTCTTGGTGACGTGCTGAGTCAAATGTACCTTTGCTCCGCATTACTGAAACGATTTGAGGATGACGGTCGTCAAGTCGAAGATTTACCCTTGCTGGATTGGGCGATGCAAGACGGATTGTTCCGTATTCAAACTGCATTTGACGGCGTTTTGCAAAACTTCCCCAACCGCTTTGCCGCGCTGCTATTACGCGCATTGATCTTTCCCTTGGGGCAGTGTCGTAAACCCCCTTCTGATGCGTTGGGACATGATGTTGCGGCGATATTAGGCAAGCAAGGAAAGGCTAGGGATCGGCTGACGGCAGGGGCGTATATTCCGAGTGATGAAAACGATGCTGTGGGAGCGTTGGAAGCCGCTTTGACGAGCACTTTACTGTGTGAACCTCTACAAGCGGAATTAGTACAAGCTCGCAAAACCGGCAAGCTAAAAGCTTTGGATGAAGTTGGGCAGATTGTCGAAGCAAAGGCGATTGGCCTCATCACAGCGGAACAAACGGAGCAACTGCAACGTGATTACGCATTACGCCGCAAGGTAATTATGGTTGACGATTTCGCACCGTAGCATTGGTCGCGATTTAATTTGTAGCTTGGAAACGAAGCGAGATCCCCCTTTGAAAAGGGGAAGTCAGGGGGATTAAGATTTGGCGAGGGGAACCGCCCAGTCAACCCCTCGTTTCAGGGGGAGAATAAGTGCAAAGCACACTACACAATAAAACTATCTTCATTACGGGTGCCAGTCGTGGCATTGGGCGCGAGATCGCATTGCGATGCGCACGCGATGGGGCTAATGTGGTCATTGTCGGCAAGACTGGAGATCCTCATCCCAAGTTATCCGGTACGATTCACTCGGTTGCTGAAGAAGTTCGTCAAGCAGGCGGGCAAGCATTGCCAATTCAGCTGGATGTACGTGACGAACAGGGAATACTTACTGCTGTCGGTCAAGCTGTTACCCATTTTGGCTGTATTGACGTGCTGGTCAACAATGCCAGCGTAATTGGCCTGACTTCTACATTGCAAACTACAGCAAAACGGCTTGATCTGATGTGGGATGTGAATATGCGTGCTACTTATCTGACTTCGCAAGCCTGTGTTCCACATCTCAAAAAGTCAGCAAATCCCCATATTCTCACGATGTCGCCACCCCTTAATATGGATGAGAAATGGTTTGCGCCACATGTTGCTTACACCATTTCAAAATATGGCATGAGTATGTGCATGCTGGGGATGGCGCAAGAATTTGCCGCTGATGGTATCGCCTGCAATAGTTTGTGGCCGCGTACCATCATAGCGACAGCCGCAATAGAAAACAATTTTCCCGAAGCTGTTCTAAATGCTTCGCGTCACCCTGCCATCGTAGCCGATGCTGCTTATGCCATTTTATTGCGCGACAGTAAAACTTGCAGTGGCAATTTTTTCATTGACGAGGAAGTGTTGCGAGCTGAGGGAGTGACTGAATTTGAGCGCTATGCGGTGAGGCAGGGAAGCAGATTATATGATGATTTATTTTTGAAAGCTTCGACGCACAATTAGGGAACATTAAATTATCGATTTTTGATGTGATCTTTATATAACAGCTGGCAGGAAAATATGACAGAGAGCAATCGCAAAGAGGTAACACCTGATCAGGCTTTGACTCTGCACGGTTTGTTGATCGAGCGTGTGAAAAGAACGCCTGACTTGGTAGCATATCGGTATTTTGATACAGGCAGAAATATTTGGTTGTCCTTTACCTGGGCAGAAGTTCGCGATGAGGTAGCGCGTTGGCAATCTGCTTTGTTGCACGAACAGTTGACCCTGGGCGACCGGGTGGCAGTCATGATGCGAAATTGCCCGCAATGGATATTTTTTGATCAGGCTGCACTATCACTCGGCTTGGTAGTTGTCCCGCTTTATACCGTGGACAGAGCAGAAAATGTGGCCTATATCGTCAATGACTCGAACGTGAAAGTGCTGCTATTCGAGACAAAAGAGCAGTGGTCTGAATTAAGCAGTGCGCGCGGTAACATGTCGTCGGTTCAGCGCTTCGTCAGCTTGGACAAAATCGCGCCGGTTAACGAGCAGAGATTGCAATGTGCCGCCGACTGGTTACCGGCGTCTGCAAAATTGCAGGCGGCTATGAATACTGATTCTTCCAAACTGGCCACCATCGTCTACACCTCAGGCACTACAGGCAAACCGAAGGGTGTCATGCTGAGCCATCAGAATATACTTTCTAATGCACATGCGTGTCTGGATGTGTTCGATTTGAGATATGACGATCTCTTGCTATCTTTTTTGCCGTTATCACATGCATTCGAACGCACACTGGGATACTACTTAACAGTAATGACAGGCGCTACTGTTGCTTTTGCGCGTTCCATTCCCTTGTTAAGTGAAGATATGCAAACCATCAAACCGACCGTACTGGTGTCTGTGCCACGTATTTATGAACGAATATTTTCAGCAATCAATACCAAGCTGGATGAAGGTCTTCCATTGCGCAAAAAATTATTCTACTCAGCCGTTGAAGTGGGTTGGGAGCGCTTTCTGCATCAACAGGGACGCGGTCCTTGGCAAATATCTTTCTTGCTCTGGCCCTTGCTGGATAGATTGGTGGCGAGCAAGTTATTGCAAAGATTGGGTGGTCGCTTACGCACCGCGATAAGCGGTGGGGCGGCTCTATCGCCTGAAATATCGCGCGTGTTTGTCGGCTTGGGGATACCCGTCGTGCAGGGCTATGGATTGTCGGAAACCAGTCCTGTTATAAGTGGAAATCATCTGGATAATAATTATCCTGAAACTGTGGGTCAAGCCATACGCGATGTGCAAGTAAGATTGGATAAAAATAATGCCTTGCTAGTAAAGGGTCCGAATGTGATGATGGGATATTGGAATAATCCCGAGGCTACTCGCTCGGTTTTGGATGCGGAGGGCTGGTTTAATACCGGCGACATTGCCAGTATTAGTGCCACTGGTCATATCTCCATCACTGGTCGTGTAAAAGAAATAATCGTGATGTCGAATGGAGAAAAATTACCTCCAGCGGATTTAGAATTGGCTATTACGCGCGATCATTTATTTGATCAGGTAATGGTACTGGGTGAGGCTCGTTCTTATATGATCGCAGTAGCGGTCGTCAATCCGGATGTTTGGAAACAGCTTGCGGCAGAACTCGGTGTGCGCCCCGACATGCCTGAATCACTTCAGGACACTCGTGTCGAACAACAGGCTTTGAAGCGCATCGCGGCACAGTTAAAAGAATTCCCGGGGTATGCGCGTATCCATCGTGTGCTGTTGCAAAGTGAACCATGGACGGTAGAAAATGGAATCATGACACCCACACTGAAAATGAAACGTAACCGTGTGGCGGAGCATTTTGAAAAAGAAATAAAACAACTTTACGAAGGACATTAAGTAATGAGTGAACAAGAGACAACATTGCCCAGCAAACATGCCACTTTACGCGTGGTTGCGATGCCTGCAGACTGCAATATTACAGGCGACGTTTTCGGTGGCTGGGTAATGGCACAAGTGGACATAGCCGGCAGTATTCCGGCGATATGCCGGGCGCGAGGAAGAGTGGCAACGGTGGCCGTGAATTCATTCGTCTTCAAGCAACCGCTGTTAGTGGGCGATATAGTCAGTCTTTATGCCGACATCGTTAAAGTCGGACGGACTTCAATGACTGTCAATGTTGAAGTCTATGCACAACGCGATCCGGTCAAGCCAACCTGTGTCAAAGTGACAGAGGCTACGTTGACTTATGTCGCTGTCGGGAATGATCGCAAGCCGCGAGAAGTGCCACCTGCGGAGTTAGCGATCGTGTCAGGGGAAGTAGGAGTCTAATAACTATAAGGAGAAGATATGAAATACCATCTAAAAAATGCTGTTTTGAAATGTTCATTAAGTGCCATATTCGCCGCAATGTCGGGGAGTGTCGCCGCATCCGGATTTGCTTTGATTGAACAAAGCGTAAGCAGCATGGGAAATGCCTACGCGGGCGGCTCGGCAATCGCTGAAGATGCAACAACAGTTTATTTCAATCCGGCTGGCATGAGTCGTTTGTCTGGAACACAATATGCTGTTTCAGTGCAAGGCATTCAGCCATCGACCAAGTTTAGCGATGGAGGAACCACTGCTGCGCCTTTCCAATCTGCAGGTGGAAATGGAGGTGATGCGGGAGGCATGACTCCAGTACCTAATGTTTCATTTGTGACTGAAATAAATAAACAAATCAAATTTGGATTAGAGATTAATTCTCCATTCGGCTTGCAAACAAATTACGATCCGAATTGGATAGGAAGATTCCAGGCTATTAAGTCGAGTTTGCAAACGGTTAATGTTAATCCTGCTGTGTCATATCAGTTTAATGATAGCGTCAGTTTGGGAGCGGGAGTGAGTTTCCAGCACATTACGGGTGAATTAAGTAGCGGAGTAAATTATGCTGCAGCGATATATGGCGGTGCTTTGCTGCAAGGCGCTACGCTTCAGCAGGCTGCTGCTGCAGGTGCTGCTGCAGCGGGGCAGCAAGGCGTTTCCACAGTTAAAGGAAGCAGCGATAGTTATGGTTACAACCTCGGCGCATTGTTCAACTTTGGTACAGAAACGCGTGTTGGTATAACTTATCGATCTCAAGTTAAACAATCCTTGTCAGGAACAGTAGATTTTACCAACGTACCAACTGCGTTAGCTGCGTCTTCAAAATTTGCAAACGGCAATATAAAATTGGATATAACGCTACCAGACTCGTTTTCAACCAGCGTAGTACATCAAGTGAATCCGAATTATGATGTGATGGCGGACGTGACCTGGACCGGTTGGAGTGCGTTCCAGAGCCTGAATGTAATACGAAGTGATGGATCAACATTATCTTCTACCACTGAAAACTGGAAAGATACTTGGCGTGTCTCAGTCGGTTCAACTTGCCGGTACAATGAGAATTGGACTTCGCGCTTCGGTGTGGCCTATGACCAATCGCCAGTCTCGGATGCCTATCGCACTGCACGTATACCGGATCAGGATCGCACCTGGTTGGCTTTGGGTGGCCAATATAAACCGACAAAGTCCAGTTCACTTGATTTTGGCTATGCACATTTGTTTGTTAAGAATACCAGCATTAATAATGATCAATCAGCCTCCGGTGCCGGTACGCTGGTTGGAACTTATGCCAGCAGCATAGACATCATCAGTCTGCAATACGGCCAATCATTTTAGTATTATAACGAAGGGGGAGGTGATGCCTCCCTTTTTAAAATTTGGAGCGATTTGTGAATAAAAATTTTGTGATCCGCAAAGTTGCTGTATTGGGTGCCGGTGTAATGGGGGCGCAAATCGCCGCGCATTTGGTCAATGCCAATGTCGAAACACTATTGTTCGAACTGCCCGCGAAAGAAGGTGATCCGAATGGTTATGTGAATAAAGCAATCGATGGCTTGAAAAAGTTGGCACCTGCACCCATCGCCAGCCCAAGCAAGATCGCATACATTCAGTCTGCAAACTACGAGCAACACCTGGAAAAGTTGCGTGAATGCGATTTGGTGATCGAGGCCATCGCCGAACGCATGGACTGGAAATCCGATTTGTATCGTAAAGTCGCCCCGTTCATTCATGAAAATGCGATCTTTGCCACCAATACTTCCGGGCTTTCCATTAACAATCTGGCTGATGCTTTTCCGGAAAATTTGCGCCATCGTTTCTGCGGCATTCACTTTTTTAATCCTCCGCGCTACATGCACTTGGTCGAACTGATTCCCTGCGCAGGCTCTGATAACCTCTTGCTGGATCAACTGGAAACCTTCCTGGTGTCTACTCTGGGCAAAGGTGTGGTGCGCGCCAAAGATACCCCGAACTTTATTGCCAACCGTATGGGCGTATTTTCCATGCTCGCCACCATGCATCATGTACAGCGCTTGGATTTGGACTTTGATACGGTAGATGCGCTCACCGGTCGTTACCTGGGCCGACCCAAGAGTGCCACCTTCCGTACCTTGGATGTAGTCGGACTGGATGTGTTCGCGCATGTCGTCAAGACGATGGATGAAAATCTGGCAGAGGACCCGTGGCATGCATTTTTCAAATCACCGGAATGGATGACCAAGCTGATCGAACAGGGTGCGCTGGGTCAAAAAGCCAAGCGCGGCGTGTACCATAAAGTGGGCAAAGAAATTCAGGTGTTTAACTTGGCGAGTTATACCTATCGCGCATCCAACGGCAAAGTTGATGATGCAGTAAAAGAAATCTTGCGCGAACGCGATTGGTCAATGAAGCTCGCAAAATTAAGAGACAGCCAAAATCCGCAAGCGCAATTCGTGTGGAGCATTTTGCGCGACACCTTTCACTATTGCGCCGTGCAACTTGCCAGTGTCGCCAATAATGCACGCGACTTGGACCTTGCCGTGCGCTGGGGATTCGGTTGGGATACCGGCCCGTTTGAAATTTGGCAGGCTGCAGGCTGGCAACAAGTGGCTCGCTGGATCAATGCCGACATCGCAGCAGGCAAAACTATGTCGAATGCGCCGCTTCCGGCTTGGGTTGCCGAGCACGAGCGTGCCGGAGTACATGGTGCACAAGGTTCCTATTCACCCGTGAATAATAACTATCAACCCCGTTCCGATTTACCAGTTTATCAACGCCAACTCTATCCCGATTCAATCCTCGGGGAAGAGCATCACTACGGCGAAACCATTTTTGAAACTGAGGAGCTGCGCCTGTGGCACAGCGGCGACAGCATCGCCATATTGAGTTTCAAAAGCAAAATGCACACCGTCAACAATGAACTATTGGACGGAATCTTGCGTGCAGTTGATGAAGCAGAAGCCAATTTCAATGCACTCGTAATATGGCAGACCGAGCCACCATTTTCGGCCGGCGCAAATTTGCTGCAACTGATGCAAGGCGTACAAGCACCGTCTGAAGATGCAGGCATGTTTGGCAAACTCAAACAGGCGGCAAGCCGGGTCAAATACACGATTGCGGGTGGTGGCGGTTTGGGCGACATCGTCAATGCCGCAACGGGCAATGCACCTCAAGTCGAAGCGGTAGTTGCCAAATTTCAGCAAGTTTCGCAACGCCTCAAATACTCGCAAGTACCCACCATCGCCGCTGTGGATGGTTTGGCACTCGGCGGTGGCTGTGAATTCTCCATCCACTGCTCTCGCATTGTCGCCACGCTGGAAAGCTACATCGGTCTCGTCGAAGTCGGCGTCGGCTTGTTACCAGCCGGTGGAGGATGCAAAGAAATGGCACAACGCGCAGCAGCCGAAGCTCGCGGAGGAGACATCTTTCCGATACTCAAACGTTACTTCCAAAATATCGCCATGGGCGAAGTGGCCAAGAGCGCTGAAATGGCGCGCGAGATGGGTTACCTTAAACAGTCTGACCGCATTGTGTTAAACCGCTTTGAATTGCTGCACATCGCCAAAGAAGAAGCCAAAGCACTCAACGCGACAGCTTACCGTCCGCCTCTGCATCAGCACAATATACCCGTCGCCGGACGCACCGCCATCGCCACCTTCAAAGCCTCAATGCTCAACATGCTTGAAGGCGGGTTTATTTCAGCACACGATTACAACATCGGCTGCAGGGTTGCAGAAACCATGTGTGGCGGGGATGTGGATACGGGTAGTTTGGTGGATGAAGAGTGGTTACTTGATCTAGAGCGTCGCAACTTTATGGAGTTGCTCGCGACTGAAAAGACACAGGAGCGGATTGAGTATATGTTGAAGAATGGAAAACCGCTGCGGAATTAGCCAAGACTTTCCATCAGAGAAAGGCTGGGAAGGCCGATTTGCTTAAATCGAATTGGTGTATACCCATAACTAACCCATTTGAGTTAATCATTCGCTTTCAATGCAGGTTCGTAAAGTTTGAAGCGATTTTTCCCTGATTTTTTAGCCCTTAGCATCGATTGATCGGCTTGGTGCAACAGGTTGTCAGGATCTTCATTGTCAGATGGGTAGAAACTGGCTCCGATGCTGGCACTTACCGTACATGACTTGCCTTGAATAATCATCGGTTCTGATACTGCCGCAATTAGACGTTCAAGTGTAGCCACACTTTCTTCCTTGCGTTCCAACCCCAAAAGCAAAATCAAAAACTCATCTCCTCCAAGTCGGGCAACAGTATCCCCTCCCCGTATGGTGTTACTAATGCGATGAGCCACTTCGATCAATACTTCATCACCGGCTTTGTGTCCAAAGTTGTCATTAATAGTCTTGAATCCATCCAGATCGAGATAGACAACTCGATAAAATATGTTATTAGTCAGCGATGTGTGGATACGATGATTGTCGGCTTCGAGAAAGTCGAGGAGCTTGACGACTTTGCCGCACGCGTCCGTAAAGTGCCCAAAGATATTCCTGTCCAGAAGGCGAACGGTTAGACCTGTCAGACCGCCTTGTTTGTCCCGGCTTGAGGTGACATATTAAAAAGTTTGAAG
>CAIWKC010000415.1 GCA_903913145.1 uncultured Gallionellaceae bacterium | reverse complement strand
TCTTTTTTAATTTAATGTTCATTTTTTATTCAGAATAAAATCAATTTCCATTTGAAAAGGTTTTGCCATCATTTTTAAATGTGAATCTTAACCTCAAATGATAGCCGATCCGATAATGGCAGTAGCCAGATCTTTGAATGTCCCTGTCAAAGGTACATTATCACTAAGTACCTGCACATTCAATGAGGCATCAATGTGGGAATCAAAACCTATCACTTAGCCTCTATATAGAAACTTTCCAAGTTTCAACTGATATTTTTTAATTTAGCGTTAAAGATTTGAAATATTCTGTCGATAGATACTTACAGAATCAAAAATTCGCTTGAATATATGTGAATGCTGAAGTTGAAATTATTGAATAAACCAGCAAAATAGCAACTTTGGCTGGGCAATAATAGGAGACAAAAGATAATTCGCGGCATTAATAGTTTTAATATTTCAAATCAGGAGAGCTAGCATGAGTAATCATTCTCAACAAACCAATTGCACATCAACAGGACTGTTTTCAAAGCGTCAGCTTATATTATTGACTGCAATTTTCATGGGCCTGACTTTGACAGCCTGTTCGAGTAGCGGTTCTAATAAAAAATCTTCCTCGCAAAATAGAACGCCGGAATTTCAGAAGAGGATTCAGGCGGAGACAGATGCGGAGGATCAACGGGATAGAAATGCTCAAGTTCAAGAGCAAACCAGATTGGAAGAAATTCAATTAAGAAAACTGCGTGCCGATCGTGCTGCTCAGAGAAATGCAGCTCGTGCAGCCGCAGCTCAACAAGACCCTGAAGAACAATAACGTATTGGATGCGCCAATTAAGCCTGTTTTTTCCCTCCGGTCGAGGGAGAAAAAGGTTTAATGAGGTGTGTCATTAATTGAATTCAGCAAATCCTTAAACTCCTCTATCGGGAGTGGTTTGCTAAATAAATAACCCTGGTAGGACTTACATCCGTTTGTTTCCAGATAATGTCGCTGCTCCTCCGTCTCAACACCTTCAGCAATCACTTCCAGATTCAAACTGTGCGCCATGGAAATGATCGTAAAAATAATTGCCCGATCATTAATGTCTTCGACCAGATCTCTGACAAATGACTGATCAATTTTAAGTTGGTGAAGCGGAAGTCGTTTGAGATATTGCAGGGATGAGTATCCGGTACCGAAGTCATCCAGAGAAAAACGCACGCCAATTTTATTCAACGTGTTCATGGTGACAATAATGCTGTCTATATTGTCCAGCAAAACGCTCTCTGTTATTTCAAGTTTAAGCCTTGCCGGATTAATGTTATGACGCAGTATCGAAGCTTGCACTTGTTCGGAGAAATCAATTTGCCGGAATTGCTTTGCACTGACATTGACTGACAAAATGAGGTCCCTGGAATGTGCCTCATCCTGCCAAATCTTGAGTTGTGAACACGCTGTATCAAGCACCCATTGACCTATGGATAATATCAATCCTGTTTCCTCGGCAATATGAATAAACTCAACAGGAGAAACTATTCCCCGTTCGGAATGTATCCATCGTATCAACGCCTCCGCACCCAAAGGCCGCTGTTCGTGATCCATCTGAATTTGGTAATACAAATGAAATTGCTTTAACTCAAGTGCAATGCGTAATTCATTTTCTATTGCAGATCGGGTGTTGATGACTTCCTGCATTTTCGGGTCAAAGAAACGCAGGGCATTGCGGCCATCCTTCTTGGCTTGATACATGGCAATATCGGCTTGCCTGAACAAATCATCGGATACCTGCTCGTGGCCGTTGAAGAGAACGACCCCGATGCTGGGTGTATTGAGATATTCCTTATTGTTGAGAAGATAGGGGTGGTTAAGTACGGAGAGGATTTTATCTCCAATCGACTCGGCCTGGGCAGCTGCTTCAACAGCTTGTTCACCAAGGTCTTCCAACATGATCACGAACTCGTCTCCTCCCAAACGCGCAACCGTGTCACCCTGTCGTACACATGACTTCAGGCGCTCTGCTACTTCTTGCAAAAGCACATCTCCCACGGTGTGTCCCAGCGTATCGTTTATGTTCTTGAAATTGTCGAGATCGATGAACAACAATGCGCCCGTTTGTCCGCTCCGGTCACTTGCTGATAGCGCCTGATGCAATCTGTCCTGCAGCAAGCGACGATTCGACAGTTTGGTTAACGGGTCAAAAAACGCAAGATCTTTGATGGCTTCTTCTGCCGCCTTACTCTTGGTAATGTCGGTAAATGCGGCAACATAATTTGTGACGACACCTTTCGCGTCTTTTACTGCGGTGATGGTGAGATGCTCAGGATAAATTTCTCCATTTTTGCGCCGATTCCAAATTTCACCGTTCCAGGTGCCCGCTTGTCTGAGCTTATTCCACAAGTCCGAGTAAAAGGCTTCGTCCTGCCGGCCGGATCTCAATAGGCTTGGTTTTTTTCCGATGATCTCGGCAGAGGTATATCCCGTAATATCAGTGAAAGTGTGATTCACCCGCAGGACTACATTCCGGGCATCGGTAATCATGATGCCTTCCTGCACCTCAAAAGAGGTGGCGGCAATACGTAAATCATTCGCTATTTGTTTGCGCTCCTCCATGATCTGAATCTTGTCCAGCGCAACACTGGTTAACTGGCTGACTGAGTCAAGGAAACCAATTTCCTCCTTTGTCCATTCTTTTTGAGCATGTGTTTGATTCAGCACCAGCGAAAAAAATTCATCGTCTTGAAATGCAAAAGGGTACCAAAGCAAACTCTGGATGTTGAGTTGATTGTGAAGCATGTGCCCTGAACCATCTTGGCTTAAATGCGGATTAATATTGTCTTTGTGACTTGCTAGCCAGGACTTAGAATTTCTAATCGCGCTTGCACCACCAATGAATATATCCAGAGGGTACGTGTCTATGGACGAAGTGATGTCGTCGAAATCCGGATTCAGCCATTGACACAGACCTATAACTTGATAATTTTTAAATGAAATTTGGTAAATCAGCGCACGGTCGGCACCCAATGTTTCACCCACCACATTGACCGCACCTTGGAAAATCAAATTTGTATTTTCATGCTCAACCAGCATCCTGGAAATTTTATTAAGCGCATTGGAAAACAGGAGCTGCTGCTGCAGAACATTTTCTATCTTTTTTTGGGTGGTAATATCCTGAACAATGACAATTCGCGACGGGATATCACCGTACAGAATTGGAACAGAATTGATGAGAACGCTGATGACAGTCCCGTCTTTCTTCTTGTGACTCCATTCACCCACATGACGTTTACTATTTGCATCAGAAATATAGGTGTTGAATTTTGCAACTTCATCGGATGGGCGGATATCCCGCAAAGTCATTTGGCTAAATTCTTCAAGTGTATAGCCATAGTGTTCAACAGCCCGATCGTTAACAGCCAAAAACCTAAAGCTGGTTTCTTCTACCACCCACATCGGGATAGGGCTTTTGTCAAAAATGGATCTGAATCTTAATTCACTCTCGCGCAATGCATCTTCGGTGCGCCTGTTCTCGGTTATATTTTCGACTTGGGCGATGAAGTAGGGAAGGGCGTCATTTTCGTTGTTTTCGACTGTGGAGGTAACACGCGCCCAGACGACTTGCCCATTTTTGTGCAGATAGCGTTTCTCTTTTTGGTAGGTTTTAATTTCACCGTCTAAAAGCTTTTGTCTGACGGCATTGGTCAGTGACAGGTCTTCCGGATACGTCACATCCTGAAAAGTCAGCTGCTCCAGTTCTTTTTCGGAGTAACCGAGCATGGCACAAAATGCCTCATTGACTACCATAAAATGCCCGTCTTCACTGGTAGTGGCTATCCCGATCGGTGCATGATCAAGGATGCGGCGGAAACGTGCCTCGCTTGCACGCAATGAGACTTCGGATTGCCGGCGATCTGCAACTTCTCTCATCAAACGCAAAGTATTGGTAACGTGGTTGCCGTAGGTGGAGAGAATAATGTTAATCAGCACTTTCATTGTGCCGTCCATCTGTTCTTTTGCCTGCAGCTTTGCAGAATCACTAGACAAGCCGGATTGCATCGCGAGTACCACCATCGCCATATGTCGATCAGTTTCCAAAATATGGGAAGCCAGCCAGCGCGTCAGAAATGCAAGCGTTTCTTCCACAAGCAATTCGGATGACTTGGAATTTTCTTCAAGTTTTAACGTTTCAACCATTGAAATAAAATGGTTATGAATTTCGATATGCCCGGCTTCCATAGCATCGTCGGGGAGATATTCATGCCAAATCGATTCTTCGTTTTGGAAATGATACACAGCGTAATCAGAGAGCTCTTCGAAAATCAGGTTTAATGCGGGAATTTCTGCTTGAAGCGCCAGGTGACCGGCGAGCTGATTCAGGAGTTGGGCCAGTTTTTGATGTTGTTCATCGATAATTTTCAAGCCTGTATTAAAATTATCGTTCCAGGGGAAAATATCAAGAGAATTCATAGGGTATACACTTTTCGATCATCCGCGATTGCTTCTGAATATTGATATTCTGATATTACCCTATAATTCGCCAGTTTATTTAATCCAGATATTTCCAATGAAAAGTCAGGGTTTAACCTTATATTTATATTATAGTTTTACAGGATATTCTAAACCGAGATTTTGCCGTTAGGAAAAATATTTGTGATTCCCGCCGCCGAGCGAATGACGCAAATTTTTACTTATGCATTTTCTGTGTAAAACATTGAAAACGACTTTCACGTCTGCCTCAAAGGTGTCGCTCTTCATTGTTGCTCGACGCGCAATTATAATTTAATGTTTTTATTATTCTTTTTTCGGTAGCCTCCCGGCAGGCGGTTTGGTTGCTTGCACTAACCAGTATAAACAGTAGGGGATTATGTTGAAAAAATAGGACTTTTGTCCTATAAGAAAGGTCGATTCCTGCTATATCCAAACTTTGGGTCGGGAATTAATATGCGCTCAATATTACGACTGCCAAAAGTTTGGGATGATTTTTGGAAGTCACTAGAAAAATAAGAATTTTGGGAGTTAGTTTGGTTTGTAAGTTTAGTAGTGAAACTATATTTTGATTAAGTTTGTTTTAAGAATTAAGCAGTTAAAATTTAGCAGTAATCAATTCAACGAGCGGTTTCTTTTCAGGGAGTTTAAGATTATGAAGAAAGTCCAACGCAGTTCTTTCAAACTGAATCCAATCACAGCCTCCATCCTTATTGCGATGAGTGCTCAATTGGCACCTAATCTGGCAAATGCCGGAGCGGGTTTCGGTCTTACCAATAAAATAACGGCGCCTGCGCAAACAGTGCCGGTTCCAACATACTACGCAAACAGCCCAGCTGGTAAAGTCGTCGCACTTGATCCAGTAACAGGTTTGCCAACTTTTAATAAAACAACGAATCTTCCAAACACGGTGGATTCCGGTACGCCACTCCGTAAATTCGTGGACACCTTGCCGGGCTTTGGTTCAGCCAATAAGAATAACTTGGGACAATATATCCCTGTCGCCGTTCCGGAAAAATGGACTGACGCAGCGGGTAACGCGACTGACGACTACTATGAAATCGCCGCTGTTGAATATGCTGAAAAAATGCACAGTGACTTGCCAAAAGCCACTCACTTGCGCGGCTACGTTCAGCTGATGACGCCTGGTTTAGCTCTTAAGGGCGTGGTTGGACAGTCCTTTACAACATTGGATGGCACTGTGTTAAGCGTGGTTGACCTGCCTCACCACTTGGGCCCGGTCATTAACGCAACTAGCGGTACAGCAGTGCGTATCAAATTTACCAACTACTTGCCAGTGGGCGCAGGCGGTAACTTGTTCCTGCCAGTTGATCATTCTTTGACAGGCGCTGGATTGGGTGTAACGACAACTTTGGGTCCTGATGCAACTGGCAAATTGCCGGGTGCAAAGGGATATGTGAACACTTTCACAACCATGCAATATACTGAAAACCGTGCCGAGATCCACTTGGTCGGCGGCGAAGCTCCTTGGGTGAGCGCAGGTTCTCCGCATCAATGGGTTGCTCCAGCGGGTGAAGCAACGGCGTATGCCGCTGGCTTGGGCAAGGGCGTCAGCAACAAAGACGTCCCCGACATGGCAGCAGCAGGTCCTGGTTCAACAACACTCTATTTCCCGAACACACAAAGCGCACGTTTCACGTTCTATCAAGACCGCACTTCCGGTCTGACACGTTTGAACAACTACGCTGGTCTGGAAGCCGGTTACACCGTAACTGATGCAGCTGAAGCCGCTTTGGTGGCCAGCGGTGCCATTCCTGCCGATCAGATTCCGTTGATCATTGAAGATAAAACATTCGTACCAGCCAACGTGGCTCAGCAAGATGCGAAATGGGATGCAACCCACTGGGGTGCAGCTGGCGACTTGTGGTTCCCGCACGTGTATGAAACCAATCAAGATCCTAATGCGGTCAGCGGTTTGAACTCTGTCGGACGTTGGGACTTTGGACCTTGGTTCTGGCCAATTTTTGCCGCCACAGCTGCACTGCCTTCAGGCAAATATGGCGACGCAAGCTTCGTTCCAGAATCTTATCAAGATACACCGGTTATTAACGGCACTGCTTATCCAAGCTTGACTGTTGATCCGAAGGCATACCGTTTCCGCATTATGAACGTCAGTAATGACCGTTTCTTCAACTTGGGCTTGTACAAGGCCAAGGCTGACTTTACGGCTGATCCGGTAACAGGTCTTTTAACTGTTCCAACAGCACCTCAGTTGGATAGCAACGGTAACCCGATGTTTAATGCAGCCGGCCAGCCGCTGATTTTCTCCGGTACTGAAGTGAATATGTTGCCGGCAGTGGCTGACGTCACCGGCGCACCACCTAATCCGACTAGCACGACAGGTGTGGCGTATGACGTTGGTTGTCTGTGCCAATACCCGAATCTGCAGCAATTGTTGAATTACAGCTTCTCTGGTCCGACACGCGCATGGCCAATTGATAACCGTAGTGGTGGAGCGCCTGATCCGGCTTCTGTAGGCCCTGACTTTATCGCAATCGGCAATGATGGTGGTTTCCTGCCTCACGCAGTTGACATTCCTTCACAACCGGTTACGTATGAATCAAATCGCCGCAGCGTAACTGTCACCAACGTATATGGTTATGGCTTGCTGGTAGGTCCTTCTGAGCGTGCTGACGCGATTGTTGACTTCTCACCTTACGCCGGTCAAACGCTCATTGTTTATAACGATGCGCCAACACCGTTCCCGTTTGATGACCAACGCGATGACTACTTCTCTGGCGATCCAGATCTGACAGGCCAAGGTGGTACGTATACAACCAAGCCAGGCTATGGTCCGAACACGCGCACCATCATGCAGATTAAGGTCAATGCGGCTTTGCCTCTTAACGCACCGATCACCGCTTACACACAAGCCAATCTGCCCGCTGCAGGCGTTCTGGGTGTAACACCTTCACCTTTGGACACTGCCTTGGCAGCGGCTTACAAAGCATCGCAAATTGCACCGATTGTGCCAGAATCAATCTACAACGCAGCCTTCGGAACAACTGATACTGATAACTACGGCCACGTGGCAACCGGTTCTCTGGCTCAGCCAACACTGGACTTTACAACCAGTGGCAATAATGGTTCTGTCGCTTCTGTGAACCTGATCGCCTCCGGTGGCGTGGGCAATGGTTCAGGTACCAACTATGACCCATTGAATCCGCCAACCGTCGTATTCAGCAATGGTTCATGTCTGCCTGCTGTTGGCGGCGTAACTGCCTCAGCCACTGCGACTGTTGATGCAGTGACGCATCAGGTTTCTGCCGTGACCATGGTGGCTAATGGTTCCGGCTACACCTGCGCACCGCAAATCCTCTTTAGCAGTGCAGTGGGTGTGGGCGCTCAAGCTGCGGCTCAGATGACTACCGGTACGCAAAAGATACTGGCATACACCAAAGCTGAACAAGAGTTGTTTGATGCTGCCGGCCGTTACAATTCAACCGGCGGTGTTGAGATTCCTTTGACAAGCGGTACAACACAAACGACGATTCCTTTGAACTACACTGACTCCCCGACAGAGTTTGTTGGCGACACAGAAACTCAGGTTTGGAAACTGGTGGATAACGGCTTCTGGTCTAACTCCATCCACTTCGACATGGTTGATGTGCAGCTGATCAACCGCGTAGGCTGGGACGGCACCGTGAAAGCGCCTGCCAATAACGAAACAGGCTGGAAAGACACACTCAGACTGAATCCACTGGAAGATGTGATCGTCGCCATGCGCGCCAAACATCCTCAAGTGCCATTCGGTCAACCTGCAAGTAAACGTGCTCAGGATCCTTCGCTCCCGTTGGGCGCAGCCGCTGCCAAGCTTCCAGTGCCAGTTGCACCTTACACAGCGTCGACTTCGCAACTGCCATTCCTGGCTGATCCGGCAATCGTTTCCCCACAAGGTGCGTCTTTGCTGACAACGACAGTGAATACCAATGTCGTGGTCGATAACACTAAGGCAGGCAACATCGCAAGTCCATTAGGCTATGACAATGAATTCGTTTGGGGTACTGCAGTTCTGGGTCACGCTGAAGATGACTTCATTCGTCCAGTCGTATACCACCCAACTGTGACAGCACCTG
>CAIWKC010000414.1 GCA_903913145.1 uncultured Gallionellaceae bacterium | reverse complement strand
GTGCCAAGGATTAATTATCTTGGTACACAGCAACAAAGACGCGCCCGTAGCTCAGCTGGATAGAGTACTTGGCTACGAACCAAGGGGTCAGGAGTTCGAATCTCTTCGGGCGCACCAACACATAAGGCTTCCAGCGATGGGGGCCTTTTTAGTTTTCTCAAAACCTCTGTGGGGGAACGATTGGGGGAACACTTGGCGCAAGCTAAAACCCCGAAGGAAGTCTTCGTGACATCGTGGTGTTCGTTTGCGTTTATCTAGTATACGCAGATATCGGTTCGCTTGTTGATTAGGTCATAATTAAGTAATAAGACACCAGCAACGCCACCAATGGCGCGCGTAAGAAATCAGCGATCAGTTCGCAGCCAAGTTAATTCGGCAGGGTTCAGAAATTAAACTATCCGAAGTTTGAAACGCCATCGCCGCAGTAAGAAAAATAATGAGTAATCAAGAAGTCAGCCTTTCATGAATTTGATGCTGCGAATACGCGCGTCTGTCGTCAGTCAAGGTTTCACTCCACTGTTGTTCAATAAGTCGATCCTGCGACCCCCACCTACCCGGTATAACCCCTTTTTTGCTAATCGTACGAGCGCGCCTTGCTGGTGAGAGAATGACAGGCACCCCCCTCTTCTCTGCCACTGTTTACATATGGCAATAAATTTTTTATTTTTAAAAATTTCGAAAGCAACCTTAACAATGAGCAGCGAAGTCTCACTATGCCGCTATGCAAACAGAGGAGGAAAGCAGGGGGGTAAATATGTTGTGCCGACCTTCAACTTCCGCTCCACCCACAAAGCGGCCACACGAGGTAGAATTACCGTGCTGGCGCTGTCGGCCATGAACAGGCCTTCACCGGAGGCAGGTTTCTGGCAGACTATTTTGATGTAATTTGATAATTATTTCCTGTATTGCAACCTGTACACTCTGTAGATTTATTCTTCCATTTTTCCTTACAGCTTGAAAGCCAGTGTTCGCATTCAACTGCATAATTCTCTTTGAATGTAGGTGAATGCTTGTTGAGATATTCAACAATTTCGGCTTGCAAACAAACTTCTGACTTTATGCTTTTATCTTTACGATATTTTTCCCAGATATATTCTTCTGGCAATAAACCACTTTTCCTTATTTCATCGTTATATCCCAATGCCTTATAAAACTCATCCGCATCACGAATGTGGTGCACTTTTTCGTTGCCCAACATTATGTAGCCATATTGATTATGGTGTGGCGATGAAAGCATGTGACGAAAGTAAGGTTGGGCGGACATGAGTGGCGATTTGTTATTGGTGAATTACATGCACCATAAATTGTAGTAACTACGCAGACGTAACTATATTTGCACAAAGATATTACTATCCGTACGGGAGAGCACATTGCCTATTTATAGTTACTATGTACGTATTTGTACCAATATCATTTTCCCTGTAATTATGATATTGTGAATAAAGTCGACACGTTAATAGTGTTTTTAAGTTAGCTAGAGCATTCTAAGAAATTATCAACCTTAGATAATACGCAAGAGGGCAACATGAAACTAACTACGCCGACATCAAAACCTAATAAACGTGAAACTGAATTTAGTACAAGCACTTCAAATCAACAAACCTTTAACGATACGACTGTCGCAGAGCGGATCGCGAAATGTCGAGGTGAAGGGAGCTTAAAGTACCCTGTAATCTTACGGGCTGCGTACATAGCTGGATTTAATCAATCAATGTCCGGTTCAACAGCTGCACCTATCCCATCTGAATTTGCGGGTGGTAATGAGAAAACTGTTGCATTCTGCCGTGGCGCTAGTGATGCTACTTTGTGTTTACCAATTTGCAGTAGTAATAGGTTGTTCAGGAAAAGCTTAAAGAATGTGCAGTAATAATAGATGGCTGCTATAGGTCAAACTATTCACCTAATTTAAAGACGGCTGTGGGTTATAAGTGAGCGCTCGATATTAATCGATGCCCCAGATTTAACGTCCGCTTCACTTCGTATAGCGGCCCTACCTCACCGCTGTTTATTTTTTCTTTAGCCGAGTGCTTAACCGATCAACGAATTCGGTTAGCAATTGACTGTCTGCATCAGATAACCCGGACAGTGTTTTATGCAGGCTTTGCGCCCGATCCTCTACTCGAACAGAACCTTCCCTTAGTAAGTGCTCCAATGGGCATTTAAGGGCGTCAGCGATATCTGCTAACCTACTCAGTGGTGGCAACGTAGCACCGCGCTCAAACCGCGAAATCGTTTCTTGCTCAACTCCAATCGCTTCAGCTAATTCCGCTTGGGTATGGCCTTTTTGTAATCGGCGTTGTGCTATAGCTCTCCCCATTTGCAACGCCAGTTGCTTTTCTTTCTTCGTCATACTGCTCCCTCGCTTTGTTCACTGGGATGTTGGCTTGTGGCGAAGAAATGTGTAACGACACTACTAGTGGCATTGCCATATAATGTGTGGTAGTCTGGTTCATGAGGCAACGAAGCAAAGCCACAAATAATAAAAGTGGCATGCGATGCCAGCATTAACACCTAGGAGGATTTTTTAATGATGACTGATCAGCCCGGGAGGCAGCGTGCAAATAAAATCTATCGGAATTGCGTTTAGTGCCTTGTGCACCTTATTATTAATGTCATGCTCGGGTGGCGGAGGTAGTAGCGCACCGGCAGCGCCGCCAGCGAATCCATATGATGGTACATGGAACCTTGTCTCTTACACTCCCGCAATGTTTAATGTTGAAATGCCATATTGGACTTGTACTACAACGGCAATGCCCGCCACGTTGATAATTTCTAACGGCACTGGTACATTTTCTATTGTTGAAGCATGTGCGGCCAATGCAGGCTCGCCATACCTTGGTAGAAACATTCCCATGACTGTCAACGTAAATATTAGCAGCGCTGGAATTATCCAAGATATAAATAGTTTCAATTTGCTAACTTGGTCTAACTACTGTTTAAACACAAAGACATGTTCCCTTGCTGGTTCGGAACAATTGTTAATTTCAAGATGAAGGTTATAGACAAAGCCACCCTGAAACCATCTCCCTGACACCCAATTAAGTTCTGGCAGTTGATTGACAGTTTCTGACTCGAGCTTGAGCATCTCACTGCTCTGGCTGCTGTATTGTGAATATACTAGTTTGATGGTTATAGATAAGGTAGCATTTTACACGCCAGAATATTCCAAGGTGACTGTCGATGACCAAATACATTTGTCCCTCGTGTAAAGCAAAGGCCGGTGTCGAAATTGTCTATGGATATCCCGTGGGTAAAGCACTTGATATGGAACAACGTGGTGAAATCGCTCTAGGTGGCTGCTGCGTTTCTGAAATTGATCCTGAACGCAAATGCACCGTGTGCGGACACGAATGGCATATAAGGCGCAGAAATAGCTCAGGTGAAGTTAATATTTCCTCGCGATAAGGTTTTGCTATACCCGCTTTGGTTTCCTGCCGGGCGTCAGCTTAGCTGACGTCATGTTCAGCACATGCATCTCTTCTTCCAGATCACGTAACCGAACTGCAGCGGCATTGTATTCACGCTTTGCCGCAAGCGAAGCTTGCCCATGTATAAAATTTGGATGGTCTTTCCCGCACAATACTTTTTTTCGGGCCCCATGATAGCGACAGGTCGGCATACCGTAGGCACTTGGATTGAGGCATTGCGAACCCGTCCGCTTTGCTTTGGCCTTGCATTGGCGGGCACCGAATAGTTTTACTGATGGAAGTGGCATATTTGTAAAGTCCTAAGTTTCAGTTGGTAAATATTGTCAAGCAGTCGGTCGGCAGTTGCATTCTGCGGTTACCTCATAAAAAGGTAGCGTGCATGCTTCTTACCTTTCGTAGGTTTTGGCGGTATCCCCCCACCCCTTGCATGCTTCAACTTCTATATAAAAATAGAAGATAAGTGTTAGGGGGGTACCTCCAAAACCTCCAAAAGCCATTACCCAATGCTAGGACTGATTAAATATTTAGTGGTCGGTCGTCCGCCAGTTTTAACTTCAGCCTCAACTAGCCACCCGCGCACAACCAATCCATCTAACGCACCCTGTGCTCGCACCTTGTCTCCAAGCTCGGCCCAGCCCTTATGCACCAACTCGCGCAAAGTAAATCCATCCTGTAGTGCTCCAGCCTTCAGCCGTTTAGCAAGCTCAAGCATCGGCGCATGATCCAACCCTTGGACTGAGCCATAGATTCGATTCGAGTGCCCCTTAAGGTATTCGGAAAATTCAATCGCACTGGATAAGCAATGTGCGCACACATCACCGCCATGCCCGTTAAGGAGATGGTAAAGGAGTGCAAGAGCCGGAATTAAGCTGCGATATTTAGCAATGTGACTTTGACGTGCGGCGTCGAGGTCCCCGCTGCGCAGCAACGCTTCATTATCCAATTGCCACTGATTAAAGATTACTTGTGCGGCGGCATCGAAATGGAGTCTTGCACCGGTTTGAATTTGAGCCAATGATGTTAAAGCCGCAGTTATATCCTGAATCGCCTGCTTGTTCGGTGCGCGATCTACTATGCATATATGATCAATCGGGTCCGGCCAAACGAGCAACTGGAAACGCTGTATCAGCCCATCATTATTTGATGAGCCAGATTGAGTCTGCCGCACATATCCTCTTAACCTATCCGGCTGAAATCCACCAAACACCGATATGCAGTAGTTGGTAAGCTGAATAGAGCCGCGGCCAATGCGATCAATATTGCAGCTGCCACTTCCACCCCAGCCGGACAAATAAAAGCCGCGCGCTGCCTCTTGCCCCGGAGTGTCAAGCGATTGTAAGAGCCCCGACATTTCATCTGAATGCGCAAGAATCCCGTTTGGATTGTCATCTAGCACGACCCCCATAGCCTGATAGGTTGTGTCATTCATGATGTAGCGCTTGCGTGTTGGCTTTGTAGGTTCAATCGGCGGCAAAGTGTTTCCACTGGGTTTGTATTTGGCTAATTCACTTTCATATTTCGTCGTGTCTCTTGCATATTGCGCCAAATCGTTTTTGTACTGCATGCCGGCATTGGCCTCCAGCTGGTGATGCACCTTAAAGGCTTCGTTCTGTGCTGGAGTTTTCATTGAGCCGGCGGGGCCTACTATTCCACCCCATAAACACGGAAATACTGTCCACGTTTCGTCATGCTCTTTGGGATAAATCCCTACCTTGCTTCCAATCAATGCACCCGCAGAAACAATTAATGATGCAACTACATAATCGAGCGGGCATTGAAGGCGATCAGTAATATCAACAACGCCAGCTTTTAGAACGGCTGGCAAACAAGATACATCAAGTTTTGGTACTGGCAGAAGTGCTGGCGGCAGTTTTTGTGGAATAGGCCAAATAATTTCGGTTGGGATGTTCTCGGGCAACTTCTTCGCTGGGTTCAGCCACCCTAACTCTTGCGCCTTTGCGAATATAGATTTATAGCTTATCGATGTTGGTGCAAATGAATCCCACACACGTGCTGCATCGGCCTTATCAAATTTATTCGAAGTGGCTGACCATTCCATAAACATAACTCGCCCTTCTTCGCCAAGGGGTTTAAGTGGCATACCGTTATCGATCCAAACATTGCGATCATCAGCAGGGATATAAAATAGTGCGCTGCGCAAGTCACGCTTTTGCTCCGGCGTTAGTATTGCCAGTTTCGTATTCAGATGCATTGCATCACTTGAGAGCCCGCCCGATGGAAGTGCTGCAGTCGATGACGGAATGTTGAACGCATCAGCTGCATTAATTTTGCCATCAAGCAATCCTATCCAAACACGAATTAGAGCAGGAGGAAGAATTGGCAAGTTTGAATAATGCCCTTTGCCAGCCCATCGATAGGGCTTGCCCGTATCGGGATGTATTGATGGTGGCAGTACATCTTGCACTGTCTTGCCGTTTTTAGAGGCGCAGCGGAATTCTAATACCATTTCATTTGTCACTGGATGACGGACCTGCACGGTAGTCATCACGCCGACGTCATCCGGCAGCTGAAATAAAAACTTTGTTCGATTTTCTCGACCTGATTCAATCAATACTGCATCATCAGATTCAAGCATGGTCTCGACGTCTATGCCTTTATCTAACAGCCATTTTTTCGCTAGTTCATAGTCATCAATGTCGAGTGCAGCGGTTGGATAGGGGGCGCAATACGCGTGCGCGATGCCCATGTTTCCAGTGATCCTCGTTGCTGCGTCAAGGGTTGTTACTACGTTATCTCGCTCATTCCAGCCTTGTACTAATGGGCCCTTTCTGCCCAGTGGAATTGGAACAATCGCCATACCGGAATCGATATATTCTTGTGCTTTAATGACTTGTTCTGTTGGCGGCAGCTCTTCAATTAAGTTATTATTCGATTGCATGATTTACCTTTCTGCCGCCCTTGCCGGGGCGGCATTATTTTTTAGGGGTTACATAAAAGTACGCATCTCTGCCTGACAGAGAAACGTCATATTTTTTGTTTGCATGGAGTTTATTGCGCAGCTAGGGCTTTTCTTAACTCGCCCACATTCCACGCAGAAATCCTTGACGCGAGTTTTCTTGGCGAAGGCAGGGTTTTTCTTTGCACCATGCGCCAAACGGTCGCAGCAGAGCAGCCATAAAGCAATTCAACAACTGGTTGTCGAACATGTGCGCTATCTGGAAGTTGGTCGAAGTTTTTTAGTGCATCAGGGAGCGCGTCCGTTTTGACGGACGTTGTTTCGGGTTGAGCAGTTTGAGTTTTCATGAAATTCTCCAGCAAAAAAACAATAAAGACGACCGCGAGAAACTCGCGAAGCTAAAGTTTTTTCGTTGGATGAACACGGACCCAGACTCAGGGTGTCGGATAATCTCCGACTAGATTAAGACGCATCCTAGGTATTTCAGCAGGCTTGCCAAACCTGATTAGCGCTATTCACTTCTGCTGGCCAGCGACCCCCAGCGGCATTTATAAATTATCACAGACTTCAAACCATGTCAAAGGATCGCGCGCAACTTCACGCCGCACTTCTCATCGGAATCACGTTGCTAGCATCACTGTGCATCAACAGTTCCAAACGATCACCGAGCAGCTTCCAAGCCTCGGCTTGCTCCGCCTCTAGTTTTTGGCGCTGATAAATTCTGACAAGTTTGTTTTGCTCGACATGGTTTAAGCATTTTTCGATAACGTCTGGCCGAGTGCCAAGCGCCCCCATGATGGTCGCGCCGGTACGTCTTAAATCGTGCGGCGTCCACTTACCGCCGGGCAGCGTTAGCGCATCCGTGTGCAGACTGCGGCATTTCATCGGCGCTTTATCGCCGCGCTGTCGATCACCTATCTGCTTGGCTAGCGATTTAACGCATACGTGTTCATCAGTCCACCTCGCCTGCAACACCCACTTGGATTGCTTGCCCGCTTCGTCAGTAGCCAGCTTTTTTAATACTGCAAATTGTTCAGCCGCAAAGGCCGAGAGGTGGATAGTGTGTGCTTTCGCATTTTTTGAATTCCCCGCTGGGATATACCAAGTCATAGCCGATTCTAGATCAATGTCTTTCCACTCTGCGCTGCTGATTTCTCCAACGCGGCAGCACGTCGAAAGCATTATCCAAATTGCCGCAGTACTCGATGGGGCGATGCGAGCAGCCTTTAACTTCTCGGGAAGTGATTTTATTTCAGCATCCGACAGCGTACGCTCACGCTCCACTTTTTTACCGAACTTATCCCTCTTTAAGCGGCTGGTAGGGTCATGAGCAGCTATTTTTCGATCCAAGGCATAGCCAAACATCTGGCGCAAGTCACCCAATAGATTGCGCGCAACAATCGTTGCGCCTCTTTCAACAATATCATCAAGAATACCAACTACCATTGCTTGGGTTACATCCTCAGCAGCGACTTCTCCGATTTTAGGGAAAACATCTTTTTCAAAACTGCGGCGAACCTCCGCGCCCTTATCTTTACGAGTTTTGAGTTCTCGCTTTTCCCAGTTGTTGAACAACTCTTTTACTGTCTTTCGAGTCTTCTTCGCGAGTAGTGCCTCACGCCGTGCGACTTGTTCGGCGACAAGTTCTTGCTGGTTTAGCTGGGGGTCAATTTGTTTGGATATGCAGTCGCGCGCCTTGTCAGCCTCTGACCTCGCAGTCGCTAGTGAAGCCGCATCAAGGCTGCCTAGACCCATCTTGCGGCGCTTCTTATCGAAGGTATATATGAACAGCCAGTCCTTTGCGCCAGACGGGCGAACCCGTAGAAATAGACCGCCGCCATCAGCCAGCAGGTACTCTTTTTCTGCCGGCTTTGCTAGTTTAATCTTCTTGTCAGTCATTAGGTTGGTAGCCATTTTAACCGCCTTTCTGGGGGAACGATTGGGGGAACACTCTGCTTGCGCTTGAGTGACATTATACGCGGCGTAGTGATTCAATGCAAAGCCAGAACTATATGATATGTATATGATATTATGTGATTAGCGCAGGAATTGTGACATGTAGTGATACCTTATGAAACATATAAGTACCTAACTACGAACCAAGGGGTAAGGAGTTCGAATCTCTTCGGGCGCACCATATTTCCATTAAGATCAATCGCTTAGAGTTAACATGCTAGGCGATTTTTCTTTTCAACAAAGTCATTGCCTGACTTCTCTCTGCATATTCTATTTG
>CAIWKC010000413.1 GCA_903913145.1 uncultured Gallionellaceae bacterium | reverse complement strand
TAATACTTCAACCCCCGGCTTCCTGTAGACCGCTTTTCGTTAAGAGACTTTCGGTGCTAAACTGCCATGTATGTATAAAAACTCAAAAGATATTAGTGGCTCGTGAACTTCAAATTTTCTGAAACTCTTGGTACCGTTAAAAGCCCAAAGCCGCTGTAACCGCACAACGGCTTTGGTGCAGACAATTTGGTAGCATGTGCATCGTGCCAGAAGTCAAACTTCAAAATCCATCGATTTTGTTCTTTTTGCATCCCTTTATTTTTCAATGATGGTTCCAATCAACAGATCCTTGATATGTACGTTTCCGCACAGAGCCTTAGGTGTTAGTGAGCATATTGTCACACCCGTTAAGAGAATGAATTGACCCTGCCTCTTGCAATCGTGCGTTTAGAAATTGTAATTTCCAACGCATACTGAGTTGCACTCAAAATGGGGGCACCAAACGATCTCCCTAAGCAATAAGTCATCGGCGTGTCCCGCACTTGCGCCTTTACAGGTAACTGTCATGACCAAAAAGCCCCCCCCCGCGTAGCACGGTGGGCAGCATCAAGATGCCGAGCCGGGATCATGCTGTGAGCAATCTCTCGAAAGTGAATTATTTGCTCCAGTTCGTCGTGGAAAATTCACCTGCCCGCATATTCTGGAAAGACCTCGATTTGCGCTATCTTGGGTGCAACACCCAGTTTGCTAAAGATGCCGGGTTTTCACGCCCGGATGAAGTAATCGGTAAATCAGATTTTGAAATGGGTTGGAAAGAACAAGCAGAACTTTACCGTGCCGACGATTTCGTAGTGATCAAATCAGGCACCCCCAGATTGAATTTCGAAGAGCGTCAAACGACGCCTGATGGCACGCAAATCTGGCTGAACACATCCAAGGTGCCGTTGCGTAATGAAAAAAACCAGATTATCGGGGTGCTCGGAAACTATGAAGACATAACTGCGCGCAAAGTGGCTGAAGATGCGCTGCTCCATAGCAAGGCCAGGCTAAATGCCACGCTTGATGCTATTCCGGATGTGATGTTCGAGGTAGGACTCGATGGCACTTATTATAACTACCATTCCCCCCACAAAGATAAGTCGTCCCTGCCGCCGCAAGACTTTATTGGCAAGCAGGTATCGGATGTGATGCAACCGGGAGCCGCTGCCATCGTGATGGACGCCTTGCAGCAGGCGCACAAAAACGACCATGCAAGCGGAATACTGATCGAAGTTAATAAACCTCAGGGAAAATGCTGGTTCGAACTTTCAATTGCCCGCAAAGAAATTCATTTTGAGGAAGGCGATCGCTTCATTGTTATTTCACACGACGTCACCGCGCGCAAATTGGCGGAAACTGCTCTGCTCAAGGCAGGAGCCTTGCAGAAAGCGATTTTCGAAAGCGCCAACTTCTCCTGTATCGCGACTGATGCGAAGGGCGTGATTCAGATTTTCAACGTTGGTGCCGAGCGCATGCTGGGCGACACAGCAGACGAAGTACTGAACCAGATCACTCCGGCGGATATTTCTGATCCAGAGGAGGTCGTTGTGCGTGCCAAGGAGTTGAGTCTGGAATTTGATACGCTGATCATGCCGGGCTTCGATGCGCTGGTTTTCAAGGCATCGCGCGGCATCGAGGATATTTATGAACTAACCAAGGTCCGCAAGGACGGAAGCCGATATCCCGCCATTGTGTCGATTAGCGCATTGCGCGACGAACAAAACACCATCATCGGCTATTTGCTGATCGGCACCGACAACACGGCCCGTAAACTGATTGAGGATGATAGGGAAAAGCTTAGCCAGCACCTTCGAGAGTACCAGTACTACACCCGCTCGCTATTTGAATCCAATATTGACGGGTTGATGACTTGTGATGCAGATGGCATCATCACTGACATCAACAAACAGATGGAGGCACTTACAGAATGCACTCGTAATGAGTTAATCGGCTCTCCTTTCAAGAATTATTTTACTAATCCGGAAAAAGCAGAGGCTGGCATAAATCAGGTTTTGCGCGAAAGGAAAGTTACCAACTACGAACTTACGGTACGGGCCAGAGATGGGAAGGAAACAGTCGTTTCGTATAATGCGACCACTTTCTATGATCGGGATCGGAAGTTGCAGGGTGTCTTTGCCGCGGCGCGCGACGTTACTGAGCGAAAGCGCCTGGATCAGGTTCTGCAAGAGAAGAATGTTGAGCTGGAAGGC
>CAIWKC010000412.1 GCA_903913145.1 uncultured Gallionellaceae bacterium | reverse complement strand
AGTGCCGCGCCCCAACTTTGATAAGCGATGCTGGCTATACTAAATCCAAAATAGACCACGATGAGACTACCCAGAAACCAGATGAAGGGTTGCGTACCGATATGGGTCAGGGGATGAAACAGGGCAACGAATCCGACAGCCATCAACGGAATTGACAATGCAATGACTCGCGAGTAGCCGCTAGTGCCGCGCTGTTTGTCTATCCACATCCCAAACACGGGATCAAAAAAAGCATCCAGTACTCGTGCGACCAGCAGCGTGCTGCCAATAAGCGCCAACGACATTTCAAAGTGAGTCGCATAAAACTGCGGCACATAGACATAGATCGGCAACGCCAATAGTGCCAGTGGCAAGCCAAACAGGCCGTAACTTATGAGCGCACCCCGACTTAACGATTTCACGGTGCCAAACCCAGTAACTGGTTGCGCAAATGCTGCGCACTGGTGTGCTCATCCAGCCAGATGGAAAAGAAAGCGCGTGCGAATTCCACATCGGAGATTTCTTTGAGTAAGCGTCCATCGTTATAAAAACGTACTCCCTGATCCGGCAAGTAGACTCCACTCAAGCAAGAACCTTCATGCACATCTGGAAATACCTCCTGCATTAACTGCAACCATGCCGATTGCTGCGCGGGAGTTCCCATATTCAATTTGCGCATCTCATCTATACTGACAGAGGCGATACGCTTTCCACGCAAATCTCTCGCATAGATTAGTTCCAGAATAAATTTTGAATCCATCACGGCTAATTTTTTATCCGTGTTACTTTCACGCCACAAATATGCATCATAAATTTTGAACCCAAGCCAGCGATAGCCACCTTGACCAGAAAGCTGAGCACTCACCAACTCTTGCTGCACTGATAGCGTGATAGCTTGCGCTGAACACGCAGTCATGAGCCACAGCATCATAAATACCCGGGCTCCAATTCGTGTCAGGCGCATGATCTTTCCAAGGTGAAATGCATCACGTTGATGCTATTGGCGCGGAATCCTGCTTCGCAATAACAAAGATAAAACTCCCATGTGCGCAGGAACTTCTCGTCAAAGCCTTGTGCCCGAATATGTTCCAATTGTTTTTTGAAACCATTTCGCCACTCGACCAAAGTTCGTGCGTAATCCAAACCAAAAGCGAATTCGTTTACGACCTTTAAACCTTGTTTTTTTGCCTGAGATTTAAAAACAGAAGGCGAAGGCAGCATGCCACCCGGGAAAATGTATTGCTGAATAAAATCGGTTCCCATACGATAACGTGAAAACAATTCATCGGCGATCACGATGGTCTGGATGCATGCACGTCCGCCTTGTTTCAGGTTGCGCGCGATACACTCGAAATAGGTTGGCCAATACGCTTCACCCACCGCTTCGAACATCTCAATTGAGGCAATGGCATCGTACTGACCGTAGCTATCGCGGTAGTCCAACAGTTTTAGATCGGCCTGTTTCGATAGGCCGGCATCATTCATGCGTTGTTGAGCGAAGCTCAATTGCTCGGTGGAGAGCGTGATTCCAGTTACGTGGGAACTCGTTTCCTTTGCTGCCACCTCGGCAAATCCGCCCCATCCGCAGCCGATTTCCAACACCTTCGCGCCCGGCTTTAATTGCAATTGCTCGACGATGCGCCGATATTTGGCAAATTGACCGTCCTTCAAATTATCCGTTTGCGGTTGACTGAATAAAGCGCTCGAATATGTCATCGAGGGATCTAACCACAGCTTGTAGAAGTCGTTGCCGATGTCGTAATGTGCGTGTATGTTTTTGCGACTGCCGCTGCGACTGTTTCGGTTGAATAGATGTTTAAGGCGATATAGCAGATTGCCCCACCATTTTCCATAAACCAGTGATTCGACTTGTTGTCGATTGCGAATAAATAATTCGATTAATCCGGTCAGATTATCAGTCGTCCATCCGTCATTGATGTAGGTCTCGGCGAATCCGATGTCTCCTGATTTCATCACGGCACCGAACATTGTCCAGTCGTTCAATCGTAATGTTATCGGGTAAGAATCATCCCCAAAGTGGGCGGAACTTCCATCGGGCAATTGCAGATGCAAGGCACCGTGCTTGAGTTGTGTTAATAGTTTGAGGATCATACTCACCCGAGACGGGTATGTCTCGATGCGCAGTTTATGATTTCCCTGACCGCGAAGCGTCAGGTTGACAGCCAGCGTTTCCGAATTCATTTACTCAACTCCTCTAAAGGTGGGGATGGTTTACGGTAGAAGGGCACGCGCTTTAGCCACAATTTGAGGGCTTGCCAATGGATGCGTGTGATAACCATAAAATTCATTAACGGATAGCGCAGCAAGACAAGTACAACATTGCGGTCGGTAAGTTCATGCGCTTGACCACTAATGTTGGTCAGCAGCAGCGCCCCTTCAGTGGTGTGGTAGTCGATGCGCGCTAACGTATCCTCGTGATCTGTGCGTAAGTTCCTGATAAATTGGAAGCGATAATTCCCTTCCACTGCACAGAATGGAGAAACATGGAATATCTTGCGCGCGGTAAGTTCCATCGTGTTCTCGATGGGCCGACCTTCATCCAATAAGTAACAATGGCGTTCACCAAAGGTGTTGTTCACTTCACATAAAACGGCCCGCAATGCCCCATCTCGGCGATGGCAAAACCAGAACGAAACCGGATTAAACACATAACCCAGTAAGCGCGGAAAAGTCTGTAACCATATCTCACCGTCGGCATCCGTTATATCGTGCTTCAGCAGAAGCTGTTCTATCCATTGCAACAGAGGCTGCTTGCCGTCGCCATGATCTTTGTCGTAATGCGATAGAAAATTAAAACGGTTGCGTGAAAATAATTTTGTCTGGATGTTCTGCGAAGTCATGCTACGCAAGGGTAGTCTCAGAAAATACACGGCGTAATTGAAACTGTTTCGAGCGGGGCGAACGCGAGTGTGATGCACGTTACCAAAGCATAGTTGCGGGCTAAACATTGCGGCTCCCCGGCGCATTGATAGAACTTGCTACCGCCAATCCAGATTTCAAACCATCCTCATGAAAACCATACCCCGTCCAGGCGCCAGCAAACCAAGTATTTTGTTGTCCTTGAATTTGATCCATATTCTGCTGTGCCAACAGTGCACCATTATCGAAAACAGGATGCGCGTAGTCGAAGGTGGCGATGAGCTTGGAAGGATCCGGCTCATCGATAGGATTGAGCGAAACGATGACAGACTCTTTGAAAGGCAGCGGTTGCAGTTTATTGATCAGGTAATGCACGCAAACTTGCGACGCTGTGCCATTTTTGCTTTGATAGTTCCAAGCTGACCAGGTGGTTTTGTTCTTGGGTAAACATGAAGCATCAGTATGCAGCACAGCACGATTGGGTTGATAAGCAACTGCGCCCAACAACTTGCGTTCTGCTTGAGTCGCGTCTTGCAGCAAGCGCAATGCTTGGTCACTGTGAACTGCCAAGACAACGTGATCAAACGTCCCGCTGCCGTATTGAGTGTTTAACTTGATCTTGGGTACGTTGTCTATTTTGATCCGGTTTATAAACAACACTGGCGTGTTCAAACGCTTGTCCGGTATGTTGGCAAGTATCTTGTCAACGTAATGACGCGCCCCGCCTTTCACGGTGTGCCACTGTGGCCTGTTGCTGACTTGGAGTAACCCGTGGTTGTGGCAAAACCTTACAAATGTGGCAAGGGGAAATGCGAGCATCTGAGCAGTTGGACAAGACCAGATACACCCTGCCATTGGTAGTAGATACCACTCGCAAAACTCTGCGCTGTATTTATGATGAATCAGAAACTCACCCAAGGTTTGCGATAGCTCCGTGTGCGCTGCAGTTGATGCCAGTGCAGTCGTTTCTGCGTTGAATCTAACAATGTCACGCAACATGCGCAAGAAGCGCGGACTAAACAAATTGCGCCGTTGTGCAAACACCGTATTGAGGTTGTTACCTGACCATTCCAATATTCGATCAGGCAAATGCGATTTGACCGAGAACGACATATCGGTAGCGACGGTTTCGATATTCAATTCGTCGAACAAATTTACCAAGTTTGGATAGGTTTTGTGGTTGAACACCAGAAAGCCAGTGTCAACGCCATAAGTGATGCCGCCAAGCGTGATATCGACCGTATGGGTGTGCCCCCCAAAATAGTCTGCTGCCTCAAAAATTGACACATCATGCCCGGACTGTCCTAGACGATAGGCTGCCGCAAGCCCGGAGATACCCGAGCCAACGACCGCAATTTTCTTCCTTGAACTTGCTGCTTGCATTATTATGTCCTAGACAGATTCGTATTTACAGGGCGATAATACGCTCAATGTGAATTAATTGTCAAATCTGTCTAGGACATAATAAATGAAAGTAACTGATATTTTGTTTGATATTGCAACCGTTGAACGCGAAATTGGTATCGGCAAAGACACGCTGCGCGTTTGGGAAAAACGTTACGGATTCCCGGTTCCGGTGCGAAATGAACATGATGAGCGACTCTACCCGCAAACCCAAGTAGATCAACTCCGCTTAATAAAACGTTTATTAGGCAACGGGTTAAGGCCATCCAAGGTGGTTGGGCTAGGTTTGGATGAGTTGAATGCTCTGCTGATATCTTCTCCCGGGCAGGAAATTGAGCAGCCTGAAAATATTTTGACTTTGATCGATTTGATCAAGACACATCAATCGCAAGGTTTACGAATGAAGTTAAATCGACTTCTACTTAAACAAGGTTTGCATGATTTCTTGTCCAAGACAATCACGCCTCTCAATCAATCAGTGGGGGAGGCTTGGATGCGTGGAGAAATTCGCATTTTTGAAGAACATCTGTATAGCGACCAGATAACCAACGTACTGCGCAATGCCATCTCCACGCTACGCGACCCGGCCGGCTCACCGCGAGTGCTTCTCACCACACTCCCCGGAGAAGAACATTCGCTGGGAGTGATAATGGCCGAGGCGACATTGAGTTTGGAAGGTGCCAGTTGTGTCAATTTGGGAGTACAAACGCCCATACAAGAAATTGTTTCTGCAGTCGATGCACACCGCTCAGATATTGTGGTACTTTCTTTCAGCGCAGTGAATTCCATCCAGCAAATTAAAACCGGGTTGGAGCGGACTCGCCTCGCATTACCCGGCAGTGTTGGTTTGTGGGCAGGAGGTTCGGGTGTTGTGCGACAACGAAATTCGTTTGAAGAGATTAAACTGATGGGGCCGCTGACCGATTTGATCGAAGCAGTAAAAGAGTGGCGAAATCACAGTCTCATGGCGGGGACGGCATAAAGTGTAAATTTCAAAGTGAAAATTTCATGGATAAAATTGGAAAATATCAACTTGTTAAAGTGATTGGAAAAGGCGGTTCCGGTACCGTATATCATGCCATTGACACATACTCCGGAATAGAAGTTGCACTAAAAATGCTCGATATGTCGGATGCGCACATGCCCGATCAAGATCAGACAAAATTTATGCAATTTATGACCGAGGCAGCGCTTGCCGGTCAGCTTATACATCCGCATATCGCCGCAATTCTTGAAGCTGCAGTGACCGACAACTATGGCTACATTGCGATTGAGTATGTTCCCGGAGGAGACCTTTCTAAATACACCAAAGTCGGCAGTTTAATTTCACAGGAAGATGCCATTCAGATTGCCTTCAAATCTTGTGGTGCGCTTGATTATGCGTTTCGCCAGGGAATCGTGCATCGTGATTTAAAGCCCCAGAACATACTGATCGCTGAGGGCACCAATATAAAAGTGGCGGATTTTGGTGCCGCATATTTAAGTAAAGTACAAGACTCTCAACTCGCATCCATAGGTTCGCCATTATTCATGTCTCCCGAACAGGTCAGAAACTTGCCGCTTGGACTACATAGCGACATGTATTCTTTGGGGGTAGTGCTTTACCTTTTGTTTACTGGGCAGCGCCCCTATTTATCCAAAAGTCTAGAGGAACTAAGCAAAGATATTCTTAAAACAGATCCAGTGGCGCCAAGTTTGCATCGCCCTGAACTGAGCAGCGACATTGATCAGATACTCATCAGAATGATGGCAAAAAATCCTGTGCATCGATATCCATCCTGGGCCGAACTTGCGCTGGATATCGCAAAAATCGGGCGACTAAGTCTCCATCAAAGTGAAATAACGGATAGTGAGAAATTTGAAGCACTAAATAAGGTTCAGCTTCTCGATCTGCTTGACGATGCAGAAATATGGGAATTAGTTCAGACATGTAAATGGTCCCGCGTTCCTTCACGCACTGTGATCGTACGTGAAGGTGAGAAAGGATCAAGTTTATTTTTTATTGGTAGCGGTCAAGTCAAGGTAACCAAGCAAGAACGCTTGCTTAATCTACTCGATGCTGGCGAATGCGTTGGCGAAATGTCCTACATAAAGGGCGGAGAAATACCCAGACAGGCAACTGTTGAGTCAATTCGCGACGTTGTACTCGCGGAGTTTGACACGACGGCAATGGAAAAACTGAGCTTGAGATGTCGTTACCAACTATCTCAGGCGCTATTGCACGCACTCGTTGACCGCCTAATTCTGGCAGATGAAAGGCTAATAAAAACCGGATAGCACCAAGATTGTAAGTTTATTTTCGGATACCGAGCGTTTTATAGAGAAAGTGGTTCGAGACCCCCAGTTTGAGAGGATCGTCAATCCTATGTAGGCAACCTAAATAAGAATGAACCTAAGCAGTTACACAGCTCACGCAAGACTTGTTTACAAAATATTTGTACTTATTGGGTAATGCGACAAAGACTTCTACGCCGTAGTATTGATTATATAACCCACACCCCGTACATCAACTTTCGGAGTTGTTTCGCCAGACTGAATTTTTGCAGCTAAAGGATTTTCAGTTTCTTGTGGTTGCGTAATTGGCTTTGACTCAACAGGCGGCTTCTTGGCAGACGCAGCTTCCTTTTGGCTCATCAGTGGTTCCATACCTTGTATGAACTCTTGCTTTGTAATTTCGCCCTTACCATTTGGGTCAAGTTTCCCAAAAACAGTATCCTTACCCATCTCTTTTACTGAAATCGGCAGACTCAAATTACTGAACGATTGATCAAATTGAGCCTTGGATATGCGCCCTGTTCCGGCCGTATCGATTAGTTGAAATATATTACCTAACCTCTGCGTGTTCGATGTTTGAGCGACTCCCACTGGGTTAACTTGCGGTTTATAGGTTGCGCTATTGTTTGACGTTCCGATTGCTGTTGACATAAATTCCTCCGACACTCATTCATTGTGTAAAGGCAAGGCTAATGCCGCCGTATGTCATAATAGCTTAAATAATTAAAAGTCATCATTTGAAAAGAGGGAGAAAACTCTCTCTATTTGGGAAATATCAAGCGAGCATTTTGGTTTAAATCTGTAGGTTCAAATCACTATACGCCAGTATCAGTCGACTTTAATGCTCAAAATAAGTCAACGCTACCTGTTTCTACAGAGTCCTGTTGAATATGTTTCTTGTCCATTTCTCCAAACTTTAAGCGAGTTTCAGCCATCGTACTTTCTATACGTGATATTCGCTGCCTGAAGCGCTCCGTGCCGTCTTCTGATTCATTTCCTCGCTCGATATTATGCAGCGTCAGCATATAGCTTTCTAGCAACGCTGATCGTTGCGATACCTGCTCAAGCAGTTGTCGCACCAGGTCATCAAATTGCAACGAGACAATCGCATCTAGAACATATTTATGAATTTGCTGCGAGACCTCTGAGATACTTGATGATTGCGTTGCAGCAGCAATATTAAGATTTTCTAATTCGCCCCACATATTACGCATATAACTACGAGAGCGATCAGCCACACTCATGTCCAAATTGGATACTTCACGAATCGACGACCCCACTCGCTCCATAAACATTTCAATATCGGATAAAAGCTTACTAATTTGAGAACTAAATTCATTGGATTTTTTTGCCAGATTTCTAACTTCGTCTGCAACCACAGCAAAACCACGCCCGGATTCACCTGCACGTGCCGCCTCTATGGCTGCGTTAAGGGCGAGCAAATCTGTCTGCTTCGTAATTTCATTCACGCTATTAAGAATCTTAACGATGGTGGACATCAGCTCTTCCATCTTGCCAAAGCTCGTAGCTGTTTCATTACCGGCGTGTCTTACGTCACCCATAAATCCGACCAGATCATCGACAATGGATTCAGTTACCTTGGCAAATTTTTGAGTGCCTTCTACCTGAGAGCTCTGCGCCCCGCCATTAGCAGCAGCGAGTAATTTCTCGACCAATTGTCGCAACATCTCCATTTGTCCTGCAGTTTGATCTTTCAGTCCGGTCAGATTGCCTGACAGACGAGACGTGGCTGTGGCAATAATCTTGTAAGCTTGGGTGATACTTTCTCTAATGGTATGAAACTGAGCGTCAACCAAAGTTGCCGCTTCCTCAGAACGAGAGTCATATTCCTTCATGGACGCGGTGAGTGCAGCCATTTTGGCAATTTGCTTTTCTTTGAATTTTTGTCTTGCCGAACGCCCTAACACTATTCCGACAATCAGCAACGCTGCCGCAGAACAGTGAATGGTGATGAACCAGAATGAGGGGATGTCGACAAATAAGCTTGTAATTATGCCGACTATATCCAGAGACAATGCTAGATTTATAGCGACATCGTCCGGTCTGAAACGCATGAAACCTCCTCTGTTCATTCGATTGCTTAACTGATTCTGATATTTAGTCCCTTGTAAGCAAGGAAATTTTCAATCATTACCAGACGATTTAAAGTGCCAAATTTTGTATTGTCAGTATCCTGTATTGACTCAAACTGGCAAAAATTCGAATT
>CAIWKC010000411.1 GCA_903913145.1 uncultured Gallionellaceae bacterium | reverse complement strand
TCTTTGGTTAAGGAACGCGGTCGTTTTGTTGACATGTTGACCGACAGTCATACTTGGTTGCACGGCAAGAAAATCAGCCTATACGGCGATCCTGACTTTGTATTCGGGATGACCAAGTTTCTAACCGAATTGGGTATCGAACCGCTACACGTGTTGTGCAACAACGGCAGCAAGAAGTGGACTAAGGCCATGGAAAAGATGCTGGCCGAGACGCCTTACGGTAAGAATACCCAGTTGTTTGCCGGTGCAGACTTGTGGCACTTCCGTTCACTCGTGTTGACCGAAAAGCCTGATTTCATGATCGGTAACTCCTACGCCAAATTTATCCAACGAGACACGTTGCATAAAGGCAAAGAGTTCGAAGTTCCACTGATCCGTATCGGCTTCCCGATCTTTGATCGTCACCACTTGCATCGCTCGACAACATTGGGCTATGAAGGGGCCATGCAGATGCTCACCACGATCACCAATGCGGTGTTGGAACGTTTGGATGAGGAAACACGCGGGATGGGGACCACCGACTACAACCACGATCTGGTTAGATAGTAAGAAGCAATTGGGGAGGGGTAAGTAAGTTGCCGCTTCCCACTACTTTCCACTCACCAATAACTACTGACTAAAATTATGGCAAACATCATGATTCAGCGTGGCAGCAAAGGCGAGTACGTGTTTTATTTGCCCAAACGTGACCTCGAAGACGGCATCGTTTCGATGGAGTTTGATACGCCTGAAAAATGGGGCGGTGAAATCAAGCTTAACAATGGCGGCTCGTATTACATCGATCCACAGCCGGCACCTGCCAGATTACCAATCTCACTGCGAGCCAAGCGATTGGATGCGGCAGAGTAGTTCGTGAATGGTGAAATTGATTTGAAACGTATCATATCGTTTCATATTTGATAGGAGAATTATCATGGCAATGAAAATCAATGCAGATTTATGTACTTCTTGTGGTGATTGCGTACCGGAGTGTCCAACAGCTTCCATCAGTGAGAAGAAAGGTTTGACCGTCATCAACGCAAACGATTGTACCGAATGTGAAGGTGAGTACGACAAACCTCAATGCGTAAAGGTTTGCCCGATCAAAGGCTGCATTACACAAATAGCAGCTTAATGACAAGCTACAAAACAGTGCCAACTTCGACGAGATAATTATGACTACTTCTACTGTCATCACTAAAAACGCCGCTCTTCGAATTGCGCAAGCTGCACGCGTTCTCGATAATGTTAATGCTGGTGCTTTCGCTTCAAAGCTGGGCGAGCAAATCGGCTTGCCCATCACCGAAGAAAAGCTTGCCAAGATCACTGTGGCTGATATCAAGCTTATTCTTTCCGGTGAAGAGACGGTTGATCCTGACGTAGATAATGAATCTATAAAACTGGCTGTACGCCACTTGTGGGGTGCATCTGACGATGATGAAAGCCTACCTCAATCCTCTCTCTATGCAGATGGCGATATGCCTGGCAGTTTGCGTGTGGCAGTAGCATCCAATACCGAAGAAAATCTTGACGGGCATTTCGGCTCTTGTCCCCGGTTCCTCATATATCAGGTTGGGCCTGCAGAGATACGCCTGATTGATTTACGTTCAACCGCGATTGCCGACGATGCTGAAGATAAAAATGTCGCCCGTGCCAATCTCATTAAAGATTGTCAAATTGTCTATGTACAATCGATAGGCGGACCTGCGGCAGCGAAAGCCGTGCGTGCTAACATTCATCCTGTTAAGGCGCCGGAGGGTGGCAAAGCGAATATCGCATTGCAGCGTTTGCAAGCGGTGCTTGACGCTCCACCACCCTGGCTTGCAAAAATACTCGGCGTAAAAGCAAAGTCATTGAGCCGGTTCGCGGAAGCTGAAGAAGAGTAAACAAATGATTGCCGCCGAGACATTAGAAAATATTGCCAACGCAGCCGATTCATTTGACGAGTTGAATGAGTCTGCGTTGAGTTCAATAAAAAAAATATGGCCGGATATGCGTTTTACCTTGTGTAACGATGACGACATGCCGGCTCGTTTGCCACCCGCGCTAAAGCGTGAAAGATTCAATCTCTATTTGGTCAATGGTAGTGAGCACTGCCTGAGTTTGACTGATGATCCACAGTATGCAGTTGGTGTTGTCGTGGCAATGGTGGATGGCGAAGTGTAGTTCTGTATTTCTGTTTTTTTCCAAAGTTTAGTAAGAAAAAAATCTCTCATCATATTAGCCGCACTTTAAGTGACATTTCCAACAAGTCAATTTTGAAAATTTCAGCTTTATCCAAGCGCATCAAAACGACTTTTATCGTTATAGCCTTTGGGTTGTAACGAATAAGCCAATTTGTCCTGAATGTTACAAATCTGCTTGGCATGATGATTTATACAACAGGCAAGATTTATATAAACCATTTGTTAATGGCACTGTCCCTAACATATCAGTTGGTTATTTACACCAACTCTATTTTCGGACACAGCCTTGTTAATAGGCATTCGGGAACACGTTAGGGGAAGTGGCATTGAATTTGCTCATCGTTAGGTGCTGGTGAGTTATAACGAAAGAGGATAACAAAAATGGCACAACCTAATTCAGTGGCTAATTCCAAAGTTGGGGTCATCACTACTTTTAATATAGCCAAAGGTCGGCGCTGGGATCATTTGGAATTACTGGAGCGTATTGACGTTACGGGTTCTATTACTGCAGCAGCAAGTGCCATGGGCATGAGCTACAAAGCAGCATGGGAAGCGGTGGAAAGTATCAATAATCTTTCCGAGCATCCATTAGTAGAACGTAAGACCGGTGGATCAAAAGGGGGTGGAACAATACTCACAACTTATGGTCGTCGAGTAGCAGGCGCTTATCGAAGATTGGAACAGGAACGTGAGCAGGTGCTTAAAAAACTGGCTGAGGTGATGGACGATTTTGATGAGTATTATCATTTAATCAGGAGATTTGATATGAAAACAAGTGCGCGAAATCAGTTTCTCGGAAAAATTAAAAGTATCAAGTTGGGCGCGATTAATGCCGAAGTGGTGTTGGATATCGGCGGTGGAGATTCTTTGGCTGCTGTAATTACCAATGAAAGTGTGAGACATCTTGGTTTAAAAGTTGGCTCGGATGCATACGCTTTAATCAAAGCACCGTGGGTGATTGTGACTACTTCCGAAGGCTTCAAGACTAGTGCATGCAATGAACTGCACGGAAAGGTGGCACGTTGCCAAGAGGGTGCTATAAATGGCGAAGTCATCATTGAATTGACGGGCGGCAAGTTTGTAGCTGCGATCGTGACCAACGACAGCATTAAGTCGCTGGGGCTCAAAGAAGGCGTAAAGGCATGTGCGTTGATTAAAGCATCGCACGTTATTTTGGCAGTTAACGCATAAGGAATGAACATGAAGTCGTTTCAATTTAAATGGTGGTCGGTTGTTAGTGGGTTGTTATTTTCAACTCTGGCAAGTTCAGTGAATGCGGGGGAGGTGAATGCCGCTGTTGCAGCGAATTTCACTGTTCCGGCTCAACAGATTGCAGCTTTGTTTGAAAAAGAAACCGGGAATACGGTTAAATTCAGTTTCGGTTCCACCGGCAAATTTTATTCTCAAATTAAAGAAGGTGCGCCATTTGATGTGCTGTTGGCGGCGGATGAAAAAACGCCGAAGAAGATGGAGCAGGAAGGTTTGGCAGTTGCCAATACAAGTTTCGTATACGCAATGGGCAAGCTGGTGTTGTGGAGTGCCAAAGCCGGATATGTTGACGATAAAGGAACCGTGTTAAACAGTGACAGTTATAGCAAACTGTCTTATGCCGATCCCAAACTTGCGCCTTACGGTTTGGCTGCACAAGAGGCTTTGCAAAAACTGAATTTGTGGGACAAAGTACAAAGCAAATTGGTAACGGGCGATAGCATTACTCAGGCTTATCAATTTGCAGCAACAGGAAATGCCGAGCTGGCATTTATTGCATTGTCGCAAATCACTAGAGATGGCAAGGTGTCGGAGGGTTCATGTTGGAAAGTGCCTGCGGAACTTTATTCGCCGATCAAACAAGGCGCAATACAGTTGTCTGCCG
>CAIWKC010000410.1 GCA_903913145.1 uncultured Gallionellaceae bacterium | reverse complement strand
GTCAAACTGTTTGAATTCCAAGACCGCACATGGCGAAACCAGTACTGCAGATACTTATGATTCAAACACCCACGCGCTTTTTACTTGTTTAATCTCAATACGTCAAGCACTTAATTAAGTTTTTTTAATACACTTGAAAAAACCGCGCTAATCGTCAAATATGGAGGCAGTCAAAATGCAACAATGGCGAAGATGGCAACCAAACACGAAAATTCATCAGTACTTGAGCTGGAACGCAGCAAAACCAAGCCTCCGAAGCTTTACAAAGTGCTGTTATTGAATGATGATTTCACTACGATGGAGTTTGTAATTGAGGTGTTGAGAATATTTTTTTCAAAAACAACTGAACAAGCAACACAAATTATGCTCAAAGTTCATAATGAGGGCTCAGCAGTGTGCGGGGTCTATACCAAAGACGTCGCAGAAACAAAAGTAGCACAGGTATCCGCATTTTCAACGCAGCATGGGCATCCGTTAAGATGCCACATGGAGGAAAACTAAAATGATCGCCCAAGAACTCGAAGTAAGCCTGCACCTCGCCTTTGTAGAAGCCCGTCAGAAGCGCCATGAGTTCATCACGGTCGAACACTTATTGCTTGCGATGCTCGACAATCCTTCGGCAACGCACGTACTGCGTGCGTGCGGTGCAGATATCAATGAACTGCGCGCAGTGCTGCTCCACCATATTGAAACACATACCCCAAGCCTGCCAGGGACCAGCGAAGTAGACACACAACCGACTGTCGGCTTTCAGCGTGTGATCCAGCGCGCGATTTTGCACGTGCAATCCACCAACAAAAAAGAAGTGACCGGCGCGAACATTTTGGTAGCGCTGTTCGGTGAAAAAGAATCCCATGCGGTTTATTTCCTCAACCAACGTGCGATCACTCGTCTGGACGTGGTGAACTATATCGCCCATGGTATTAACAAAACTATCGAGCAGCCCTCACAAAAACCTCAAACCGAAACAGATAACGAACAAGAAAATGGTACTGAAAGTGCACTGAAGAATTATACGGTGAATTTAAATGCCCAGGCATCAGCCGGGAAGATCGATCCTTTGATTGGTCGCGAAGTCGAATTGGAACGAGTGATTCAAACATTGTGCCGCCGCCGCAAGAATAACCCGCTATTGGTGGGTGAAGCCGGTGTAGGCAAGACCGCTATCGCTGAAGGCTTGGCTAAACGCATCGTGGAAGGCGACATCCCTGACATCCTGAAAGATGCCAATGTCTACTCCCTTGATATGGGCTCGCTTTTAGCAGGCACAAAATATCGCGGTGATTTCGAACAGAGACTGAAGGCAGTATTAAAAGAATTGAAAGAGGCACCGAATGCGGTTTTGTTCATTGACGAAATACATACACTCATCGGAGCTGGCGCAGCCTCCGGCGGCACCATGGACGCATCCAATCTTCTCAAACCCGCCCTGTCGAGCGGGGTATTGAAATGCATCGGCGCGACCACGTACCAGGAATATCGCGGTATTTTTGAAAAAGATTCCGCGCTATCGCGCCGTTTCCAAAAGATTGACGTATCCGAACCTTCAGTTGAGCAGACCATCGAAATATTGAAAGGGTTGAAAACACGCTTTGAGGAACACCACAGCATCAAGTTCAGCGCCGCTGCCATCACCAGCG
>CAIWKC010000409.1 GCA_903913145.1 uncultured Gallionellaceae bacterium | reverse complement strand
GTAAATTCGTTGCAACCAAGTTGGCAATGGCGGACATCGCCTACGATGTACTACTTGAAACTGGCATCCGTATTCAGCCCTTGCCGATATGGGAAGAAGAGTGGGAACATCCTGAGTCGTATTCAAATCCCCGATTGCTACAAAACATCGAGCGTGAAGGTATTTTATTGTGAATGCTCAAGAACTGATGGCTAAGGCAATTCAAGCCGCCACATCAGCCAAGTTGCTACTAGACGCTGGCGATGCGGATGGGGCGTGCAATCGGGCTTATTACGCCATGTTCGACGCCGCTCGTGCTGCATTGCTTGCATCCGGTGCTCCAGTACCAGCAGAGATTGCCAAGACGCACAACGGGCTTATTTCAGCATTCAGTCTTCACTTGGTTAAAATAGGTCGTGTGTCGGTTGAGCTTGGAAAGACACTCAACAAAACCGAAGAGCTACGATTAATAGCTGACTACAAAGGCGACCCAATCGAGATTGACGCAGCATCTTGGGCGGTATCTCAAGCGCATTCCTTTGTTCAAGAGATGCAAGACACATTTCTGAAATAGCTGGTATGAACGAAATCCTCGACTACCTCAAAATACATGGCGAGTGCCATGACACCAGAATCGCTGAGGCTACGGGTATCCCTCTTACGAAAGCTCGCCTTCACTTGGCTGAACTCGCCGCCAAAGGTGATGTGATGTCGTGCCTTTCAATTAGGTTTGTAGACGGCAAGAAAACAGAGGGAACGAGTTATCGAATAGCTGGGTTTGTTGTTAAGTCTAAGCCAGGTGCTAAATCTAAGCGGGTGAATTTGAAGTTGTCCTGAGCGTTGATAATCTGTTATCACTTTAGAGGTGGCGCATGAATTTAATGGCAATGTTCAAAGGATTCGTTGGTGAAGCATTTGGCTCGCTCGCTCACAAAATCATGTTAGACCGCAGCATCTACCATGAGCTAAATAATGTCACTATCCCCACGCAGAATGGAACTACGCAGATTGACCACGTTTTAGTTTCACGATTTGGCATTTTTGTAATCGAGGCCAAAAACATGAGCGGTTGGATATTCGGCGACGAAAAATCAGCCGAGTGGACTCAGAGCTTTCCCGGAGGAAAGTTCAGGTTCCAAAATCCATTGCGGCAAAACTACCGCCATACTAAGTGCCTATCTGAGTTCCTGGGTGTTGAACACGTCAAGCTACATTCAGTAGTGATGTTTTGGGGAGAAAGTAAATTCAAGACAGCCATGCCTGAGAATGTTCTGGATAGCGGCTATTCAACTTATATCAAGAGCAAGTCAGTCGTGCTGTTCACAGATAATGAAGTTGCAGTGATCGTAGAAGCGATCCAAACCGGAAAACTGCCAATGACATGGGCTACCCGCAAACAGCACATCGCATCTTTGAGTGAGCGTCATTCAAAACCAGAGTCGCAACCGGTAAAAGTTAGTCAAACTAAACCGGTGATGCAGTCATCTACAGATTCTGAAAGTCCTGCTTGCCCCTTATGTAGTAGCCCAATGGTAAAACGTTCGGCAAAGCGCGGGGCTAATGCTGGGAATGAGTTTTTTTGGATGTTCGAGTTATCCAAAGTGCAAAGGGGTTGTTAATGCAAAAGCATCAACACTTTTTAAGTGTCTATACTGACCAATATAACTTACCCGTTCTAATTTATGACTAAAGAATCGTATCTCAAAATTGAGAAATATTTCTGGTGGATTTTTATTCTGTTGCCGTTGGTCACAGGAATGGTGCGGTATAACTGGCTTTCAGTAGAGCCCTATGTAAGTCAAACCCAGCAGACAATTGTTGCACGTTCGTTAGGCCCCGCTTCAAAGGGAGTAGGGCTTGACGAACCAGTGATGCGGAAATTAAAGGGCATGAAAGAATCAACCAACAAAGAAGACTTTATTCACGACAGGTTTCTCGAAGTACTGCGATACGGTGTGTTTTCTTTTCTGTATGGCTTATTAGGTTGCACCTTTTATGCGTACGGGCAGTTTATTAAAGAGAAAGAGCCAAGCTTTATTGCAGCGTTTAGAAAGAGTTTAATCATCGCAATCCTTTTCCCTGTATTCTTTTTGGCATGCACCTTGTAGGAAAATCTGAATGACTTCGGCTTGCCTGCAGTAAAAATGAGATCCTTATGCGTGGGGTATGTGGCAGGCAAGACAAGCATTGGTGAGTAAAATGCAGGAAGGGCAGTAGTCGGCAGACGGTGGAATTAATTTTCCCTTCCATAGTCTCATTAGAGTTATGGGCTGAGCGCGTGCTGAAAATAATAACGCCGAATTAACACGGCGTTATGTGTTGGTATATTAAATACCAATGGATCAGTCAACTAATACTGACATGGTTTGCAACTAAGGAATTCATCATCGTATTGTCGATAAGCGCCTCCCATTAATGGTTAACAAGTCCGAGCTATTTATGATCAAGAACCACATTTATTTTATACTCTTAATTTTTGATTAATTCAATTCAAAAAACGAGCATCGCGCAGAGCCAATCAGCGAACATATAAATGAACGGCTGTTTAGAAAAATGGCAGTCATTCCAAATCCCACTTTCTACAGCTTCATGGGACGAATCATGCCCGTCTTAATCTGTAAACAACATCATCAAAAATCTAGTCTGAATTACTACTCGATGTTTTAGCTGGCATCGACTGCCGCATTATTTTTCCATCAGTTATAAAAAATATCTACCTGGATTATGGTTTGAAGAGCGAACAAATCACGTTCAATTCATTCATTCCATCACACTCAGCTAGGATAAAAAATGCCCATCTTTATTTGTCACTCCCCAAATGAAAAAGAATACGTAGACAGCCTGGTTGTTCAACTTGCGCGTCACAATGTCAATATATGGATCGACCTTTGGCAACTTGCCGATGGCGATTCATTGAACAAAATAATTCAAGAAGAAGTGCAAGGCACAAGTGCGTTGCTGGTCATCCTGTCGAAGAATTCCACAGCATCCGAATGGTGCAAGAATGATTTGTCATCTGATACAGTACGCGAACTTGAAAAGAAAAACGTAGTCGTCATGCCAGTCATGTTTGAGGATTGCGATGTTCCAGAATTTGTGAGGGGCAAACTGTTTGCAGATTTCCGTACTGACTGTGATGATGGGTTAAGCACCATCGTTGAAGGGATAGACAGGGTTACCAACCCGACGCAAGCACGAATCATTCAGATTAAATACAACCTAGATTGGTCGATAGAATGGGGCGTATTAATGAACGATAGCTTGAACGCCATTTTTACCTACGTGCTGATGCATCATACCCTGTCGTTTAGTTGCGTTGTCACTATCCATCTCATCGGAAATCCGGTCGCAACAAAATTGTTTGAAGAAAATAAAATCAATAACGGCGCCGGAGCTGCAAAGTTGCATGTTGCTGAAGCGCTCAATGCACATTTTGCTCCAATACCCAATGTGGTTCTCATGTTTTCTGAAGATCACGACAAATGCTCCCAGTTTTCCATCTGTGGGGCGTCTCCATGCGAGTCATATAGTGCAACCATTACCATCAAAACCGTGGGTGAAGATACTGGCCGAGATATTCCCGTAGATTTGAAAGGACTTGTCGAGCGAACCTACAGTCACATGTCAGAAGTGCTCCGCGTGCCGAAGCGTTCTGTCCACTGAAGGGAGAGGGAATGATGGATACCGAAAAATCACTAGAAATAATTCACGCGTTGAGTAATGGGATAGATCCACATACAGGGGAAGTATACTCAGCCGACAGCCCATATCAACATCACCAGACAAAACGAGCACTACTTATCGCAAAGCAGGCGCTTGAGCGAACATTGAAAGCCGAAGAGCGACTTCAAAATCTACCAGGCAATGCTGGTAAACCGTGGGAGGCGGTAGAAGATCAAAAATTGTTAACAGCATTCGACTCAGGAAAAACGACCAAACAACTTGCCGCTGAACACGAACGAACTGAGGGCTCTATCTGTACACGGTTGGTCAGGCATGGCAAGATTACATATTAGCTGGACAGAGATTCTGAATTTAAGTTAAGTGATGTTGCAGTTTCTTCCAGACATGCGGCGGGGTAGAATTGAAGTCAGATCAACTAATAAAGCTGCTTGTATGACTCGTTCCGACCTGATTGACCGCCTTGCCACCCTTCACCCACAGCTTCAAGCTAAAGATGCCGAAATGGTTGTCAGGGTTATTCTTGATGCCATGTCTGCTGCTGTGTCACGCGGTGGGCGTATCGAAATACGCGGCTTCGGTAGCTTTGCGTTGAATCATCGACCGCCACGAAAGGGACGCAATCCGAAGACAGGTGCAACTGTGATGGTTCCCGCCAAGTATGTGCCGCATTTCAAAGCGGGTTTGGAACTGCGTGAGAGGGTGGATTATGATTGATACGGCAATCGGAAATTCCTTGTAAGGTGCGTTACCTTATCCCTATAATGGTCATGTACTGTATAGAACATCCATAAGAATTTGTGATGACAACACTTGAACTGAAACTCAATCTGCCAGATCAACTAGCGAAAGATGTTGTCCGCATGGGATTAACCAGTCCAGACAGCCTGCAATCGTTGTTACGTGAGGCAGTTCGCAACCATCGGCTTGCAGGACTTGCCGAAGCTCGCAAACGCATTACGGCGGCGAATATCCCTCCACTGTCGATGGAAGAAATCGAAGCAGAAATTGCCGCTGATCGCTCTGAAAGACGCAGCGCAGCTCCCCACTGATTGACATGCGGCTGGTGTATAAACTGAGATTGTGTTTTATAGGCAGGAAAGGAGAAGTGTCATGAGCACCGCAGAAGTAATAGAGCAAGCTTTGAGCCTGAAGGCTTCAGATCGTTATCTGCTACTGGAAATGTTGCATACCAGTTTGGATAAGCCTGACCCTGAAATTGACAGGGTGTGGCAGGAGGAGGCTCTGCGTCGAGTGAAAGCCTACGATGAAGGACGGCTTGAGACAGTATCTATGGAAGAAGTGTTCAGGGATTTATAGTGCAACTGATTTTTTTATCCATTGCTCGTGACGAACTGGTAGAAGCAAAACTTTTTTACAATCGGCAGCAAAAGGGATTAGGTGAGTCATTTAAGCGTGAGGCAGAAACGGCCGCAAGGCTGATTAAAGAACGCCCACTTTCATGGCAAATTGAGATTGATCCGGTGCATCGTTTTATATTGGATCGTTTTCCATATAAGATGCTTTACATTATCAGGGCAGAGCAGATAGTCGTGATTGCTGTTGCGCACCAGCACCGTCGCCCGGATTACTGGATAGACCGCGTCCAAGGCCAATGACTCAAACAATAATGTGTTTATAGCAAAAAACCGGGTTTTTACGCATGGTATATATAATGGCATATTTGAATGCATATATATTCAATGTAGTAACTAATTCAAGAAGATATGTATATTGTTTACTATTGAGTGGGAATAGATCAGGCTAACCTGTCAGAGCAAAGTTAACTAGCAAACAAAGGTATATTTTTACCTTTGTTTACAATGATAGAGAATGATTCTAGTTGTACTATTGGCCATTGGAATTTTCTTACATAATCCAGTTCTTTTGAAAGCTGATTTGGGTTGATTTCAAGGAAATTCCGAATCAGTTCCCTCTCGGGGAGCGGGAGAAAAGCAGATTTAATCGGCGCATCCTTAAATATTTTTATTTAGGAAGATATGAAAATCTGGTGGCTCAAAAAATCACTTAAATTTAAGCTTCAAATTCTTGTGCAAATAGTTTTATTGGTGATTGGGATAGTGACCCAATTATCGATTAGACATCTTTTTGAAAATGATTTAATTGCCCATGCCAAAGAAAAGGCAATGGTCTCGGCAGACGGTCTTATAAATGGCCTGAATATTTTGATGGTCAGTGGAATAATCAACAAACCCGAGTTGAGGATTTTGCTAGTTAATAAAATGGCGGCAAGTCCAAATATACTCGATTTAAGAGTATTTAGAAATAAACCGGTTCAGGATCAATTTGGCCCCGGGCTACCTTCCGAGCAGCCACAGGATGACATGGATCGGGATGTGCTAAATACGGCCAATGTCCAGTCAAAATTTATTTCACTAGGTGAAAAAAAGTCGTTGCGCGTGGTGGTTCCTTTCATCGCAACATCTGAATATCGTGGAACAAACTGCTTGTCTTGTCATCAAGTTCCAGAAGGAACTGTGAACGGTGGAGCAAGTATCACGGTCAATTTACATGATGAATTTGTGGAACTGGACAGAACGGATATTTACTTAATCGGCCTGCAACTGGTCATTCAAATATTGTTATATATTCTAATTGGAAAATTGATTCACAGTGTAATCAAACCGGCATTACAGTTAAAAGAAGATTTGTTGATTCTTAGTTCCGGAGATTTTTCACGCAATATTCATCATGTAGAGGGCTATGACGAAATTGCATCAATCGCAACCTCTGCCCATATGGTTAATGTTGAACTAGGAAAACTCATAACTGAAGTCAAGGTTTCTGCGATCAAGGTAGCTGAAATTGCTGAAAAGGTGGTCTTAATATCAAATATGACCAGCTCTGGCGTACTGGCGCAAAAGGAAGAAACTCACGTTGTCAGTGAATCAGTCAGCCAGATGGTGATTTCACTCAATAATTCAGTGTCAAGTTCAAAGAGTGCCGTTTCCGTTGCTCAACAAATTGAAAAAAGAGCTCAACTTGCTAAAGAGGTTGTCGCAACTGCGGTAACCAGTATTCATCAAATTTCCGGGGATGTTGTCTCTGCTACAGTGATGATTAACAACCTGGAAAGAGAGAGCAGCGAGATTAGCAGTGTTATTCAGATGATCGCAGACATTTCGAAGCAGACAAACTTGTTGGCGCTAAATGCGGCAATCGAAGCGGCGCGAGCCGGCGAACATGGCCGGGGTTTTGCTGTGGTAGCCGATGAAGTCAGGAAATTAGCTACTAGGATTGAAGAAGCCACTATTGAAATACAGAAGAAAATTGAGTCACTGAAATCAGGTGTACAAAAAGTGACGGTTGTAATGAATGCCGGGCATGAGCAAGCAAATGAAAGTGTGAATCAGATAAATAGAACCAGCGCCACGCTGACTGACATAATTGAGTCAATATCGACAATTCACAAAGCTAACGAACAAATTTCGAGTTCAATTGAGGAGCAATGTGATATCGCAACAAGAATAAACAGCAACATTTCCAATATAAGCACTGTGGCCAGTCAAACAGCTTTCAGTTCAAAAAATACCTCTGAAGAAATCGAAAAAATTGTTGAATCAATTTCGGGGCTCAGTAAAATAGTGGCGAAATTTAAACTGCCAATCTCAGTTGAAAATAAAAGTAATACAGAGCATTCAGCAGCGAGCAAGGATACGGACAGTGTTCTGTTTTAGCTTTCGCTTTTAATTCAGCAGGGTAAACCTCCGGCTTAGCCGGAGGCCAAATAACTGTTCGATTCAAAACTTATAAGTTCCCTTTAGGATGAGCAGCAAGTAATTTCTTCCCTTGTTCTGTGAACTTCCACCAGGGAATCGCTTCACCGCTGGGCAAATAATGTTGCGCTGAAATCAAAGTATAAAGTGCACACCGATCGTGGCGGAGTCCCACTACGGCTGCCAATGCAAAGTATGTTTGCAAAGGGTCACGCCTTGCCAGCTGTTTCGAGTTGATAATTCCCAATGAGCGCAAGTCCGATGCGATTGATATTCCAATATTCGGAATATCTTCCAATGTGTCCGAATACTCCATCGAAAGATTCCGTATGATTTATTTCTGATCGTATGCTCGTTGCAACCCAGCGATGTCAATTTTTTGCATTTGCAACATTGCCTGCATCACTCTGTCAGCTTTGGCGGGATCAGGATCGCTTAGTAACCGTCCGAGGTCTGTTGGAACAATTTGCCAAGAAATGCCAAATTTATCGGTTAGCCAAGCACACTGGCCTTCTTGGCCTCCCTCGGAAAGTTTGCCCCAATATTCATCCACTTCTTCCTGAGTTTCACAACTCACGACAAATGAAATGGCCGGTGTGAAATGAAATACCGGCCCGCCATTCAGTGCAACGAACTCTTGTCCGCTAATTTGAAAGCTTGCGGTCATTACAGTTCCGGAGGGGAGTGGCGCACCATCGCCGTAACGGTTGACGTTCAAGATTTTGGAATCTTTGAAAATGGAAACGTAAAAATTCATCGCTTCCTCGGCCTGTTGGTCAAACCACAGGAATGGAGTGATTTTTTGCACGGTAAGTTATCCTAATTAAGAGCAGTTTATTTGCAAGAAACGGATTTTAATCCTTCCAGTCCTTCTTCGAAATCTTTACCGATCATTTTGTCCATGTCGACAAATAGGCTGAATATTTTTGGAATGAAGGCCATAGGGCCATCCATTACCCAAACGACTTTTGTACCTTCCGGAACAACTTGCAGGGCAAAAGAAGATTTATTGTGGCCTTCAAATGGTGTGATGAAATCCAGTTTGATGACAACGAGAGATGGTGCAATCGATTCGATGATTTCCATCCTGCCGCTGCCAACATTTTTATTTCCGCTCCACTCATAAATCGCGCCCGTGCCACTGCTTGGACCGCTATACGTTTTTGCCATGCTCAAGTCTTTCTTGCTCCAGGCAGACCAAGCTTCCCAATTATGTAAATCATTAATTTGTGGAAATACATTTTCGGGTGTTGTCGGAATGAGTGTCGAACGCATGACACGAAATGTTTTCGGCTTAAATGCAGCCAAGATGAAGATAACAGCGATAACAACTATGATGAGAATGAAAATGAGTTTAAGCATGTGATTTTCTCCTACGTTAAATTGGAGATATCATAAAGTAAAATTGTTTACAAAATAAGTAGGCTATACAATTTTAGATGTTGGCCATGATGACTAAGTGTCGCGAAGTTAATCTATCCAAAGAATAACCTTTCTTCAATATGCACTTCAACAGAAGCGCTTGTTTTCTGAAAATCAAATTTTATCAAAAGGTTAAGTGGTTTTTGAACTTCAATATTGGTTTGATTATAGCTTCACCTTCATGGCAAAGCATCCGTACATGCAATCGTATATAATTCGCGGCTATTTTATAACTGGCCATTGTCATAAACTGATGCTCGAAATAAGCAACCTTGCTTGCATGCGCGGGGATCATCAATTATTTACCGGCTTGAACTTTTCGCTAGGCGCGGGCGAGGTCATCCAGGTTCAGGGTGAAAACGGGAGCGGCAAGACCAGTTTGTTGCGTACTTTGTGCGGATTCATTCAACCTGAGGCCGGTGAAATCCATTGGCGCGGTCAAGATATTCATAAACTGGGTGAAGAATACTTTGCCGAGATGTTTTATCTCGGACACCTGAATGCAATCAAAGATGAATTGAATTCACTGGAAAATCTGCGCATCAGTGCAGGTTTAGCCGGGTGTGCTGTAGATGAAAAAGTTGCTCTTGCGGCTTTGCGCCGTATGGGTTTGCGTCGACGTGAACATTTGCCTGTGAAGGTGTTGTCGCAAGGGCAGCGCCGTCGCGTGGCACTCAGCCGGTTATTAGTTAGCGATGCATTATTGTGGATATTGGATGAACCATTGACCGCACTCGATGTAGGGGCAGTAGGATTAATGGAGGAACTTATTGGCGAACACCTGTCAAAGGGGGGTATGGCAATTTTCACCACACACCAACCTTTGCAAGTTGCAGGAGTTGAGACAAGGGTGCTTACGTTGTCATGAACAAATTGTCATTATTCGATTTGCTGGCACTCGTTATACATCGCGATCTGTTATTGGCGTTGAGACGTCGCGCTGATGTGCTGACCACATTGGTATTTTTTGTCATGGTGGTGAGCTTATTTCCCCTCGGGGTAGGACCTGAGCCGGAAGTTTTGCGCAAAATGGCAGCGGGGGTAGTTTGGGTCGCGGCATTATTGTCCTCCATGTTGTCATTGGCGCGAATGTTTTCTGCCGACTATCTGGATGGCACGCTTGAGCAGATGTTGATTGCGCCGCAGTCGTTGTCAGTTTTGGTGTTTGGCAAGATTTTGGCACATTGGATTTTATCCGGTTTGCCTTTGGTATTCATAGCACCAGTGTTGGGTTTACAGTTTGGGATGTCATTCCAAAGCTTGTGGGTACTGATACTGGTGCTCTTGCTAGGAACGCCGATATTGAGCATGATAGGTGCGATTGGCGCGGCACTCACTTTGGGTTTGCGCGGAGGTGGTGTGCTTGTGTCATTGTTGGTATTGCCGTTGTGTATTCCAGTGTTGATTTTTGGCACGGGTGCAGTTGAAGCGGTAAACACGGGCATAACGATTATCCCGAACGTCTCGCTGTTGGCGGCCATGTTTTTGTTTGCTTTAGTTTTTACACCTTGGGTCACAGCGCAAGCTTTACGTATTTCGATGGAGTAAGATTTGACGATACACTGGTTTAAATATGCAGCACCGACCACATTTTATGGATTGGCAGGAAAGCTGATTCCCTTCTTTGCATGGCCTTCTGCGATTTTGTTTGTAGCTGGAATATATTTTGGATTTTTCGTTGCGCCCACTGATGCAGTTCAAAGTGAGGCTTACCGGATCATGTTTATTCACGTGCCTGTTTCGATCCTGTCGATGTTTATTTATCTCATCATGGCCGGATATGCGGCTTTGGGTTTGATTTTTAAAACGCGATTATCATCCATGATGGCTTCCGCCTTGGCTCCAACCGGCGCGATCTTTGCGTTTATTGCATTGTGGTCCGGAGCATTGTGGGGCAAACCCATGTGGGGTGCTTGGTGGGTGTGGGATGCGCGACTGACTTCCGAACTGATTTTACTGTTTTTGTATCTGGGTTTTATCGCTCTGCAAGCTTCCATCGACGATCCGCGCCGTGCGGACCGCGCCGGTGCTTTGCTGGCAATCGTTGGCTCGGTCAACGTGCCTATTATTTATTTTTCAGTTAAATGGTGGAATACCTTGCATCAGGGTTCAACCATCAAGTTTTCAGATACCAGTATGCACGTTGCCATGAAACAAGCGTTGTTTCTGATGATGGCCGCATGTTGGTTATACACAATCGCAATTACGCTGGTGCGAGTGCGCAGCATCATTTTGGAACGTGAACGTAATACACAATGGGTGAGTGAATTGGAAGAGGTGCGGTCATGAACCGAATGGATCCGGCTCACGCAACCGTCATTCCCGCGCAGGCGGGAATCCAGTTGTTTGAGCCCCCCGCAGTAGAGGATCAATATCTGTTTTTTGCCGGCTACGCCGATTGGTTGTCTTGCTGGATTCCCGCCTGCGCGGGAATGACGGTTCTGAACGAATCGGAGGTGCACAATGAACTGGGCTGATTTTTTTGCGATGAATGGTTATGCGTTTTACGTATGGGGCTCCTATGGCATGGCTCTGTTTGTTTTTATGATCGAAATTATATTGGTTCGCCACAAAAGAAAAGTAACTTTACAACAGTTGCGCATGATGCGTGACGCCGGAGAAAGTCAATGAGGGTACGCACCAAAACATTTTTATTCATTATCGGCGGCATTGCCATCATTGCCGCTTCAGTCGGATTAGTGTTGTTTGCCTTGAGAAACAATGTCAGCCTGTATTTCACGCCCACTCAGGTGTTCAACAAAGAGGCTCCACAAGGCCGTAACTTCCGCATCGGCGGTTTGGTCGAGGTTGGTAGTCTGACGCGTGAGAAAGACGGACTGACTTCGCATTTTATTATTACAGATATGATGAAGACGATGCCGGTCACTTACAAAGGCATCCTGCCCGACCTGTTCAAAGAAGGTAAGGGCGTTGTAGCGCAGGGAAAACTGCAATCAGATAATGTTTTTTATGCCGAAGAGGTACTGGCCAAACATGATGAAAATTACATGCCTCCGGAAGCCAAAGATGCTTTGGACAAGGCAGCCAGGGCGCAGTCTGCTTTAAACGCCGCATCCGGCATTCCTCCTACCGATACTACTGCTAAAAAAATAGGATACTAATGATGACTTCTCAAATGTTAATTCCTGAATTGGGTAATTTTGCATTAATAGTGGCACTGTTACTTGCGATACTTCAAGGTGCTTTACCGATTATAGGTGCGGCTCGCAACAATACTGTTTTGATGAGTGTGGCCAAACCCATTGCGTTTGGGCATTTTGTATTTGTGTCTATTGCTTTCGTCTGTTTGTTGGTGTCATTTATCAACAGCGATTTTTCCGTACTCTACGTTGCGGAACACTCCAATTCGCAATTACCGATTCAATATCGTATCTCTGCTTTGTGGGGGGGGCATGAAGGTTCGTTGTTGTTGTGGACATTCATTTTGACAATATGGACCATTGCCGTGGCCACTTTCAGTAAACATCTGCCGCAAGATATGGCTGCACGTGTCATCGGTGTGATGGGGCTTGTGTCAGTCGGTTTTCTCCTGTTTATGTTGCTTACTTCCAACCCGTTTGATCGTCTGATTCCCGCTCCCATGGATGGGCGCGATTTGAACCCGCTGTTGCAAGATCCGGGATTGGTGATACACCCGCCTATGCTGTACATGGGTTATGTTGGTTTTTCCGTGGCTTTTTCTTTCGCTTTGGCTGCTTTGTTGGGTGGACAACTTGATTCAACTTGGGCGCGCTGGTCGCGTCCGTGGACTACGGTGGCATGGGTATTTTTAACCTTGGGTATCATGCTGGGCAGTGCTTGGGCTTACTACGAACTGGGTTGGGGTGGCTGGTGGTTCTGGGACCCTGTTGAAAATGCGTCATTCATGCCTTGGCTTGCCGGCACAGCATTGATCCACTCGCTCGCTGTTACCGAGAAACGCGGTGCGTTTAAAAGTTGGACTGTCTTGCTCGCTATCGCTGCATTTTCGCTTAGTTTGCTGGGTACATTCCTGGTACGTTCCGGAGTGCTGACATCAGTACATGCATTTGCTACCGATCCCAAACGCGGTGTTTTCATCCTGTCTTTCCTTGTGGTCGTGATCGGCTCTTCGCTGCTCTTATTCGCATGGCGTGCGCCTAAAATAGGCTTGGGCGGCAAGTTCGACATCATCTCGCGCGAATCCATGTTGTTGTCCAACAATGTATTGCTTTCGGTGGCAGCCGCATCTGTATTTTTGGGAACTCTCTACCCTTTGTTCATGGATGCGTTGGGTATGGGTAAATTGTCAGTCGGACCACCTTACTTCAACACGGTATTTGTTCCGTTGATGGCACCGTTGATCTTTATGATGGGACTGGGACCAATCGCTCGATGGAAACAAGCCAGTGTGCCTGATATCTGGGTGCGCGTGCGCTGGGCGTTAGCGGCGAGCGTATTGATCGCCTTACTGTTGCCTTTGGTATTGGGTAAATGGACTCCTTTGATCGCGTTGGGTTTCCTGCTGGCGTTCTGGGTGATCATTACCGGGTTCCAAAACTTGCTAAAGCGTATTGGTAATGAAGGCAGTCTGTCGCAGCGTTTGCTGAGCCAACCGCGAAGCTATTACGGCATGCAATTGGCGCACCTAGGCATTGCTGTTTTTGTCATTGGCGTAACGATAGTGAAGGGTTACGAGACAGAGCGTGATGTGCGCATGGGTATAGGTGATACGGTCGAAGTGGGTGGTTATCAATTCCGCTTCGATGGCATTTCTGAAACTGATGGCCCCAACTATCACGCTTTTCGCGGACACATGGTTGTCAAAAAAGGTGATCGCACCGTCGTTGAACTCTATCCGGAAAAGAGAAATTATAATTCCGGCAGTATGCCCATGACTGAAGCCGCGATTGATACCGGCGTTACCCGTGATTTGTATGTTTCATTGGGCGAGCCGATTCCGGACAGCGATGGTGCCTGGGCGGTACGTGTCTATTACAAACCTTTTGTTGATTGGATATGGGCGGGCTGCATGCTGATGGCTTTGGGTGGCATTTTTGCCCTGAGTGACCGTCGTTATCGTATTCATTCAAAAAAGGCCAAACATCCTGAAACCGAACCGAGCGTTGGCCTGGGTACACAATCTGAATTGAAGGAGAAGACTGCATGATGCGTTTTATTTTGCCGTTTATCGTATTTGTCGCCTTGTCAGGTTTCTTGTATGTCGGATTGCATCTTGATCCGCACGAAGTTCCATCGCCTCTGATTGGCAAAGCGGCACCGCCGTTTAACCTTCCGCAATTGCATGACCCCGCAAAAAATTTCTCTCCAGAGCAAATGAAGGGCAAGGTTTGGCTGCTTAACGTGTGGGCTTCCTGGTGTGTTTCATGTAAAGAGGAACACCCAATTCTGGTGCAATTGGCGGGTAAACATATTGTTCCAATTTACGGGCTCGACTACAAAGATAAAAGTGCAGATGCGCAAGCCACTTTGAATGGCGGCGGAGATCCTTACACGCTGACCGTATCGGACGCGGACGGGCGTATCGGGATTGATTACGGTGTCTACGGTGTGCCTGAAACTTATGTAATCGACAAACAGGGCATTATTCAATATAAACAAATCGGACCGATTACGCATCAGAATCTGAGCGAAAAGATATTGCCATTGGTTGCCGAGTTGGAGAAAAGGTCATGAAGCAAACAGCAACCCTTTCCGCAGATTTACGCAGCTTTATAAGTGGGTTTTTAATTTTGCGTAATCTGTGCAATCTGCGGACAAAAGTCTTTGCATCTTTGTCGATTTCTTTGTTGTGTCTGATTCCTCTATTCGCACATGCCGGCGAGGCAAAAGATTTGGCTGCTGATCCGGTGCTGGAAAAGCGCATGATCGCCCTGGCTGAGAATCTGCGTTGTCTGGTCTGCCAAAATGAATCATTGGCCAGTTCACATGCGGAATTGGCGGAAGATCTGCGTCGCGAAGTGCGCGAGCAATTAAGCAAAGGCAAGAGTGATAAAGAAATTATCGAATATTTGGTTGCACGTTATGGCGACTTTGTGTTGTACAACCCGCCAATGAAATCCTACACCATTTTGTTGTGGTTTGGACCGTTTGCCTTGCTATTGGCCGCTGCAGGATTGTTGCTTTTTCAGTTGCGCAAGCGGCGCCAATCCATACCCGAAGTTGCTCTTTCTGCCGAGGCACAAGAACGCGCCACCTTATTACTCAATAACGATAAAGAAAATTTAGCATGACAATATTTTGGATTATTTGTGCGCTACTCATCGTAGTGGCGTTGTTGTTTGTAGTCTTGCCATTGTGGCGTCGCAGTTCATCGGGCAATGCTGTTTTACGCAATGCGGCAAACCTGGAAATTTTCCGTGACCAGATCACTGAAATGGACAATGATCTGAAAAATGGCTTGTTAACTCAGGAGTTGTATGACCAGGGTAAACGTGAATTGCAGGCACGACTTTTAGATGAAGTGAAGGAAGATCAAGTTGTCGCAGCGACGACTGCGCGTAACCCGCTTAAAATCTTGGCAATATGCTTGGCAGTTGTTTTGCCGCTAGCTTCCGGCTTGCTTTACTGGAAGATTGGTAACCCGGATGCACTTTCTCCTCAAGCAAGTTTGGCCACGATGGGTGGTTCAGGCAGCATGCGTTCACCTGAGTCGGTGGCAGCACTGGAAGCGAAGATTGCAAAAAATCCAAATGACAATGAATCATTGTTGTTGCTGGCACGTGCTTATGGCGAGTCGGAAAGATTTGCCGATTCTGCCAATACTTATGGAAAGTTGACCCAGTCAGTAACCGACGAAGCATGGATATGGGCTGACTATGCTGACGTATTGGCGATGGCTCAGGGACAAAGTCTGGCAGGACCACCAACCAAGCTGATTGAAAAAGCACTTGCACTTGATCCAAACTATCCAAAAGCACTTGCATTGGCCGGTTCAGCTGCAATGGAGCGGGGTGATTATGGAGCTGCCATTCGTCATTGGGAGCACCTGTTAAAAGGCATTCCTGCAGAGAGTGAAGATGCAAAAATGATCATAGGAGGTCTGCAGCAAGCTCGTCAATTCTTGGCTCAATCTAAAGGCGGAAAAGGAATGCTACCTGCGCAGGCGGAACCAGCACCAGCGCCTGAAATTATGCAAAAGGCTGTCGCGGGTAAAGAACGCATATCTGGCTCGGTCACTTTAAGTGCCGATATTAAAGCCAAAGCAAATCCAACCGATACTGTGTTTGTTCTGGCACGGGCAGCACAAGGCCCCAAGATGCCTTTGGCTATCTTGCGTAAACAGGTGCAAGATTTGCCGCTTCAATTCGTGCTGGATGACAGTATGGCAATGGCACCACAGATGAAGTTATCTAACTTTGACCAAGTCGTGGTTGTTGTTCGCGTTTCTAAATCAGGTAATGCCATGCCACAACCGGGCGATCTGCAAGGAATGAGTAGTCCGATTAAACCCGGTAGCAGTGGCCTTAAGATTAATATAGATACTGTTGTTCAATAATGTTACTTTGATTAGATACGGATATTCTGGATGTTGGATATCCATCTAATTTTTAAGCATAATAATCAGATTCCTTGCCGGTGCTACGGCAAGGATTTTTGTTTGCCGTAACAGCCTCAATTGGGATTGCAGCAAAATTATTCAGTTAGCACTAGTACGTTTTGCGTATTTACTTTAGTTACCAAGTTAGGCATCATCCTCTGGCGTTTACATTATAAGTTTTAAGAAAACCAGCTAAGGGGGATGCTGTGATAAAAAGTGGAACTATGCGAATGCAGGAAAAAAATACGCCGCTTATTTGTTTATACCAATTAATATCGGCAGTAGCCATACTGATAATCGCTTTGCCAAGTCAAGCTGTAGAAAGCGCGCAGGTAAGCTTGGCTTCCGAAGATTATTATTTTCAAGAGATGCCTGTTGTTCTGACCGCCTCCCGTTTGTCACAACCAATATCAGAATCCCCAAGTGAAATGACAATCATTGATAGTGAGATGATAAAAGCATCCGGATTTAGATCGGTACCTGACTTGATGAATCTTGTACCTGGCATGTATGTAGGTTATACAGATGCCAATAATCCGATTGTCTCCCTGCATGGCTCAATGGACGGTTTCTCTCGACGGATGCAAGTTCTCATTGATGGACGCAGCATCTATCTACCCCCGTCCGGTACTGTGAATTGGGCTGATCTTCCGCTGATGATTGAAGACATTGAGCGTATCGAAGTGGTACGCGGACCTTCGTCTGCTTCATACGGCTCCAATTCATTTTATGGGGTGATCAATATTATTACGCGCGAAAGCGGTGGCGCAGATGGGGGCAGCGCGGCAATAACAGCGGGCTATGCTGCAGATGCATCTGCGAAATTCAACAAATCGGCAGAAAAATTTGATTATCGCGTTTCAGCGGGATATCGTTCCGATGCCGGAATTAATAACGGGATATTGAACGATCACAACTCAACGCGTGTGGCGAATTTTCGCGGTAACTACCACCCTAATGATATTGATAGTTTAGATGTACAAATTGGAGGTAGCTCCGGAATATATGGTACAGGACTCGTCGGCTCGAATCAGTATTCATTTCACGATACTACCGCAACGAGCCAGTTTGAACAGTTTAGCTGGTCTCATGAATGGACAGCAAGCGATGAAACGAAGTTAACTTACTACAACATAGATAACAGTTCTTCTGACCCTTATCTTTGCGCATCCAGTGCTTGTAAAGATCCATCCGTTTCTACGCAAGGATTTGTGCACCAAAACGTTTATAGTCAACGTAATGAAATGGAGTTGCAAAATACGGATCAGCTAGGTGAAAACAATCGCTTGGTCTGGGGAGGCAGCATGCGGAGGGATTACGCTGACTATCCATTGTATTTGGGTC
>CAIWKC010000408.1 GCA_903913145.1 uncultured Gallionellaceae bacterium | reverse complement strand
TGTGACGCCCAGTGAGGTTTTGATGGAGGAAATCAAAGTTTTAGTAGGGGATGATAATTTTTCATCCCCAGCTAAGGGAAGTTGGGTTCCATATGGTTTCGGTGATTTATCGCTTTTAAGTGTTACTAGTACAACCTCTTCGCCCGTTTATAGATATGTTGGTCTCACTCTAGTTCAAACCGGCACTTCGACAACTACAAATACTGGTAGTGGTACACAATTCGATATTGGCGTTGGAGCAGCAAATTTTATTACTGAAGATATTTCAATGGATGTTGACATTAAATCACTTTCACAGTCATACACAATTTCAGGCAATTCAATATCTCAGGCTGGATATCAATTTGATGTTGGCTTCACAGTTCGTTTTTAGACTTAAACTTTAGAGATTGATGAAAATAATAAAGGCAAGTAGAAGGACTGCTTGCCTTTTTTCAAAATGTTTAAATTTACTAACCATAAATTCTTCACCTGATCTAACTCTAAAGTACCATGCAGCGAAATAATAAGAATCAATTATGTAACACCATAACGATTGGGAAATATTAAATTATTCCTATTAGTACCCAAGTTCATAACTTATGACGGTTAATTATGAAATCTTATAATCAAATTTTACTTTTTTCGTTATTTTTGTTTTTTTTCTCTATAGCGAATGCGGAAAATGTTGCGGTAGTCGTTTATGGAAAGACTCCCGTAGCCAAACAGTATCTCCGTGTTGCCCAGTCGCGCATGGAACAGTTGATCACGGATAACGGTGTGACGGTTCTTGACCAAGCAAAGGCCAAGGAGCTTGAGAAAAACTGGCCCAAACTGAGCGATCCGGGTGCCTTGATTACTGCAGAAGATTTTGTAGAAAATGCTGGAAGATATAAAATATCGGGGATCTATCGAATTTATCTGGATGTCGGAAAATCAATGGGTATGGCGGGCATCTATACTGCCACTTCAGTTGCAGATATTCGTTTCATTGGTGACGACGCAAAAGTTAGAGCGGCTGCCTCTGCGCCGATGGGTACCAAGGGAATGCCTCCCTCGGACGGCTTGACCGAATCGGCTGCCATCAACAACGCCATTCAACGCGCGGTCGATTACTCCGCCGGTAAATTTGGTTTCAAAGTGATGGATATCACTAATCCACGATTAGTGAGTTATTCATTAAAAAATGTTCCTGAATTAAGTGCCTCAGCGCAGGAAATCAATACACCACCATTGCTATCAAATAATGACGATGTCGTAAAATTAGCCAAGTTAAAGGATGATGGTTGGACTTCAGAAGAGGCAACCTGTGTTAGATACGCTGAGGGAAATCGTATGGCACTTGTGGGTTCTTACATCATCAGCGCAATGGGAACTTCACGTTCGTATTCCTCTGCCTTGCACGTGGTTGATCTTGATGCAAAGAAAGAAGTAGAGCAATTTACTATTTCAGTAAAAGATATTCGCTACCAAAAAGGTGGCTCGAAAATTACCGATTGCAGGTTCTTGCAAACGTGGCGCTATGTTGCGGCGGTCTCGCAAAGCCATTTGGTGTTTGCTGACACAGAGCGCGGTGTAGAGTTGGCTCGAATTTATTTCGAGGATGGATTTAATAAACCCACTTTGGGGCATGTTCGCGCGGGCGGTGAAGATTTTCTGGTTGTGTCTGAAGGCTCGCGCCGATTGTATTATCAAATTGTGAGGGAATGATTTTCGAAGAACTTCCCTTTGTTGATTAGCAACGGGGTTAAATTAAATGCAGGGATATTTGTCATGTTAGTTCGAGTTGTGTTTGTTGCAATATTGTTGAATGCACTCTATACCACGCTTGCGTTTGCAGACAATTGTGACGGTGGTTATTTGAAGCAGGAAGCAAGGCCGGAGTGGGTTGATAGCCCGGAATCGGTCAATGAGAATTATTTTTTTGCTGCCGGTGTGTCGGATAACATGAAAGTGTCTTTGTCCCA
>CAIWKC010000407.1 GCA_903913145.1 uncultured Gallionellaceae bacterium | reverse complement strand
CCCCTCGTCAACCGGAACGCGGCGACATCGCCATCCGCGTAAGCAACCTCAGAAAGTGCTACCAATTCTACAACCAACCGCAAGACAAGCTTAAACAGACACTATTTCCGCGTCTTCAAAGACTCGCTGGCAAAACACCCAAACAATATTACCGAGAATTCTGGGCACTTAAAGACGTTTCCTTTCAAATCAAAAAAGGTGAACATTTGCTCTGAACCTAGCGTATAGCTGCGTACTATGTGTTCCTCGCGACGCACCATCAGAATGCCCCTATTCTGGGCTTTCTGCTTTTTATATTGTCGGCTTAGACCACACATCACCTAACACCACTAAAAGTTTCTGCGGCACACCCAAACTCGTCGAAGCAGGTATGCTTGAATCGCTTGGATTAACAGACATGCAAATGGCAATCAAATTCGCGTAAAATAACAAATGCAAATAATTTAAAAAAACCATTAAGAGAATTTTGGCAGCGTCATCCCGAATCTCAATCCATATTAAATGAGTGGTTCCAGAAGGCCAGCCAAATTACAGCGAATTCATTTCCGGCATTGCGTGAGACCTTTGGTTCGGCAGACTATGTGGATGGCTTTACAATATTCGACGTGGGTGGAAACAAGTACCGAATTGCAGCAGTCTTGCATTACGACAAGCAAAGGATGTACATTCGACAAGTAATGACGCATGCAGAATATGACCGCAATAATTGGAGAAAAAAATGAATACAATAATTGACTACCAAAGACTGTTGCCAGCTTGGCAAACGCTCCAATTAGTAGCGCCTATTGCACACATTGAGAGTGAAGCCGACTACGAGCAAACGACTACCTTACTGAACAGCCTTCTTGATCTTGTCCGCGACGATGCTAAGCATCCGCTTTATTCACTTGTCGCCGTTGTCGGCGATTTGATCGAGGCTTACGAGATAAACCACCAACCCTTGGCTACCGCCAATTCGCATTAATCCGTTATAACTTGTCTCTGGTTGACAGAACAAGAAAGCGCTGCAAAATGAGCAACGACAGTATTCCCAATGCACCGCTACCCGCTCACCCGGAAAACGACGACATCGCCATCCGCGTAAGCAACCTCAGCAAGTGCTACCAAATCTACAACCAGCCGCAAGACAGGCTTAAGCAGACTGTATATCCACGGTTGCAAAGATTGGCAGGCAAAGCGCCCAAACAAAATTCATGGCGCTTCATGGCGTTTCATTTGAGATCAAAAAAGGTGAAATTGTCGCCATAATCGGACGGAACGGTAGCGGCAAATCTACATTGCTACAAATGATCTACAGCACATACCCTAAACCTGTACAGGGTATCGGTGAAACGCCATTGTTGAGCACGATTTGCCCGTATTCTTTATAATGCACTGGCTGCAATTTCGCTTAGCGAACTCGGGGCGAACGAAAAATACCTCGACGGGGATCTCTCTCCCTATGGGGGGCGAATCATAGTTTTGGACTGAATCGGCTCGTCCATAACTAAAAAATAAGGAGTATTTAAATGAAACTAACAGCACAGCTTATACAAGGAATAGAAAAACTTGCACCCGGCGATTTGATCGCCGTGCAGAATTTCATGCTTGCCCTGCAAACCAAAGCCGCCCACCCGAATAGAAGTGCATTGTTAGCGGGCCGGAGCAAAGCCAGAAATGCCCTGTCATCGTGCCATGGATCATTGTCGGATGCCATCATTGCTGAGCGGCAAGAAGACCGTTTGTGAAAGTGTTTTTTGACACATCCGCTATGGTCAAATATTTTCACGAAGAGGAAGGCGCAGACATTGTAACGTCGCTTATCGAAAATACCGATCACGATGTTTGGATTTCTGAATTAGCATTAATTGAATTTGTCAGTGCCATGTATAAAAAATATCGTGCAAGAGAATTGAGTGAACGAGATGTTGAACTGGCCCTGGAGGGTTTTACCGAAACCTGTGCAGGCATTTTTGTAGAGCCGATGGGTCAGGCGGTATCACAAGAAGCAATTATCTTGTTGAACAAATATGGCTCAACACACTTTCTCAGAACTTTAGATGCATTGCAACTTGCATCCTTTACGCTGATTGCTGAATCAGACTCTATTTTTGTATCTGCGGACATCAATCTTTGTGCTGTTGCAGCATCGGCCGGATATTCCGTAATAAACCCAGCATCAAACCACTAGCGTAGCAATTATGGGAAAAATCGCTAAATACTTTCCACTTACTACCTACTAAAGCATGACCGACATCGCCATCCGCGTAAGCAACCTAAGAAAGTTCTGCCAAACTACAACCAACCACAAGACAGGCTTAAACAGTCCCCATTTCTACGCCTTCAAAGACCGGTTGGCAAAATACCCAAACAATAGTATCGGGAATTTTGGGCGCTTAATGAAGTTTCCTTTGAAAACAAAAAAGGGGAAACTGTCGGCATCATCGGACGGATCGGCAGCGGTAAATCTACATTGCTGCAAATAATTTGTGGCACGCTTACCCCCACCAGTGGCAGCATTTAAACTAATAGTCGTGTATATACTCGCCATGCATTGATTAAGGCATCTTATGATGCCATAATAAATGCCCATGATTAAAGGTGATAATGATTATGCGCACTACTCTTGCACTTGATGACGACTTGATAGAAAAAGCTCAGGCATTTATCGGCCCAATGGAAAAGACTGCTTTGGTTCGCGAAGCTCTAAAAGCATTGATTCAGCGCGAGAGTGCCAAACGATTGGCATTGCTCGGCAGCTCAGAGCCTTTACTTGAAAGTGTTCCACGGCGCCAGACTGAACTGGCATGATTCTTGTGGATACATCTGTCTGGGTAGACCATTTACGTCATGGTGATGTGGGATTGACGAGACTTCTGAACACTGGTCAGGTGCTAACTCATCGGTTTGTAATTGGCGAACTGGCCTTGGGCAGTCTACAAAATCGCAATACCATTCTAAGTGCATTGCAAAACCTGCCGCAGGCCACGGTCGCCTCAAATGAGGAGGTATTGCATTTCATCGAGCCCCATGAACTTTACGGGACAGGAATTGGTTATATAGATGCTCACTTGTTGGCCGCTGTGTGCCTTTCTCCTGGTTCATTGCTATGGACGCGTGACAAGCGGTTATTGGCCGAGAGTGTCCGGCTTGGGCTTTGCTCGAATTTGACCCATTGAGATAAACTTTAACGTTTTGAAGTTCAAGTACACGATAAAAAAGAAACGCGAAAAATGAGCGACACCACAACTTCCCTCCCGCCAATAGCCCCTCGTCAACCGGAAAGCGGCGACATCGCCATCCGCGTAAGCAACCTCAGCAAGTGCTATCAAATCTACAAACAGCCGCAAGACAGGCTTAAGCAGACAATATATCCAAGTCTTCAAAGACTGGCTGGAAAAACACCCAAACAATATTACCGAGAATTCTTGGCGCTTAAAGATGTTTCCTTTGAAATCAAAAAGACGAAACTGTTCTGCGCAGCGTTTGTTGTTGGCGCACATACCATTGCTAGGCATAATTTGTGAAAGTTCGTTATAATGAAATCATGTGATTACGCTCAGGTTGGACTTTGAGAGATCGGAAGGATGACTTATGACAGCCGCAGAAAAGTTATATGAAGCAGTGCAATATCTGCCCGAGCCAGTAATTGCAGAAATATTAGATTTTGCGGAATTTTTGCGTTCGAAGGTTCGCAATAAGCCTGAAATTTCAAGTGATGAGTTGCTGGTTGACTTAATAGGCGGATTGGAAAATTCCGTCACTTTTATGGGGGAATCTTCGGCAATTCAGCAGCGATTACGTAATGAGTGGCGATAGATATCTACTGGACACCAATTTTATTCTTGGCGTTCTGTTCTTAAGTCTGATCCTATCGTGCTGGAACCTATGACTGCGCGCCAGATTCATGTTGGCGAATGCTCAGATAGTGCAATTACGCGAATGGAATTGCTGGGCTTTCAAAACATCACAAAAGTAGAAGAGGCTTTGATTAGTCAGAAGCTTGATCGCCTTACCTACTTGCCTTTGACAGAAAATATTGAAAATGCAGTGATAGGTCTGCGTCAGGCTCGCAAGATCAAACTGCCCGACGCGATCATAGCCGCAACCGCGCTGTGTTTGGGTCTTGAGTTATTAACATTAGATCAGCACATTTTGTCGGTAGTGAATTCATCCGCCAAATTAAGTTGAAAAACTTAATTTGTAATTCAAATAAGCTTTACCAACTCACCAAACATGACAGACATCGCCATCCGCGTAAGCAACCTCAGCAAGTGCTACCAAATTTACAACCAACCGCAAGACCGGCTTAAGCAGACACTTTTCCCTCGCCTTCAAAGACTGGCTGGTAAAGCACCTAAACAATATTATCGGGAATTTTGGGCACTTAAAGACGTTTCCTTTGAAATCAAAAAAGGTGAAACCGTTGGGATTATTGGGCGTAATGGAAGTGGTAAGTCAACATTACTGCAGATGATTTGCGGTACGCTTACACCAACCTCTGGCAGTATTCAGACCAATGGTCGTATCGCGGCGCTGATGAAGTAGGGTTCTGAGTTTCAGAATAGAAATATATTAATAAATAACATAAAGACCGGCTGAACATGCAAT
>CAIWKC010000406.1 GCA_903913145.1 uncultured Gallionellaceae bacterium | reverse complement strand
CGCCGCCTTTATTGATGTTTAAAGTGCCGGTGTTGTTTAAAGTACCGCTTGGCTGGTTGTTCAGCGTACCATAATTGGTTAGGATGAAGTTGTTGATCAGCTTACCTGAGTTGTTCAGAATACCGCCACTGGGGATAATAATTGAAAAATATGAAGCCATTGATTGTATAGAAACAGCCGTCAATCCCAATCCCAGCATCAAGCTCATTGGAATCGCTTTCAGCTTAAATGAATGTAAGCGATTTAGAAGTATGTTTAGCAACAAACTAGGTTGAAAACTGCCCCTTTGTTTTCTGCGCGACTTGCTCACTTGCTTGCGACGGCTAGACTTCATTCAATTCCCCTTAAAACCAATCAAAGACAGATGTGTCATTCTTAATAATTTATTCTTGCTAACCCATTTATCCAAATAAAGCCTCTAGCCTTTCAGCTTTTGGTTCGTCATTACCCTATGAATTCTGTAGACAAATGCGTTTTTTGTAAATCCTTAGCATTATAGTACACTTTTGTTTCAATTCTTTAGGTGGCAATATATGCTTTAAGTTTTAATATTTAACTATCTGTTTAACTGAATTAAAATGTGCTTTTAATATCCTCTCTATAGAGAGGACACAATTAACATTCTCAGAAGTAGTGGAACCAAATGTTATAAGATTGCTGTTTTTCTTTTTATTTCAACTAATTTACTTGGGTGAATCTCGTGCTAAAACCAATTGAGTATTGGATTGTTTGTGGTCTTGCAGCTTTAAGCCTGATTCTGACGGGAGTCGATATTGGGCTTTATTATCGAAACCAAGCCTTGCAAACGCAGGTGGAGATCCGCGCACAATACATTCAGCAAACCAATCAGATTTTAAATCTTTATCAAGAAACGGCGAGGACGCTCGCTAATTTTGCCATCGAACGTCAAGATGGTACGGTTAAGGCGATGCTAGAAGGAGAAGGATTGAGTTTTAATTCTGAGTCCGCTACCACTAAAGGAACAAAATAGAATGAATGACAATTTTCAGGAAAAATCCAGCTTAGAAAGCAATGTTGGCAAAAGCCTATTCATTCCAATCGCTCTGGTAGCTGTAGCCGTATTTGGGCTGACTCTACTGCCAACCATCCGTTTATGGTCTGAGAGGGGTGCTTTGACTGATGCGCATACCCAGCAGGAAACTCCTCTAGCCAATGCGAACAAGATCAGAGTCGCGGCCGATTCGCTTTTTACAAAAACAAAAGCACTGGCTGACAAGGGCAACCCCAGTGCCAGTGAAGTTGTCGAAGCACTCAAAAAAAGGGGATTCACAATCACACCTAAGGTTCAGCCTGCTACACCGCAGCTGCAATAACTTGATATACAAAAGACTGATCGATTCAATTAAAGGGATCTGATTGAAGTCAAACGTTGACTGGATAACGACTCATCACTGGCGACCGCTTTCTGGCAAGCCGTTTGAACACGTTTAGAGCTTTGGGTTACTTGGGTGAACTCGAAAAAATCGATGTGGACGCTTGAACTAACCTATCAACGAAAATTATTAATGTCAGCACACGTTTCCGTAACAGACCCCCATTTTGAAGAATGCTAAAATGGGAGCCGTCGGGCACTTGGCGTTGGCGACAATCAGCTTTATGGCGTTCTTTTGATACATTGAAGTTTGGGATAGTTCGATCCTGCTACCTTAATTGTAATGCCCCGCAAAGTTACTTCTCCTCTCTCATTTTGACAGGGGCCGTTATGCAAAGCACACTTTAGAATAGAAACCAATTATGTCGAATATCATTTCAGATGATGCAGCAGAGAAACTGTTAGCGTCTATCAATATTCCATCTCGACCATCCATACTTGTAGAAATTCAACGGGAGAAAAATAAAAAAGACCCTGACATAAGAATAATCGTCCAAATCATATCAAAAGATATTGCGTTAACAGCCGCTTTGCTCAAAACGGCAAACTCTCCTTTTTTCGGGTTACGTAAAAAAGCTGAAAGTGTTCAGCAAGCAGCGATGTCAATGGGGTTTGATAATGTCGTTTCGATTGTTGACGGAATTGCGCTGAAGTCAGCCATGAGTTTAAAAGAAGCCAAGTTAGAGCGATTTTGGGATAGCGCTGAAAAAGTCGCAATTGTTGCTGCTTACCTTTCAAAAATATTACCTGACATACCAAAAGAAGAGGCTTACATGTTCGGTCTTTTCCGCGATTGTGGCATTCCTATAATGATGCAAAAGTTTCCAGACTACAAACAAACTCTATTGAAAGCTGATTCTGGTCCAAAGTCCAGTTTTACAAGAGTTGAAGATGAAATACATTCAACCAATCATGCGACGCTTGGGTATCTGCTTGCCAAAAGTTGGAGTTTGCCAAGCTCAATTTGTCTGGCAATATTGAATCATCACGATCTATCAATTCTCCATGCTCATGACGACTTTTCGTCCGAAGCTCGCAATTTAATAGCAATAGCAAGGGTAGCAGAATATCTTTGTGATGTTAGACAGCTACGCGATGACCGTGATTGGAAAGAGGTTAGTTCCCAGGTTTTATCATATTTAGGAATTACTGCGGGCGAGTTTGAAGACATTAAAGAAGAAGTGTTTCATTACCAGGAAACAGTATAAAAAAATGAATTTTGCATTATGGATTGCTCATGAACGTGGCAACATCACAGGTGCCAATAATCTTGCCATCGTAATACTGGAACATGGTCATGCCCTGAGCGTTCATCGACATCGTGCCCTTCATAGTGGTAGCGGTGCGCGAGCCTTCTGTCTTGATTGTCATAGGGCCTTCGCATTCCATCACTGAACTACCCTTGCCAACAGCCCCGCCCTGAGTCGTAACCTTACAGGACTTGTCGGGTGGCGCAGGGTGATTCTGCCCCTTGGGGAAACAATACTTCTCCGTCTGTTGAGGTATGCTTTGACCACCTGTAACAATACCAATGGTCATTTCCCATAAATCATCATTTTTGGCAGCGAAAGCTACGTTGCAGGTTACGCCAAGGAGCAAGGTGAATACTATGTGGATACAAGGCTTCATACTAACTCCTTTTAGAAATTAATTAGCTAAGTTTTGCATCACGGTCGCAGTAACAGGTCGAATTGGCGAGTTTAGCCAAATGTCCGGTTTGTGGCAACGAGTTCGTTGCGTGCTATAACCGGAGTGGGTTACTTGGGTGAACTCAGGCAATTCGATACCAAACCCCCAAACTAGTATTTCTTGCAAATTCGCTAGCGTCAGCAATGGGATATCAACGGTCTGTTTTGTCACTAACATTGTCTCCCAATGTAAATCCAAAAGCGGCCAAACGCGTTCAATTGTTTTTAGCTTAATTCAGCTTTCCCATGGAAAATGGGGCAGGTTTTCAAGCGCCTGCACTAGCCCGCTATTCCACGATTCCGAAAGATGTTTTGCGAAAGGATCATCCTCGGTCATGGTCATTCGTTTGCCGAAATCAAGCCTGTCTTTCTCTATTATCAGCAGGTCAATAGGCGGGCCGACGGTAAGATTGCTACGCACAGTTGAGTTCATGGACACGAGTGCGCAACGAGCGGCACTGGCCAAAGGGGTGTTGCGTTTGATGACGCGATCAAGAATCGGCTTGCCGTATTTTATTTCGCCTATTTGCAAGAACGGATGCTCGTCGGATTCGTGGATATAGTTTCCCTGCGGATATATCAGGAAAGTTTCCATGCGGCCATACTCTATTTGGCCGCCCAAAATAAAGGTAGCCTCAAAGTTTGTATTGGATGAATCGCGATCAGTATGCTGTTTTTGCACCGATGCACTGACGCCGGCAATGTAATCTGAGGCACCCAACATATTGGTCACGTTGTGCAGATTAACCGCCGCGCTTGATTCGATATCGCTGCGCAAGTGTTTAATCACAGACTGCGTGGTAGCCAGATTGCCTGCGGACAGCAAAACAAAAGTACGCTCACCCGACCAAACGAAGGTATGCATTTTGGAATAGATGGAGATGTTGTCGAATCCCGCATTGGTGCGTGAATCAGAGCAAAAAATCATACCCTGGGATGTATTAATTGAAACGCAATAAGTCATATCGATATTCTGAAATTTGTAGAGTGATTATAGTTGATTTATTTATACGGATAACGGGACTGACAGGATTTCTCACTACTTTGTAAACTCGATTTCTGTCTGGCTTTTCTTGTCGGGATTGTCGCCATCACTGTACGCGTGGAAATAATGCTGTGTTAACGCAGTGTGAACCACGCCAAAGTCTGCTTGCAATCTATCCAGATATAGGTGCAACTCTGCCACGCTCAGGTTTTCAGTGGATCGTTGTGCCAGATCATGACGCAATTGAGTGGGTATGTGGATTAATTGATTTGATCGAGGAAGAACCCTTAAACAGTTTTCGATCTCGCTGAGGCAGTGTTCAACACTGCGTGGAAAGCGCATATCGTGAAGCAGAAATTTGATCACGTCGCTTCTGCGCACGCGCATGGAAACCAGACGGCGGTAAGTCTGGTAAGCAGACAATGAGTTTAGCGTGCTCATCCATACCCGCTCCATCAGCGTTTCGTGAAGCACGCTGTCTTCGGGGAACTGAACAGCAGAGTTGAGGTCGAGGATGCGGGTAGTCATATCGGCACGCTCGACATTTCGCCCGAGTTTAATGATCTGGTAGGCAATGTCATGAGCCATGGTTCCTGAAACCAGCCCGATAATGGCATGACGCTGCTCAATGATATTGTTCAGCACCATATAGCGGTCACGCCGACTGCGGCAGGCGATGGCTGCATTTTCACGCACATAGAGGTATAGGCTGTTAATGCGTTCCCACATTTCAGCCGGCAGAACCTCGCGTAAAGTGCGCGTATTCTCGCGCGCATATTGCACGCAGGATAAGATCGAGCTGGGATTGTCGGTATCCTCAATCAGAAAACGCATGATTGCCTGCTCATCTGCTTGCGGGTAATTTTTCTTGAACAGGCTGTCCAGTCCGGCAATTTCGACAAGATTGGCCCAGCCGAAGGACGCACCATGCGGCAGATCGAGCAATACATGCGTCGTGCTGTTAATGAGGCGTGCAGTGTTTTCGGCACGCTCCAGATAGCGCGCCATCCAATATAGATTCTCTGCGGCACGGGCTAACATTATTGATCTCCTTCTTCAACAATCCAGGTGTCTTTGCTGCCGCCACCCTGAGAGGAGTTGACCACCAGCGAGCCTTTGCGCAAGGCAACGCGTGTCAGGCCACCCGTGGTGGCGTAGAGTTTGTCCGACTGCAATACAAACGGACGCAAGTCCAAATGGCGCGGGGCAAGTTTGCCGTCCACCAGCGTGGGGGCCGTGGAGATGTCGAGCGTAGGCTGTGCCATGTAGTTGCGCGGATTGGCGCGAATCAGTTTGGCAAATTGGGCGCGTTCTTCCGGCGTTGCGCGCGGGCCGATGATCATGCCGTAGCCGCCGGATTCGTTGGCGGGCTTGACGACCAGTTTGTCCAGGTTTGCCAATACATAATCGCGCTGGTCATCGTACATGCACAAATAACTTGGCACATTGGCCAAAATGGGATCCTGGTCAAGATAGTAGCGAATCATCTGCGGAACGAAGGCGTAGACGACTTTGTCGTCAGCCACGCCTGCACCGGGGGCATTGGCGATGCCCACTTTGCCATTGCGCCAGGCGCGCATCAGGCCGCGTACGCCGAGCTGAGAATCGGGATTGAATACTTCAGGATCAAGAAAATTATCGTCAATACGCCGATAGATAACATCTACCCGCTCCATGCCGGAAATGTTTTTCATATAGACGACATCGTCACTGCCCACAATCAAGTCGGAGCCTTCAACCAGATAGGCTCCCATTTGCTGGGCAAGATAGCTATGTTCGAAATAGGCAGAGTTATAGATGCCTGGAGTGAGCACAGCAATAACTGGTTGGGAGCCGGATCGAGGCGATAGCGCAGCCAAAGTCTGGTACAACTGTGTGGGGTAGTCGTCCACCGGCAAAATGTTGGTGGTGCGAAATACCTCGGGGAAAATTCGCTTCATGATCTGGCGGTTTTCAAGCATATAAGACACGCCTGAAGGTACACGCAAGTTGTCTTCCAATACATACACCGTGCCATCGCGGTCACGCACCAGGTCTGTGCCGCAAATATGTGCCCAAACTCCAAAGCGGGGCGTGATGCCGACACATTGCGGACGGAAATTTCCCGAGCCGGTTAGAACTTCTGCCGGGAAAACACCATCCTTGATAATTTTTTGCTCGTTATATAGATCGTTGATGAACAAATTCAGTGCGGTCAATCTTTGTTTTAACCCTGCTTGTATCCGATCCCATTCGCTGCGCCCCATGATGCGCGGAATAGGGTCGAACGGCCAGGCACGGTCAATGTTACCGGATTCGCTGTAGATAGTGAAAGTAATGCCCATTGCCATGATGGTGGCCTCCACAGCCTCTCGGCGTGCGGACAATTCTTTTTCATCAAGTGAATTCAAATAATCGAATAATGGGCGCGCAACCGGTCGCGGGTGCAAGTTATGATCCAACAATTCATCGTAGGCGGTGAGATTAGAGTATTCGTCGGAGGCGAGTTTCATTTCCATGCCTTGTGGTTTTATCAAAACGTTAAGTGACGTTAAGCGAATACTGTGCCAGTAAAAGCAGTGTTCAATAGACGCGTCAAATTCGAAAGATTATAAATCCAGTTTACGAAAAAAGCGGGTAGTTTTGTGGGTTAAACATAATTCGGGTTGAATTTTTGCTGATTTGCACCCCTTATCGAGTTACATTAATCTCGGCTGAATGCGGCTCGACTATCCAATCTACAGCAGCACCCGTAAGCAATGCAACCACTGACGCTAGAAATATGACCAGCAGTCCGCGAATTATTCCTCTTGGAAGTCCTTTTTCAGCGACGGCACGACTGACATATTTTG
>CAIWKC010000405.1 GCA_903913145.1 uncultured Gallionellaceae bacterium | reverse complement strand
TCAAAATTATTGTCGCGATATCAGAGCAACTTAATTTATCTTATTACCAACGTATTGATTGTTAGTGAGCAAGAGATTTTTGAACTTTAAATTTCTCACGTTCAAAATCAAATTACGAAGATATTTTCTTAATCTGCGAAAGTTCAATCAAATAATTTAATGAGCAATCTTTGATTTAGGTGTCTCTATGCCCCTAACCGATACTTCAGTAAAAAATGCAAAACCAAGCAATAAAACATACAAAAAATATGATGAAAAAGGGCTCTATTTAGAAATATCACCAGCTGGTGGGAAATGGTGGCGTTTTAAATATCGATTTGATGATAAGGAAAAACGAATTTCACTTGGGATTTATCCAGATATAAGTTTAAAAGAAGCACGCACACGAAGAGATGAAGCACGCAATTTAGTTGCTAATGGTATTGATCCGAGCGAAAAACGCAAGGCGGTGAAAATTTCTAAATTTACATCTTCTGAAAATAGCTTTGAAGCTATCGCTCGTGAGTGGTTTGAAAGTCAAAAATCTAGTTGGACTGATTCACATTCAAGCAAAATTATTAAAAGATTTGAGAATGATGTATTTCCTTGGATAGGAAGCAAACCCATTTCCGAAATTTCTGCTCAAGAACTTTTAATATGTTTGCGCCGAATTGAAAATCGTGGTGCCGGTGATACTGCTCATCGAGCCCATCAAAATTGTGGCCAAGTGTTCCGATACGCAATTCAAACTGAAAGAGCAACTGTTAATCCTTCTGAGAATCTTAGGGGAGCACTTTCTCCTGTAAAAAAAGAACATTATGCTTCTATTACTAACCCCAAAGAAGTTGGAGAATTATTAAGAGCATTTGATGGTTTTAGGGGAACTTTGATTGTTCAGACTGCCTTGAAACTTTCACCACTTGTTTTTTTGCGTCCTGGGGAGCTAAGAAAAACCGAGTGGGTAGAAATAGATTTTGATAAATGTGAATTGAACGTTCCTGGGCCTCGAATGAAAATGAGATTGCCACACCTTGTACATCTGTCAAAGCAAGCAGTTTTTCTACTTAAAGAATTACACGCATTAACTGGAAAGGGACGATTCGTCTTTCCTGGAGCGCATTCAAAAGATAGATCTATGAGCGAAGCTGCCGTAAATGCAGCTTTACGCCGCATGGGTTATGACACGAAAAATGAGATTACAGGGCATGGGTTTCGAGCTATGGCACGTACGATTCTCCATGAGCAACTTGGCTTCAAACCGGAAGTAATCGAACACCAATTGGCGCATCGAGTGCCCGATGCACTTGGTACGGCTTATAACAGAACAAAATTTTTAGCAGAACGAAAAAAAATGATGCAGACGTGGGCTGACTATTTGGACAAACTTAAAGCAGAAGCAAATGCGCCGCAATAGAAAGCATAACCCAAATGTACCCATTTAGGTCAATTGACTACTGACCCCTAATTTAATCCCTTTAAATGGACATTTCAATTTGGTAAAGAGTCTTGCGCGAATTTTCCAACTGCGTTATCCGCAAAAGAATTTATTCCTTTGGTATGCCTGAAATCAAGGCTGCATTAAGTATCAAAACATCAATTGTTGGCCATCCTACAGATCTTTCACCAATATTTACAGAGTGTGAACGTCCAAATTAAGGATTGACCCGCAACTAGGTAGGGTGTCTCTTCTTCGGCCTTTGCAGACACTGACGATTTTAAGAAAATGCTGTTGCGGTAGTATTTTTTAATGTCCGCTACCGAAAATTTAGGAAGATTACTTTCAAGCCGAAGCAGACCGTCAACATTGGTCGTAACCGGGCTAGTGCTGGAAGTGTTAGAACTCATGAAGGCCACCTCGTCTTCATCAACTGCAAGACATCGGCACCATTCTCGCCAGATTTTCTCAGTTGCACGAGCTCTAGCCCAGCCATTGTGCCAAACAGCTCTGCGCAATTCAGACATTCTTCCAATTCTTTTGGCGCGAATGTCGGCTCGACGCTGTCTTGCGATTGCCAGTGTTGCAGATGTAAGCCACCCGTGTGCGTGAAAGCACACATTGCCCCCCAGTTCTCCCTCTTGATGCGTGATAGAACGCCGCTGGTGAAAGCTTCTGTGGACTCGATTTCTGCGACCATCGTCTTCGGTGGTTCAGCACCTCGGAAGAAAGCGGATACCTGTGTGTCAGTAGCGCAATGTTTCAGCCAAAGTCCTCGCAAGTAGGCCTCGAATAGAGTGCGTAGTAAGGCAAAGCTGGACGAGTAAAACGTGTTCTTCATCAGGAACACTATCGCTGCGTGATGATCTAGCGCGATGCAAAAGGAAGCAGCAGCAGCCCGATTCTTCTCCGTCTGCCACATTTCGATTTCGTTCGTGAGCCTGTGAAGCTCAGATCCGAACTTTTCCGCAGCAGCAATCCTTTCGGGCGTCATTGTGAGTTCAATCGTAAAGTTGAGGGGCACTGCGCTTTGCGGCCTCCCGCTCGAACGACTGGTTCGGCATTATTTCAGCATTCCTTCAAACGCATTCAATTGGTCAGCCTTGATAATAATGCCGAGGTTATTAGGTATTGCTGCGACTGAAATGGGTTTCTGCTGTGTGGGAACTGTTATAACCTGAATATCGCCGTGAATGGTGTGCTGAGGCCCGGCGTAAAGGATGCCCAGCAGTTTTATACGCGACCCCATAACAAGCGCGTTTCTTGTCTGGTAACTCCCGACTTCAAATAGAAGCACTGGCGATCCACTTGAGCCAGGAAAGCAGGCGGCATCAATGAGAAATTCCTTTTTCCCATTCCAGTCGTATTTATAGTTCGATGCAAGAACGCCCTGCCTAAAAATTGGGAGGTTGTTCACTTTGTCCCACAACCCGTTGGGATAGCCAACCATTACGATAGTTTCCAAACCCAGCATGTCATCCATATCAGATGCTGTTGGAATCAGGCTGTTGTCCAATGTTAAAAAAAAGAACCTTGTGTTGGTCTTCTCGGCCTCATGAAGCAGAGGCGCAATTGGCATAACGCATAAATCAACATCTTTATCGGGATGAGGAAGCCACCGACCCTGAAAAGAGTCAAGTTCATAAGCCTGAACCGTGCCGATAGCTGGCCCATCCGTGCCGTTGTGTAACGTGAGAAGGAAGCGGCCTTTCACCGCACCCTCTACTACATGCTTATTGGTGACGATAACCGGAACGTGCTGATCTCCATTACGGTTGAGGCTGTAGAAGAAACCAGTTCCTGTTCCAACTCCGCCACTAACAAGATCGCACTCAATCCTCACTGTACTGTGTGCAAGCTGCTCAGCTGGGCTAAGAGGCATGAGTTATTCTCCTTGACGCCGAAAAATTATTAGACATACGCACCTCTCACCATTAATTAATAATAATGAGGCGTAAATATTTTCAGTAACCAATTGACTCATAAAAACCTACTCTATTTTGTCTGCCTACTTTTTCATAATAGTACGGCCGGGTGCGAATGTCTCGTACTTGCATAAAGTGCGCTCCGAACTGATGCGCCAAAGCAGGCATTCACATCTTGCAGGAATTACGCGTGATCCGTCGGCTTAAGTTTAGAACCTGACCAATTCATTCTGAAAATCTTTGCCCTGCCGTGGAACGCAAATGAAATTAGTTCATTAAGTTAGGTACAATGCAGAATCAACTTAATTCAACAAAAATATTACGTTAGGTTGAATTGATCAAGTAGTTATCTGACAAGGTATCTTGATGGGTGAAGAAAGCGACTTTCAACCAAAATCTCTTTGCATAGACCTGGAAACATCGGTCGAGTCGGAGGCTGCTATCTATAAAATTGCAGCATGGCGGGCAGACACCAAACAAAGTGAAGTGTTTCAAGGCAAGTTTCGACCTGCCGAAGTTAAGCCAAAGCTCGATATACTTACAGCAGGTGCTTCATTTGTGCTTGGGCATAATGTTGTACAGCATGATTTACCTGTTCTCAAACGAAACTATCCTAATCTGACGCTGCTGTCCTTGCCGATCATTGATACGTTACAGCTTTCCCCAATCGCATTTCCCCAGAATCCATATCACAGTTTGGTGAAAGACTATAAGTTGGTCAGAGATTCGATCAATGATCCGCTAAAGGATGCGCAGCTCTCCCTGAGATTATTCAAAGATCAGCGCGATGCTTTAATTTCTCTCAATGCTACAGATCCTGACGAGTTGGCTTGCTATCACTACCTGATGACATCTGTTGATGGGAGTGGCTTATCTAGCCTTTTTATGAGTATCCGTCATGCGGCCAAGCCGGAACTTGATCAAATCAGGAAATTCTTGAGGACCGATGTGCAAGAAAAAGTATGCATTACTCGGTTGGAGAAGTTGCTACAAGAAGACCTAATCAATCCAGATATGTATATGCCGATAGCCTATGCTCTTGCTTGGCTTCGCGTCTCTGGTGGAAATTCGGTTCTGCCGCCGTGGGTGGGTATGCAGTTTCCGAAAACGAAAACGCTACTTAAAGAATTGCGTGACCAGACATGTAATCAACCGGACTGTGCGTATTGCAAAGCGGTGCATGATCCTCGATCTGAGTTGACACGATACTTCGGCTTCTCTGAGTTCCGCGCGGAGCCTGTTAATCTGCAAGGTGGGTCTTTGCAAGAAGATATTGTCACGACCGGGATGCGTGGCGAGCATTTGCTAGCCATCCTTCCGACTGGCGGAGGTAAGTCGCTTTGTTACCAATTGCCTGCGTTAAATCGATATTGGCGCAATGGTAGTCTTACCGTGATTATCTCGCCGTTGCAATCTCTGATGAAAGATCAGGTTGATAACTTGGTGAAACAAGGCATCTTCTGTGGAGCGGCATTAAATGGTTTGTTAAGCGTGCCTGAACGGCGTGAGGTGCTGGAAAAAATCAGGCTGGGCGACATTGGAATATTGTTGGTATCACCAGAGCAATTGCGTAATAAAAGTTTTATTGACGCAATTCGCTATCGTGAAATTGGTGCATGGGTTTTTGATGAAGCGCATTGCCTCTCAAAGTGGGGGCAAGACTTTCGCCCCGACTACATTTATGCATCACGCTTTATTAAGGAGCATGTGCGTAATGAGTTGCCGCAAATTGCCTGCTTTACTGCGACGGCAAAGGTAGAGGTAATTGATGATCTGCTTGCTCATTTTAAAGAGATATTAGGCATTGAGTTGAAAGTCTTTGCTGGCGGATACGAAAGAGAAAATCTGCATTACGAGGTGATTAATACAACAAGCCAAGAGAAGTTCAGTCTGATTCATAAAATTCTTGAAAGCGAGCTCAGGGATTCAGAAGGTGGAGCGATTGTTTTTGCAGCAAAGCGAAAAAGTGCAGAGGATATTTCCGCCTTTCTCAGAGATATGGGATGGGTATGTGCATATTTTCATGCTGGATTGCAGCCAGATGAAAAGAAAGATGTGCAGCAAAACTTTATCAATGGTGACTTGCGAGTAATTGTTGCAACCAATGCCTTTGGCATGGGAGTGGATAAACCGGACGTACGTGCAGTGATACATGCAGAAATTCCCGGATCATTAGAGAACTACCTTCAGGAGGCCGGACGAGCTGGGCGTGATCGAAACGAGTCTCGCTGTATATTGCTTTATGACGAAGACGATGCAGAGGTTCAGTTTGGCCTTGCTGCACGTTCCCGTCTTAGTCGCAAGGACATTGGTGAAATATTGCGCAGTTTGCGCAAGCGATCCAATAAGGCCAAAGACAACACGATTGTAATTACTGCCGGTGAGATATTGGCAGATGAAGACTTGGATTCAGAAATTGATGCAGAGAGTCGGGATGCGGAGACACGAGTTAAAACGGCGGTCTCATGGTTGGAGCGTGCCAGATTATTGCAGCGCAATGAAAATGAAACGCGAGTATTTCCTGCAAGCCTAAAAGTTGGCAACTTGCAAATGGCTGAAGAAAAGTTAATGGCAGCCAATTTAACAGAAGACAATAAACGAAAATATTTGACGCTCGTAGAGTTACTAATTAATGCCGACGCAACAGAAGGCATTAGTACTGATGAGCTGATGTTGCAAACCGAGATGCCCAGCGAGGAATGTGTTCGTGTGCTTCAACAGATGGAGCAGCTTGGAATTTTGAGTAACGATATCGTTATTACAGCGAGGTTGCGTAAGGGTATTGCCAATTCTTCTCAAGATAAATTTGCAAGCGTTACGACAACCGAACAGGCATTGATCGAATTATTGCCAGAACTAGCACCTGATGCAGATACCAAAGATTGGCAGGAATTAAATCTGCGCAACTTATGCCAGGGTGTCAAGGATAAAATTGGCAGAGAAGTAATCATTGAGGACTTGCTAGCTTTATTGCGAGCGATGAGTCAACCCTTCGGGAACACCCAAGCAGAGCGTCCTAGTTTTGAACTCAAAAAAGTTACTCGCGACCATTATCGCGTCAGGCTGCGTCGGTCATGGCAGCAGATTAGGGAGTTAAGTGAAAAACGCCGCGCTATCGCTCAAATATTGCTGAGCTTTTTTTTGGGAAAGTTGCCGCCAGAATTGCGGGGCGCTGATCTATTGGTAGAGAGTAAGGCAGGCGAGCTATGTGAAGTATTGCGCAATGATATTACTTTGGCTGGACAACTGCGTGATGAAGCAAAGGCGTTGGAGCAAGGTTTACTTTATCTGGATAACATTAAAGCAATTCATTTGGATAGAGGAAGGACAGTTTTTAGGTCAGCGATGACGATCCATGTGTTTGCTGATGAAAGTAAACGTGGCTTTAAGCAAAGTGATTACGTTGGGCTGGAAGAATATTACCAAGAGCGCAATTTCCAAATTCATGTGGTGCAAGAATACGCCCGACTTGGACTGGAAAAACTCAATGATGCGATGGCTTTCATTGCGGCTTACTTCCGCTGGTCAAAAAGCGATTTCATCAAACGATATTTTGCAACTCGCAAAGAGTTGCTTGAGCTTGCAACGACGGGGGAGTCTTTGAGACGAATCGTGGACGAACTGAAGCATCCCTTGCAACAGTCATTGGTAGCGGACAAAACGGATACTAACCGTTTGATTCTTGCAGGCCCAGGATCGGGTAAAACACGAGTCATTGTGCATCGGGTCGCTTACTTGCTGAGAGTTTTGCGCACACCGGCAGACGGCATCATTGTGTTGACATTCAATCGTCTGGCCGCTTACGAAGTACGAAAGCGTTTAATTGATCTTGTTGGCCAAGATGCTTATGGGGTCACTGTGCTGACTTATCATTCAATGGCTATGCGCCTGACAGGGACTTCATTGCGAAGTATGGCTGAGAGAGACGAACCTCCTGACTTCGATGCGATTATCCGAAATGCGATCAACTTATTGCAAGGGCACGGTCGGCTTGACGATGAGGATACGGATGATCTGAGAGATAAGTTGATGCAAGGTTATCGCTATATTTTAGTTGATGAGTATCAGGATATTGATGCTGCACAGTATGAACTAATTAGTGCACTTACAGGAAGGGTCTCGGGAGATCGTGACGCAAAGCTCACCATCATGGCGGTAGGGGACGATGATCAGAATATCTATGAGTTTCGTAAGACCAGCAATGAATTCATTAAACGCTTTCAAGAAGATTATGATGCAAAGACTGAATATCTCATTGAAAACTACAGATCAAGTTCAAATATCATTACAGCGGCGAATAAAATCATTGCCGAAAATCCAGATCGGTTAAAGCAAGATTATCCGATACGAATTAATTACTTACGTCAAAGTAATTCATCTGGTGGGAAATGGGAGAAGCTGGATACCTTTGCTAAAGGTCGTGTGCATATCATTCGGTGTCCAGTTGATGCCAACATTCAGGCGCAGATGGTAATGGAAGAGGCGCGTCGGTTGTTTGCATTGTCGCCTGCATCTAATTGGTCTGATTTTGCGGTTCTTGCTAGAGCGCATAAATATCTGGCACCTATA
>CAIWKC010000404.1 GCA_903913145.1 uncultured Gallionellaceae bacterium | reverse complement strand
TCCCGGTGTTACAGGCATAACCGGCGCAACCGGACCACAAGGAAATCAAGGTTCTCCTGGAATTACCGGCGTAACCGGAGCAACCGGACCTCAAGGAAACCAAGGAATTCAAGGAAGTCTTTTCTCCTAAAGTGTTCAATGTAACTTCTGAAGTTTGGCTGGAAGTATTTAAAAATGGTGCGGGATGTCCTTTACAGGTTACTCGGCATGCGTGTGAAACCAAGCGTTATTGGCATCACGACTTAACAGTTTATATATTTGATCCGACGCGACCAACTGATTTGATCGACCTTTGGAATCTCCGGCTCGAGCCACATCCAGTATTACCTGTACCTATAGATTGGTTTGAAAACCTTGCAGATCATATTCGCGAAATTATTAAAGCCCAGTTTCGACCTGTTAAAGGAAACCCTAATGGCATTATGCATCACGCTACAGTTGAGTTTGGTCGGTCAATCGGCAAAGAGCGCTCGGACGTATTGATCAAAACTTTAGGGGGACTGCCAGTAGGTTCGCTCTATGTGAAGTTAATGCGGAATTGTATTTGGCAATCACATACAGATGAACGGATACACCGAGATGAAAGATTAGAAGTTACTGCGGATGAACAACAAATTAGTATTGACATAAGTAAAGAACAAAAACTGACTGCTAAGTTTCAAACCCTTGATCCGGATTTTGCGTCACGCTTTGGAGGACACGGTTGCAGATGGATTAATGCAGTAATGATATCCGGTTTACATCAAGAAGAAATCGCTACTGTGCTTCCGTTTAATGTATTTGACCGACATTGGCCACAATTAGTAATAGGGAATGACTGGGTGACTGTTGGAAACGAGGGGTGGATTTTTGGCCAAAGCTACAAGAACTGGAGTGTAGGTTTAACGCTTCTTTCTATGGATGACGCGATTATAGGTTCGCTAAATGTATTGGGAATTCAGGCTAAGCTGTCCGATCCAGGTCATGTCGCCAAACAAATGCTTGATCATTTGGGAGGGCTTTGGGATGTATATTTACTAGCGGACTTGGAGACTATTCAGCTTCTCAATAATATGGCAGGGGGTATTCGCCGGAGAACTCATGGTGTCGAAGATACTGAAGAGACATTTGAGAGGCGTAGCGCGGCTGTAAAGAAATGGGCAGACCTTATTTCTCGACGCAAAAAGCATCGCTCTCTTCCAAGAATGGGACTTGATGACTTTACGAGAAGGAATATCATCAGGCTTGGTTTAGAGACTGAATGTCCTCATTGCCATGTAACGAACTGGCATAGCCTGACAACCATTGATTATAGTGTGACCTGTGAGCGATGTCTCAATCGTTACGAGTTTCCACAAGCTGGGTTACGAAAAAATAATCAGAATTGGTACTTCCGTGTTATTGGCCCTTTCTCAGTTCCTGACTTCGGTCGCGGTTCATATAGTGCACTGCTAACTTTGCGTGTCATAAGAGGCTTTGGAAGTCATGCTGAGATGACATTCTCAACAGCAATGAGTCTAAAGTTTGACGGTATTGATGCTGAGGCTGATTTTGTAGCATGGCATAGACAGGAGAGCCATGGCACCAGCAAATCACCCCACCTTATCATTGGCGAGGCAAAATCATTAGGACAGGGAGACCTAATCAAACCAAAGGATCTCAGCAAACTAAAAGCCATTGGGCGAAAATTACCAGGGGCGTTTATTGTGATTTCAGTTTTAAGAGAACACTTCACGGATACTGAAAAGGAATTACTTCGAAATTTTGTCAGGTGGGGAAGACGTCCAGACGAACATGGCCGACCAACCAACCCTGTAATTTTACTAACAGCCCACGAGTTATTTTTTGATTTCCTAATCAGCTCTACTTGGGAAAAACTTGGTGGTATCTACAAGACTTTTGCTGATTATGAGCACACGCATAATTTGTATAACTTTGCCGATGCTACTCAAATAATTTACCTTGGCCTACCAGCATTCCATGAGTGGCGAGCAGAAGAATATAAGAAGCGCTATGCGAGAAATAAGCGCTTATCTAAAACAATGTGACCGCATTCTGGAATATTTATATGATTCACGCGCTTAACTTTCCAATCATCGAATTTTCGATTCTAAGTTAATAAAGAAATCATTGCTAGATTGGGACCATGATTCAAGGATTGTTCCAAAAATATGAAACCAATATGAAGATGCTTATTCAATATGTGACGTTGGAGACGAAAAGCTTCGTCAGAGGTTTATCAATTTGTTCAAAAGACCATCAGCATTAGGAACATGACTCCACTTTCCAGCGCTCTATCTTGGCTCCGTATTGCCCTAGACAATCCAACCATTAATTTTCGTGATGGTCAGTGGGAAGCCATCGACCAGCTGGTGAACCAACGCGGGCGTGTGCTTTGTGTGCAGCGTACAGGTTGGGGCAAGAGCATGGTCTATTTTGTTTCTGCCAAGTTGATGCGTGAACAGGGATCTGGGCCGACACTAATCATATCTCCGCTGTTGGCCTTAATGCGTAACCAAATTGAAGCAGCGAATCGTCTGAAACTGCGCGCCGAAACCATCAATTCAACCAACTCTGATGATTGGCACGCAGTACGCCAGCGGCTTTTGAACGATGAGATTGATTTGCTACTGATTTCCCCTGAGCGTCTTGCGAATGATGATTTTGTAACTCATACACTGTTACCCATCGCGTCGAAAATAGGGTTGCTGGTAATCGACGAGGCGCACTGCATTTCGGATTGGGGGCATGACTTTCGTCCTGATTACCGACGTATTGGCCAGATACTTCGTCTGCTCCCTCGAAACATTGCGGTGCTGGCGACAACGGCAACGGCGAATCACCGTGTTGAGAAGGATGTGTCAGAACAATTGGGCGGTAAAGTGATGGTTCAGCGCGGCCCACTGCTTAGAGAAAGTTTGGCATTACAAGTGATTCGCATGGCTAATCCAGCAGAACGCTTGGCATGGATGGCAGATCAGATTCCGAAACTTCCAGGCAGTGGAATCGTTTATACACTAACCACCCGTGATGCCGACCGAGTTGCTAAGTGGCTGCAGGAAAATAATATTAATGCTCACGCGTATCATTCTGGAAAATCTGATCAAGACCGCCAAGCTCTAGAATTGGCCCTGTTGGGGAATACGATTAAGTGTTTGGTGGCAACCACTGCGCTGGGGATGGGATACGATAAGCCCGATTTAAATTTTGTAATCCATTATCAGACACCGGGTTCGGTGGTTTTCTATTATCAACAGGTTGGACGGGCGGGACGCGCGATCGATGCAGCCTTCGGTGTACTTCTATCAGGTGACGAGGAAGATGATATCAATGCGTTTTTCCGTGATTCAGCCTTTCCACCTGAGTGGCAGATCGATCGAATTCTAAAGGCGTTGGAGGATTGTGAAACCGATGGCATGACCGTGCGAGAACTGGAAAGGGTTGCTAACCTGCGTCAGTCACAAATCGAAAAGGTATTAAAACTTCTGGTAGTCGAGAATGCCGCGCCGGTAGTGAAAATTGAATCAAAATGGAGCCGAACTGCACAGCCCTTTAAGTTGAACAAGGATCGTATCGAACATTTGACTCGTCAGCGCGAACTCGAATGGATCGAAATGCAGACGTACATGGAGGGGCGGCAATGCTTAATGCAATTCCTGGCGAAAGCGCTTGATGATCCTATGGCTCAACCCTGTGGCAAGTGTGCAGTTTGCAAAGGGTCTCCCGTGGTTCCTCTGGCTATATCTGATACAAGGCTGATCAAGGCGCAACGATTCGTTCGGCATAGTGAAATGTTGCTGGAATTGAAGAAGCAATGGGATCTTTCTGCGCTCAAAACTTATGTGGCGCTTTATTCATGGAAGAATCAAAATATTCCCTTGAATCTTCGCGGTGAACCGGGACGTATTCTTTCTCGCTGGGGAGAGCCAGTATGGGGAGAAATGGTAACGAAAGGAAAATCTCAAGGGCACTTTGCAGATGATCTGGTAAATGCTTCAGTTGAATTGATTCAAACCCGCTGGACAAAGGATTCTTCACTGGTGTGGGTGACATGTATTCCATCGATGCGACACCCAGAGCTAGTGCCAGACTTTGCTATGCGTTTAGCCAAGGCGCTGAAGATTCCATTTCATCATGCGTTGATAAAGACCCGACATACAGAAGAGCAAAAGGGCATGGAGAATCGCTATCATCAGTGTCACAATCTGGATGGAGCATTTACAGTTCAGAAAACGGGTAAGGAATTTGCCGGGCCGGTATTACTGGTTGATGACGTATTTGATTCGGGATGGACTCTAACGCTTGCTACAGCATTGCTGAGACAGGCGGGTAGTGGATCTGTGTATCCATTTGCACTTGCAACCACTGCATCGAAATAATACTACTACTTGAAAAAATGAATGAGAATGTGCTAACAAATCTGTCTCTTGATACTGAAGCGATTTTACTGCTATGTGGTCGCTTTGGTAGCGAACGAGGTGAAAGCTATTCGCCTCTGACGCAAAAGGAATATGAGCGATTGGCGAAGTGGTTGATCGAAGGCAAACTTCGGCCTAGTGATTTGATCGGAGGTGCTTTAACAGACCGGTTTGGTGAGCTTGTGAATGCTGGCCTAGAACCTCATCGAATAAAGTCTCTAATCTCGCGCGGAACCGCTATGGCTTTGTCACTTGAAAAATGGCAACGCAGTGGTTTGTGGGTATTGTCACGTAGCGATGCGGCATATCCAAAACGATTGAAGAAGAAACTTGGACAGTCTGCCCCGCCTCTACTATATGGCGCTGGGGATACTTCCCTGCTAGACATTGGAGGACTTGCGGTAGTTGGTTCGCGCAACGTCACCGAGGCTTCTCTTGAATACACGCGCGAAGTGGGTAGTGCCTGTGCGAAGGATGGGATGGGCGTGATTTCGGGTGGGGCTAAAGGTGTGGATGCTGCGGGAATGCAGGGAGCAGGTGAAGCCGGGGGCATGGTAATAGGTGTTTTAGCTGCTGACTTGCTTCGTGCCAGCGTCAATCGCCAAAATCGTATGGGCATACAATCGGGTAAGCTCGTATTGACCTCTCCATTTAACCCAGATGCAGGGTTCAACACCGGAAATGCTATGGCGAGAAATAGATTCATTTACGCACTTGCTGATTATTCCTTGGTGGTGGAGTCAGCCGAAGGGGAGGGAGGAACTTGGGCTGGTGCTATTGAAAATTTGCGTCACGGGTGGTCACCTCTTTATGTTCGAACTCCAAGTGAAAGCCCAGGTAATGCTGCTCTCATCGCAAAAGGGGGGAAAGGCTTTGATTATGATGTTACCGATAGCTCTTCGATAAGTGAATATTTTGAAAAACATACAGAGCCAAAAACTCCAATACCGATTCAGAATTTGGTCGAAAATGGAATATCCGAAACATTAGAAAATATTGCGGTTGTTCCAG
>CAIWKC010000403.1 GCA_903913145.1 uncultured Gallionellaceae bacterium | reverse complement strand
GACCTTGTCCTCCATCGCCGCCTTGAGATACTCGGCTGCGAAGATCCTGTCTTTGCGCAGCTTCGCGGCCATTACTTTATCGTGGGGAACAGCAATATCATTGTTTGGAAGTTTGTCCATCATTCACCGTGAAGTAACAATTGTGCCTCGCTTGAATCGGGGAAACGTTTCTGCAGTTGCAAAGCATAGCTTTGTTCAGAATTGCGATCCCCGACTTTTCTTTCTATACGAACAGCCAACCAAAGGTGTTCTGCAGTCAAGTCAGACACACGCTGAGAGAATCTCAAGAAGTAAGTTTTGGCAACCGCAAAATCATTTTTCGCAAAACTCACTTGAGCTAAGCCAAATAAAGCATCGGGTAAATTCGGTACCCTCACCAACGCTCGTTGAAAATATTCTTCCGCGTCGGCAAATTTACCTATTTTATTTGAGCACACTCCCGCATTTACATAGGCCGTCTCTGGCGTGCTATACAAAGGATTTTTCACCGCATCAAGGAATTGGGGTATCGATTCGGCCGCTCTCCCGCGTTGGCACAAAAACCAGCCAAAGTTGTTGTGTGTGATGGAGTCGTTTTCGTCCAATTTCAAGCCATGACGAAAGTCTTCTTCCGCCAATTTGTCTTCACGCAGGGTTAAATGAATCAATCCGCGCACATTGAAGGCGGGAGCAAAAGTTGAATTCGCCTTTAACGCAGTTTCCAATTCCTGCAGCGCAATTGAGTATTGTTTACGTTCAAAGTATGAAGCGGCAAGTTCAGTATGAACTTTGGCGCTCGCCAAAGCCCGTTCCGGCGGCAATCCATTTCCATCGGAGGCACAACCTGCAAGTAACGAAAAAAACAATGCCAATGCAAAAACTCTCACTAAACAACCTCCGTCAATCGATGTGTTCTTTTTGTTTTGTCCTGAACTTTTCCGGCTAATTGACCACAAGCCGCAGCGATGTCATCCCCGCGCACTTTACGAATTGTGGTCACAATATCTCCTTGCATGAGTACATCGCGAAACCGCATCACTGTTTGCATATCTGAACGTTTATAGGGAGCCTGAGGAAACGGGTTGAAAGGGATGAGATTAAATTTGCATGGTACTTCACGCACCAGGTCTATTAATTCTCGCGCCTGTTGCACACTGTCATTCACACCCTCCAGCATCACATATTCAAAGGTAACAAAATCACGTGGAGCCTTTTCCAAATAACGCCGACAAGCGGACATGAGTTCACGAAGTGGATATTTTTGATTCACCGGAACCAGAACATTGCGCAGTGCGTCGTTAGGCGCATGAAGTGATACAGCTAAAGCCACCGGACATTCATCCCTTAATCTGTCCATCGCGGGAACGATGCCGGAAGTGGATACCGTTACACGGCGGCGCGACAAACCATAAGCATTGTCATCCAGCATCAGGCGCAAGGCGCTTACGGTGTTGTCAAAGTTCAATAACGGTTCACCCATGCCCATCAGCACTACATTGGTGATCGGCCAATGGCCATCTTCACCTTTTCCCAGTTCCCGATTCGCCCACCATAATTGCCCAATGATCTCAGCTACAGACAGATTACGATTAAAGCCCTGCTTGCCGGTTGAACAAAACGCGCAATCCAGTGCGCATCCAGCTTGAGTGGAAACGCACAGTGTTCCCCGGTCGGTTTCCGGAATAAATACGGTCTCCACCGCATTGCCAGTACCAACATCCAGCAACCACTTGTGGGTGCCGTCTGTTGCAGTTTCCTCGCGCATCACTTGCGGAGATTTCACATAGGCAGTTAATTTGAGTTTTTCACGAAGCGACAAAGCAAGGTCGCTCATCGCATCGAAATCAGACTCCCCCGCTTTGTGCAGCCAGCGCAGCACTTGCTTGGCGCGGAAAGGCTTTTCGCCTTGTTCCGCGAACCAGGCTGTCATCTGCGCAGCATCAAAGTTGAGGAGATTTTCCGTCATTAGCGAGAATAGACGTTCAGCGCCGGAAAAAAGTAAGCAATCTCGACTGCGGCGGTTTCAGGCGCATCGGAACCGTGAACTGCATTCGCATCAATGCTGTCGGCAAAATCAGCACGGATAGTGCCTTTATCTGCCTTTTTCGGATCTGTCGCGCCCATCAGATCACGATTCTTCAGAATCGCGCCTTCACCTTCCAGTGCCTGAATCATCACCGGGCCGGAGATCATAAAACTGACGAGATCGTTGAAGAAAGGACGTGCTTTATGTACCGCGTAGAAGCCTTCAGCTTCTGCTCGGGACAATTGCACCATACGTGCTGCAACGATCTTCAGGCCTGCTTTTTCAAAACGGGCATATATTTGTCCGATAACGTTTTTTGCGACTGCATCGGGTTTGATAATTGAAAGGGTACGTTCGACGGCCATGCTACTCTCCAGACTGTATAAATTAATGGGTTCCTCTAAAGGGAAGCTATAAAAGCGACGCGCATTCTAGCATCTATGGCATTTCCGACCAACAACACAATTTACACAAGGCAACTGACTAATCCGGCTTGAAACCAGGTTAATACTGTCAAATTTACGAATTTAACTTGGAAGTCAACAAAAAATCAGCTTTAAATTTATTTTCTTATAATTATTTCAGGCAAGTTATAACAGTTCGCCGACTATATCAATTCATGATTCAAACTATACGCTTGTCACCGACAGACCCTCTTCCCCGTTTTGTGCTTGATAACGCTCTGTAATCGCCACGTCAACCACACACACCAACTCTTCGCCGCAATACATCAAAGGTAAACGCTCCCTAAGCCAAGGTGGAATTTTTTTCTCTTGCAGCAAATTTTTTAGACTACGAGTTGAAGCATTGCTAAATGGGCGCAATTTTTCTTTTCCCGATCGAAGTCTGAATGTAATTGGAGCCTGTTGCAATTTATTCAAGCTAATTCCCTGTCCTGTAGACTTGGTTAACAACAATCGCTTGTTTGACGCTGGCCATTCCAATTCATTTTCTCCCTGCCAAGTCAATTTCAGATTTCTGTCATAATCACTCAAGGAAGGGAGCACATAAATTTTATTTTGAAAACGGCGAACTTGCCAATGCGCAAATTCAATACAGACTGCCGCATCTTTGCGCGCTTCCATTAATTGTTGCAGCATGTCATCAAGATGGGAGGATTGAGGCATTGGTGCACCGCTGGTATACAGAAAATACCTGAGCAGATTTTTGGATCTGGGAAGTGAAACCGAATGCAGAAATGCCAAATCAAGTGGATCGCCCTTTACCCAGTTTTGTAAATCCTGTTGCGCCAACTCATCGAGCAGTTCACTTGCTTCGGCAAAATGACTTGCGCTGCGTGATAGCGTGTTACGGTAAGCGGGAAACTTCTCTTCCAACTTGGGTAGTATCTGATTACGCAAGAAATTGCGCGGGTAATAATCAACTGCATTGCTTTCATCTTCAACCCAGTTTAATTCATGTTTTTGTGCATACTTCAATAGTAAATCCCGCGTAATTTCGAGTAAGGGGCGCAAGGTGGCGTGAGTAAGGGCTGTAGCATGTTTGAGTAATGGCATTGCCGCGACACCTTTGATTCCGGCACCTCGTAGCAATTGTAGCAACAGGGTTTCTGCCTGATCGTCAGCATGGTGTGCAAGCGCTACAAAATCACAAGCTTGTCTGAAAAACGCAGCCTGACGCAACTTTCGTGCAGCTGCTTCGATGCCATGTTCGTTACGTAGCGGAGCAATGTCCACTCTTTCGATAATAATTGGTACTTTATAGCGGGAACAAAGTTCTTCGCAGAATTTTGCCCAGACATCTGCATTTGGGCTTATACCGTGATTAATATGCAACGCCGAAAGTCGCCAGGAGAAACGCGGCGCAAGCGTAGACAGCAAATGCAGCAGCACGACTGAATCAATGCCGCCACTTAGCCCAAGCAATATTGAGTGTTCTTGAGGAACAACAGGACTGAGCGCTTCGGCGACGCGCTCCAACAGATTAGACTTCGACTTCCTTGAATTTGCCATAGCTCATGAGGCGAGTGAAACGCGTTTGCAGCATTTCCTCCTGCGACAAAGCAGTCACCTGCTTGAGGGATTCTTGCAAGCTCTTTCTGATTGTCTGCATCATCGCAGGATAATCGCGATGCGCACCACCCAAAGGTTCGCTGACGATCTTGTCTACCAAGCCTAAGGTCTTCAAACGAGTTGCGGTGATTCCGAGAGTCTCGGCCGCTTCAGAGGCTTTGTCCGCACTCTTCCATAAAATAGAGGCACAACCTTCCGGTGAGATCACAGAATAAGTAGCATATTGAAGCATCAGCATCGTATCCCCCACCGCGATAGCCAAAGCACCACCTGAACCACCTTCTCCGATGATGGTGCAGATAATAGGCACGCGCAGCTCGGCCATTACATATAAATTTTTTCCAATCGCTTCGGACTGACCACGCTCTTCTGCACCCACGCCGGGATAAGCTCCGGGCGTATCGATGAAGGTCATGATCGGAATGCCAAATTTTTCTGCCAATCGCATCAAGCGCATCGCTTTGCGATAGCCTTCCGGACGGGGCATTCCAAAATTACGATATTGGCGTTCTTTGGTATCGCGACCTTTTTGGTGACCGATAACCATCACGCTTTGGCCATTGAAACGCGCTAACCCACCTACAATAGCAGCATCATCCGCATAATTGCGATCACCGTGCAATTCTTCAAAGTCCGTAAACAGATGCTGAATGTAATCCAGCGTATAAGGCCGCTGAGGGTGGCGAGAGACCTGTGAAATTTGCCAGGGAGTGAGCTTGGCATAAATATCTTTGGTCAGCGCCTGACTCTTTTTTTGCAGGCGTGAAATCTCATCTGATATATCTAGTGCTGAATCATCCTGAACAAAACGCAATTGTTCTATCTTGTTTTCCAGCTCGGAAACGGACTGCTCAAAATCAAGGAATGTAACTTTCATGGGTAATATTCTATCGCCTATGTATTAATAATGCAGATGCAATGATACAGCAAGTGCTTGTAGATAACCGCTATAAATCCAATTTCGTAGAGATACTGTGTTGTTCACAAAAAAATATTCTTTACATATCATACCGATGCCGCGTCACAATTTTATCTTAGCGCCCTGTCGGGCATATTAAATTTAAATTTCTAGTGATTCCGTCTAAATACTTAAGGAGAAAAATCGTTTTATTGTAGATAAAATTTCACTACGTTGCTGCGTGATGTCCGTTTGCGTTTTTTGAGAATCGAT
>CAIWKC010000402.1 GCA_903913145.1 uncultured Gallionellaceae bacterium | reverse complement strand
CTGAGTCGCCATGATCCAGGCGTCCTGTCTCAATTAAGTGCTGAATAAATTCCGGAGATTTTCCATTCAACTTGAGCTCGTTGATAAACGATTGGGTTGGTCCAACAGACTGGGGCCTCGCCAACATAAAGTCTTTAATTTTCGATTCGAGCATTATCTTAATTCCTCAATTAGAATGTTTTTTCGTTCCGATTCAAGCCTCAACACCAAGCTGCGGATTTCTCCATCAGTCAGACCTGCGATGTGTGCCGAGATAACTTTAGCAACTTCATCCGCAGGCCACCCAACACAGCCACCGAGTCCAACCTGCCGTGGCCACAGACCCGCCGCAATCCTTGCGTAAATTGTTGACTTTGCAAGCCCAGACAGAACCTTGACGGCAGGAAGCCGCAATATTTTTATTTCCATCGTTCTCTCCTTTCATATTCTCCCGACAAAACTGCTCTCATTGGGAATCTCATGCCCGCATTCTCGCATCCCGATTTGTTTTCGTGTCCCGGCAATCCTGTCAGGCGAGAGCACAAAGTCGTGACAGGAATCTCATTTGACCTGGTCAGTTTCTGTAAGGTATATTTTTAGCATTATGGGAAACAAACGAAAGGGAAAAACTGGACTTGGCGAGCGATTAGCTTGCATGGCTTGGTTTCAAGCCTTGTCACAACGAGAAAAGCTAACCGGCGACGGTTTAGCAAAGAAATTTCTGCCTCATTCGGCGCCATCTGGTCGTCGCTCGACTATTTTCTACAAGTATAGAAACGGTACCGCGGTCGCTGAAACAACCCAGAACCTCTTGAGATATATCAATGGTCCGCGACCCATCAGCTTCGAAGAACATTTGCGGTGGCATCACAAGTACACCGAGCTGGAGCTGAATTGGCTATTTGGAACGCTTTTTCGAATTCTCGACGGGCCAGTACACGGCATGTGGCACCCACGAACCAATTCTAAAGATGTGGTAGATGCTGTTGCTGGTGATTGGTCGTCAGGTCCACAAAATTATCTGTTGCTGCGAAATGACCTTAATTGGATATCGCGACTAGAGCGGCTCAGGAAAATTGATACCCTTGATTCCTGGATTGGTATTCTATTTATGCTGAGACAATACGGGTCATTCCAGAAGCCTGATCTGGTATACGGGTACGGTTATTATCTGTTGCTTGATATGTGGAAGATTATATATACACACAATGTCCTTGCCCCATTTGCTGAAAACTTTTATACCTGCGTTGAATATATTTTCTGTCAAGAATCGGTTCCAACCAATGCGTCTGGAAGTAATTGGGTGGACGTTGTTGAGCTTCACAACGCTAGAATCCTGAGCGCACAAGCTGAAATACCGGGGTGGAGTATTGACAGTGCAACAATAAATTCGAAATGGTACGAAAAACTTATTGCTAAGATTGATTTAGAGCGAGAAAAAAGGAAGTCAATTCCAAATTAAAGTGACAGAATTTCAAATCTGCTCAAATATTGTGAGATGGATACTCAAGCGATGGTAGAAGTAGTTGAATTTTTCAGAAGAGGGTACCAAGAATAAACCATCTGGTTTGAATAAAGCCTATTTCGTAATAAAAGCGGGAGCGGGCAGCATCAGCCGATCAGGTTGGCCTGGTAACTGAATAAAGCCAAAATGTTCATAAAAAGCGATGGCTGTCTCATCTTTTGCATCAACGATGATTCCAGCTACCGCCAAAACAGAACTTGCCTGTGACACTTTGAGGCAGGCATCGGCAAGAAGAATTGAACCTAAACCCTTACCTTGGCTTGTCGAGTTGACAGCGAGACGACCAATCAGTGCGACCGGCACAGGATAACGAGGCAGTTTCTTTGCTAAAGATTGGGGCAGGGCAGTGCAACTGACACTGCCTGCGCTGAGCGTATAAAAACCAGCCAATTGTTGCGGGTTGTTATCGGGGGTGGCAACAAAGACCCGGGCGACATTCCTGCGCACATCTTGAGAAGCATAACGCCGGATATAATCGTTCAGAGGCTGACTGCCGCACTGGAAGTCAGCTGTATTGACCGACTCATCAAGATGCCTGATCTGAAAAACCATTAACGACTGACTTGGTCCGCGTGTCGTTTAAACGCCCGTTTAATCGCAGCATTGGGCTTAGAGGGCTTGTCCAGTGCAGCTAAGAAAGCCTCAAAGTCTTTGGGTTTCAAGGTGATCGACTCGTGTGTTTGCACCACACGTTCAGCGGATGCGAGCGCGTTAGACAAAACAAACTCGGAAATCGTAACGTGTTCGTAGCTCGCGGCCTTATACAGTAACTCGCGTGTATGGCTATCGCAGCGAATATTCAGGCGACTTTCTTTGAGTGTTGTCGTTTCCATCTGTGGACTCCAATGTATATAGTTCAAATTGTGCGCCAATTGTACTTACATTGCAAGTCGGTATTGTATGCACATGAAAATGGCAGGTTTCCCTGCCTGACTGGTGTATCAATGCAATCTATCTAGATTTCAACAACCAAGCCAGGATTAAAGACTAAATTCTCAGCTTTGCGTTTGATAACATACCCTCTGGGATTGCAGATCACACGCGTACCATTCACCACATAATCGAAACTGTCGTGAGTATGGCCGTGAATCCACAAATTCATTTTACCGAATAGTTCATCCAACTCAGAAGCGAAGCAGGGCGTCAAAGGATT
>CAIWKC010000401.1 GCA_903913145.1 uncultured Gallionellaceae bacterium | reverse complement strand
AAGGCATAAAATGAAAAAGCCCGGCGGGTTTCCCCGTCGGGCCTGGATACAGAATCTTTCGATTCTTTATTGTAGCAACGGCTCTCACCCCGGATGATCTACAACGATCTCATTATCACGGAGAATTCCATGACAAGCAAGCAAGAAAATCTCGGTGCACTTACTTTTGGATTAGATATTGGTATTGCTTCGGTTGGATGGGCGGTGCTGAGCGAAAATCGCATTATTGATCTTGGTGTTAGGTGCTTCGATGCAGCAGAAGATCCAAAAACTGGCGACTCCCTGAATGAGCAACGCCGGCTCATGAAAACGCAGCGCAATCGTTTGCATAGGCGTGTGCTCCGACTTAAAAAACTGCGACGTATGCTTCGTGATATAGGGGCTGTCCCAAGTGCGGATATCGAACACTTCGCTACCACCTCAAGCAAAAAAGGTCTTCCCGCAAAATCAGATCCTTGGGAGCTACGAGCAAAAGGGCTGTATGAGAAACTCGAAGGTGCCGACTGGGCACGGGTGCTTTATCACATCGTTAAACATCGCGGTTTTTACGCCGCCCGAAAATCCGAAACAGTTGGCGACGACAAGGAGGGCGGCAAGCTTACCAAAGGCGTAAAACGTACCGCTGCATTGATGCACGACAATTGGCGCACACTAGGCGAAATGGCAGCCAAAGATGAAGCCTTTTTGCAAGCCAAGCGTAATAAGGCTGGCAGCTACATCAATAGTTTCTCGCGCAGTTTATTGGATGATGAGCTTCGCAAGCTTTTCGAGTCACAGCGCAATTCAGGCAACCCTTATGCTTCCGCACTACTGGAGCAAGCCGTTCTTGACCTGCTTTGGTATCAGAAACCTGCCGTCACCGGCAAAGCCATGCTGGAAATGATCGGCCATTGCACGTTTGAAAAAGACGAATACCGTGCACCGAAAAAAAGCTTTAGTGCAGAAAGATTCATCTGGCTTTCCAAACTCAACAACATCAAGATCATCCAATCCGGCACAAGAAGGTCGCTGTCCACTGGCGAACTCCAAGCCGCCAAGGATTTACCTTACAAGCTCGCAAAAGTCACCTACAAGCAATTGCGCCGCGCAATTGGCTTGGGCGACTCGATCGATTCGGGATTCGCAGGTTTTTCCTATGGAGTCAAAAGAAACAAAAAAGGAGAATTAGTCGATCCGGAAGATAGCACTCTAATCGAACTCAAAGGCTGGCACGCAATCAAGAAAGAGCTTGATAACAATGACACAAAATCCACTTGGGAACGCTTGAGCGGCAATGCACTTGCCGGGAACCCCTCTGAACTGGATGCCATCGCCTTAGCACTTTCAATCTATAAGAGCGACGAAGAACTCAAGCCAGAACTCGCAAAACTCGATCTGGATGAAATAGCCATTGAAGCAATCCTGAAAGTCGATTATTCAAATTTCATCCAGCTATCTACCAAGGCCATTACCAAGCTGATGCTGCACCTTGAAGCCGGAATACGCTATGACGAAGCCTGCTCAGAAGCTGGCTATAACCACTCCAAGCCCAACGAAGAAACCACGGGTAGCCAATACCTACCTGCCTTCAACCCAAAGGACATTCGTAACCCCGTGGTATTTCGCGCGTTGAACCAAACGCGCAAAGTACTGAATGCACTAATAGCCAAATACAAATGCTCGCCAGTAGCTATTCATATCGAACTGGCGCGCGACCTTTCCAAAACTTGGGAGGAGCGCAAAGAAATCGAAACTGGGCAAAAAGAATTTCAAGTCGAAAAACTAGCCTCCGTGAATTATTTCGTCGAACAGGTTGGACGGGCACCTAAGGGGGACGAACTGCTTAAAATGCGGTTGTACCGCGAACAAGATGGGCAGTGTGCCTACTCTTTGCTACCACTGGCACCCGAGGGCGACATCTGCCGTATTTTTGAGGACAACACCACGCAGATTGACCATATCCTGCCTTATTCCCGCTCGTTTGATGATAGTCAAAACAACAAAGTGTTGGTCATCACGAAACAAAACCAGAACAAAGGCAACCAGATTCCCTTCGAATTTCTGGATGGCGCCAACCAAAGCCCACAATGGATAAATTTTGAAGCATGGGTACATGCTCACAAAAACATCCGTAAAGCCAAGCGGGATCGGCTGCTGCGTAAGAGTTTCACCGCTGAAGAAGCCGATGGCTTCAAATCGCGCAACCTCAGCGACACCCGTTACATCACCAGCTATTTTGCGGATTACGTGCGGCAGCACCTGCAATTCTCACTAGACGCAAGCGGTCAAATCAAACCCCGTGAAAGTCGCGTACTTTGTCCCGCTGGAGGTTATACCAGTTTCTTGCGCACCCGCTGGGGGTTGGTGAAAAACCGTACAGCCAGCGACCTACACCACGCGCTGGATGCCTGTGTGATTGCATCTGCCAACCGGTCTCTGCAAAAGCGCGTGAGCGACTTTTCCCGCAAAGGCGAACTTGTCCAACTACCGGATGGCACATTTGTTGACAGAGAAACAGGCGAGATTCTGAACGAGGAGGCCACAGCCGCGCTTGGTGAGCATTTCCCGCAACCGTGGCTAAATTTCAGGAAGGAAGTACAGGCACGACTCTCTGTAAATCCCGGTGAAATTATCCGGGAATATTTCTCGACCTACGACGAGTCAGTGCTGGCGAATCTCAAACCTGTGCTAATTTCGCGGGCCGTCAAGCATCGTGCAGGTGGTGCGGTGCATCAGGAAACCGTGCGCTCAGTAAAATCGCATCTTGGCAAAAATACCAGCAGTAAACGGGTGCGACTGGAAAGCCTGAAACTGGCTGATCTGGATAATATCGTGGCTTCACACGATGGGCGCAACGAAGCTTTAATTAATGTTTTGCGTGAAAGGCTGGAAGCCCATAAGGGCGATGGTAAGAAAGCCTTTGGACCCAATACACCTCCTGTTCACAAACCCAGACGTGATGGCACACCCGGCCCATTGATTCGGGCAATCAAGGTCAAGGATGTTCAAAAAGGCGGCGTCCCCGTGCGAGGGGGAGTCGCCGACCAATCCAGCATTTGGCGCGTGGATGTATTCAACAAGGCAGGCAAGTTTTACCTCATACCCATCTATCAATCAGATCGCAAGAAGAATGGTGTGTTGCCGAACCGTGCAGCGACTGCCAATACACCGCGTGATGAATGGACACTGATTGATGCAAGTTTTGATTTCAGTTTTTCATTATTCCCGAATGATTTAATTAAGCTCCAAAACCGAGACACCACATTTTTTGGATATTTTGTTGGGCTAGGTGTTGCGACGGCAAGTATCTCCATCAAGTCGCATGACAACAACGAAACAATTGCGACCGGAAAAGCATGGCAAGGTATATGGGTCAATCTTGGGGTGAAGGTCGGAATCCAATGCTTTGAGAAATTTCATGTGGATGTCCTGGGTAATTTCTTCCCAGCAATGAAGGAAAAACGTCGTGACTTGGCGTAGCGTAGTCATCTCGCGCCCAGCCAAGTTGCGGCGTGAGCAATTCCGACTTGCTGTTGAGCAAGAGCAAACTGCCTTCGTGCCGTTCGAGGACATCGCGGTAATCGTCCTCAATCACCGTGAAATCACGCTTACTCATCCGGTACTTTCCGCCTGCGGTGAATACGGCATTAGCCTATTCGCCACGGGTGACACGCATCATCCCAGCGGTGTATTTCTGCCCTTCCTTTCGCATTCACGCGCAACACGCTGGCTTCGTCTGCAATTGGATTTACCGCGCCCTGTCGCCAAACAAACATGGGCGACTATCGTGCGCCAGAAGATCGCTAACCAAGCGGTTTGTTTGCATCTCACCGGGCGCGAAGGTGTGGATCGGATGGACTCCTACGCACGACGCGTGCGTTCCGGGGATATTGGTAATCTGGAAGGGCAAGCTGCCGCTTTTTATTTCATCCAACTTTTCGGCAAGGGATTTCACCGAGAGCAAGCACGCTTTGCCAATGCCGCGTTGGATTATGGTTATGCGGTATTGCGCGGCACGATTGCGAGAGGCTTGGTTGCACATGGCCTAATGCCTTCCATCGGTCTATTCCACGCCAGTGAGTAGAATGCTTTTAACTTGGCCGATGACGTGATCGAACCCTTCCGTCCAGTTGTGGATTTGTTCGTGGCAAAACACATGTCACTTGCTGGCGATGAATTAAACCCGCAAGACAAAGCAGCTTTGGTCGGCCTGCTCAATGTGGACGTGGGAATGCCGCGCGGCAAGATGTCTGTGCTATCTGCCATCGAACACAGCATAGAAAGCTTGGCACGAATCTACGACGGGGGCAGCGAAGCATTGCTGGAACTGCCCACCCTCATTGGAATGGAACAGCACCGGTTGGAGTGCTGAAATGAGCGAGGAGACACGACGGTTTATGCGACTACTTGTGCTCTTCGATCTACCCGTTGTCACCAAGGCCGAGCGCCGCGCCTATACCCTGTTCCGCCGCTTCCTGCTTAATGACGGCTACGACATGATTCAATTTTCAGTGTATGGACGCATCGTTAATGGCAACGACGCGCTGGAAAAACATATGAAGCGATTAGTGAACAGTTTGCCGCCTGAAGGCTCGGTACGCTGCCTGACCGTCACCGAAAAGCAATACGCCAGCATGAAACTGCTGGTCGGTCTGCCGCTTTTTCAAGAAAAAGCGCTCAAGGTCAATCAAATGCTGCTGTTTTGAACTGTGATTTTTCAAACAGAACACCCACCTAGCCTAAGCTGGGCGGGCGTTTGCGTGAGACCTATTGTAGAGCATCCGGGGTGAGAGAGGGAGCTACAACAAAAGTCAGAACAGGAGCAACAAAAGATACATTGTAGAGCATCCGGGGTGAGAGAGGGAGCTACAACACGTTCCAAAAGTTCCTTCTTCTCAACTTAATTGTAGAGCATCCGGGGTGAGAGAGGGAGCTACAACTGGGGGAATATGGTGAAAATCTTTCGCGGCATTGTAGAGCATCCGGGGTGAGAGAGGGAGCTACAACGATGAAGAGCCACCCCGCAAGGGGGTGTCACTTCATCGTCGCGCTCCGCGCGGTTTAGCAAAGAAGTTCCTTTCCCATTCCAGTCCTTTCTGAGCTTCACCTGATACTCCAGACCCAACATCACGGACACTGTAATCAATAAAAAATATCGAATACCTCAACGTCGATCAATCCAATATATGAGTCGGCGGCTGTGATGTGCTGAGGCGATTATGGGGATCAAGTTGTCTTGCAGTCGATAAATAAGTGAATACGGAAAACTGTGTAAAAGCAGGCTACGCGTATTATGCACACCTTTATCGCCCAGCTCTGGGAATTGACTGATTACTAATGCTTGATCGAGTTCATCAGTGAAATCAGCTGCTGCGATGATTGCACCTTCACTTATATACCAATCAACAGCAGCGCTGGCATCTGTTTGTGCTTCGCTGCAAAAGCTAATTTGCACCAGTTTTTGCAGCCACAATTTTTTCCCGAAGTTGAGTCATCACTACATCTGCGGGAATCCATTGCGTGCGCCCTGCTTCCATATCCGCTACACGCCGGGCAATTTCTTCGTCCCAAGCTTTTGCAATGGCTCCCGGTGACTCTTCAGGCACGCCATCGAGACTGACGATCAGGCGATGGATAATTTGCTGCGTTCAGACGGCGACAACTGCAAAGCCTGGCTTTCCAGTTCTTCCAAAAATTGCCGCCATAATGCCCTCCTTGGCTAACATATTCATAGAGTAATAATAGCACTACTGACATGAACGAAACCAAATCCGAACCCGTCATATTTATGCACGGTAATTTCGCATATGCGGGAAAGTGTGAATTATACAAATTGCCAGAAAGCCGATGCTAACGTTGCACACCAGCTTCATACCACCCCTCGCTACGCTTGACCAGATACACCACGCTCAACATCACAGGCACTTCAATTAACACGCCGACAACTGTTGCCAAAGCTGCTCCGGATTCGAAACCGAACAGGCTGATGGCAGCGGCGACAGCCAGTTCGAAAAAGTTGGAAGCACCAATCAAGGCAGAGGGTCCGGCGACGCAATGCACTTCCCCGAAGCGACGGTTTAACCAATAGGCCAAACCGGAGGTAAAGTACACCTGAATGGTGATGGGGACGGCGAGCATGGCAATAATAAGCGGTTGTGCAACGATGGCCTTGCCTTGAAAAGCGAAGAGCAAGACTAGCGTCAACAATAGTGCAGAAATAGAAACGGGATGAAGTGCAACCAATGTGCATTGTAATGAATCTTCACTCCTCGCCAATAAAATCTTGCGCCACAATTGTGAAAGGAGCACCGGCAATGCGATGTAGAGCACTACAGATACCAGCAAAGTATCCCACGGTACAACAATGGAGGAGATACCAAGCAATAGCGCTACCAGCGGAGCAAAGGCAAATACCATGATGGCGTCGTTGAGGGCAACCTGGCTAAGTGTGAATAGTGGCTCTCCATTCACGAGACGACTCCACACGAATACCATTGCTGTGCAGGGAGCTGCGGCTAGCAGTACCAGACCGGCTATATAGCTGTCAATTTGTACGGCGGGCAAATAAGGCGCAAAAAAGTGGCGAATAAATAACCAGCCTAGCAGCGCCATCGAAAATGGTTTGACTGCCCAGTTGATGAACAGCGTCACACCTATTCCGCGCCAATGTTTGCGAACCTGATGTAGCGCGCCGAAGTCGATACGCAACAGCATCGGGATGATCATCACCCAGATCAATAGCCCGACTGGAATATTGACCTTGGCAACTTCCAGCTCGCCCAGCCAGTGAAACGGGGCAGGAATTGCTTGCCCCAAAACAACGCCGACGATGATGCATAAAAATACCCAAAGGGTGAGATAGCGTTCAAAGAGGTTCATTTTGTGTCCAGTGGTTAACCTTTAAAGCGAGGGCTTTGCCCTCTACGCGGAGTGTTTGTTTTGCTGGATTCCTGCCTGCGCGGGAATGACGAACTCAGGAAGTGTTTAGTTAATCCTGAATACGTCCGATTTCATCAAGCTTTTCTTTCAAAATAAGCTTGTCTAATTTCTCAATGGGCAAACTGATAAAAAGTTGAATGCGACGTGCCAATTGTTCTGATGCCTTTTTGAACGCGGCGCGTTTGGCTTCGCCTCCTTCGACATGCGCCGGATCGGGGATACCCCAATGCGCTGTACACGGATGTCCGAACCAAATCGGACAAGCCTCGCCGGCTGCGTTGTCACACACGGTGAAGATAAAATCAAACTCCGGCGCTCCGGGTTTGGCAAATTCATCCCAACTTTTGCTGCGTAATCCTTCTGTGCTATAGCCCTCTAGTTTCAACAATTCTAATGCTCCCGGGTTAACCTGACCTGCCGGTTTACTGCCCGCGCTGTACGCTTTGAACTTACCTTTCCCTAAATGATTAAACAGCACCTCTCCCAAAATACTGCGCGCTGAATTACCCGTGCATAACACAAGCACGTTGTATTTTTTTTCACTCATTACAAATTTCCTTTATCAAAATATCAACATTTAACTATCGGGGCACATTGGGTAGCATCACCGGCACAGCAATGTTCAGTAAGATAAGCGATCAACTTGTCCATCTCGGTAAAATTGGCTGAATAAATCACGAAGCGCCCGTCCACGCGAGACTTGACGAGTTTGGCATGAGTCAATGTTTTCAAATGAAATGACATCGTCGCCGGCGGAATAGATAGCCTCTCACTCAATACTCCGGCAGCCAATCCATCCTTGCCCGTTTGCACCAGCAAGCGAAAGATGGCCAACCTGGACTCTTGTGCCAACGCTGCCAAAGCATCAACTGCAATCTTAATCTTCATCAATTTTGCCCGGTTAATATTTCCATATTTCCAATTTTATGGAAATATTAACCGGAACGCAACCTGCCTTGCACGATTTCTCCGTGATAGCATAAGGTCATATTCTTACCGGCATATTTCGGCAACACGTGGGTAAAGTAGATATCTTATTGAATCTTTTTCAACTTGACGGAGGATAGAATGTGTAACTTGAATATCTGGAGTGGCATGAATGATTGAACTGACACTTGTCACTATGGTGCTTTTGATTGTTGTTTTTGTCATTAAGCCTGGAAGAACTCCGCCGCTGCAAAACCCGTTGATCATTGACCGCACAGGGAAATATCACATCACGTTGGCACCCCAGCTTAACTTGGCACAACCATTTATTGAAGACATCGCCAAGCAACTCAACAAAATCGATAACATGCCATTGAATAGTTCAACGCACTATTTCGAGGTGAGAGATTCGGATGTTAAAGCGCACGGAAAGAACTATTACTTCCTTGCTGTCACGCAGCGCAACGGCAAGTTGTATTTTCAAGCAATCTCATCACACGCAGGTTTTCCGCAAGATCGCCTAAATGAATTGAAAGAATTCGCCAATGCTGTGCTAATTAATCTTCCGGCAAACGGTGAATATAGTGAAGAATTAAATCAACTTATCATCTCAGCAACACTTGATGCCGCACAAACACGCGGCATCAACATTTCTACTCTTTAATGCAACCCTCTTATGAGGCAATTTAATCTGCAACCGTGTAAGCCAATACGGCAATCCATTCAACAATTGTCAAAAAAATCAACACCAGATATTTTTTCATTTCTAAATCTCCTAAAATCAACAAGCTGCTTATCCGCTTGATCAGACAGGTTGGAAAGCATAAAGTTCACTCTGGTTATTTTCGATTCAATTTTACACTTGGATACATTATTTACCCATGAAGATCAGCTTAATCAGACACGGCGAAAGCGAGGCGAATGTCGGACATTTCATTAATGATGATCCGACTAAACCAGTTCACTTGACGTCCAAAGGTAAGGCACAGGCACAAGCGCTGGCCATTGAACTGCAAGGCGAACTTTTTACTCGCGCTTACGTTTCAGAATTCCCACGTGCGCAAGAGACACTCAAAATCCTGCTACACGGCAAAACACTTTCGGTTCAAGTTGACCCGCGTTTAAACGAACACAAGTCTGGCATGGATGGACAACCTGTGAACGCCTTTAACGACCAGATAGCGCACGATCCTTTGCATTTCAAAACACCCGACGGTGAGTCTTTTATGGAGCAAATGCAAAGGTTGCGTAATTTTCTGGATGACGTTGCTTCTCGTTATCCGGATGCGCACATAGTGGCGGTCGCGCATGAAAATCCAATTCTTGCGGCACTGGGATTAACGACCTCTGCAGAAGAAGTCGTAGGTGCAAGCCTACCCAATTGCGGGCGTATCATTCTGACTTGGCCACTGGCTTAGTTCGAATTAAGGCTGTTCGTTTAATAACGCATCAAGCCAAACTTTCAGATGCTGATATTTCCACCGTTAGCCGTGCGCAATCTGATAAGGTAATTGGCACTGAGGTTCTGCTTATAAAAGGATTCTCAATTCCTTGTAACTTAGACAAGATTCATTCTTGCAAGTCGACAAATCCGATTAGTTTTTCGTTGCAGAATACTCTTTGATCGCTTCTCTCAATTCATTCAGCGAGATATCAAGCTCTTCCACGGCAGCGCCACATTCATCCTGCCCTGCAATTTTCTCAACCAATGCGGCTGCTTGCGTAGTTTGCTCGGCAGAAAAGACACCGACCATTCCTTTAATAGCGTGAGCGCTTTGGCGTACCCACACCGCGTTTCCTTGTGCCAGTCCGTCTTTAATACGCTGCATATGCGGTGGGGTATCTTGCAAAAACAGATTTACGATTTCATCAAATAACTCACGGCTGTCATCCATGAGTTTCATTGCTTTGTCAAAATCAGCGACTACCAATTTTTGTTTTTTGTTCACGCTCTTTTCCTTAATGACTGGAGAATGCCGGGCTACATTATCCAACTCGTGCCACAATTCTTCCGTATCGATTGGTTTAGAAATATAGCCGTCCATGCCATAACTTATACACTCCTCGCGATCACCTTTCATCGCATGTGCAGTCATAGCCACAATAGGTACATGTCCTCCACGGGTTTTTTCTTCCTCACGTATCTTTTGAGTTGCCTCGTAACCATTCATCACCGGCATATCTACGTCCATGAGGATCGCATCAAACTTACCCGCCTGCCAATGTGTAAATGCTTCAAGTCCATTCTTTGCCAACGTTACTGCATGTCCCAGTTTTTCCAGCAATCGTATTGCCAGAGTCTGATTAACAGAATTATCTTCAGCCAATAATAAATTTAGCGTCCGCTTTGATTCACGCAGAGAGTGCCGGGTTACCAGGGCTGAATTTTGCAACGGCTCCCCTAACGCGGTCATGATGGCATCCAGTAATTCGGATTGCGAAATCGGCTTCATCAAGTAACTCGCCACTCCCAACTCGCGGCAACGCGCCGCATGCCCGCGTTGCCCTTCGGACGTCAGCATCATAATAGTTGCCCCCACATATTCGGCACGGCTGCGAATTTTTTCCACTAATTCGAAGCCATCCATACCCGGCATTTGTACATCGAGCAAAGCAAGCGGGTAAGGTTTACCTTTTAATAGTGCAGATTCTAATTCGACCATTGCCTGTTCGCCGCTCTCCACAACAGTGGGCAACATTTTCCAGCTGTGCAAAATATCCATGAGCAATTTTCGATTGGTCGCATTATCGTCGGCAACCAGCACAGGCATTCCTGCAATTTTGCCTGTATGTTGATAGTTCGCAAAAGGCTCTCTCGAAACCGAGTCCATGTTCAGCGTGAAATAGAAAGTACTACCTTTGCCAACTTCACTTTCCAGCTCTATGTGTGAACCGCCCATCAAATTCACCAGCTGATTTGAAATCGTCAATCCCAGACCCGTTCCGCCAAATTTTCGTGTTGTGGAACTATCCGCCTGAGAGAACGAATCAAAAATAATTTTGAATTTTTCTCGCGGAATACCCATACCGGTATCCCGAACTTTAAAGCGCAATGCCGATTGCGCATCGTCCTTATTGCCAACGCATTGAACTGAAACTTCGATCTCGCCCTTTTCAGTAAATTTGACCGCATTCCCCACTAAATTAAGGATCACCTGACGCAAGCGACCTGGGTCGCCCATTAATCTATCGGGAACCTCCTGAGACACATGCAGTAGCAATTCAAGATTTTTTTCGTGAGCCCGCACGGCCAAAGATCTCATTGTATTTCGCAGCATATCTTCCAGAGAAAACTCAATGATTTCGATATTCAACTTCCCTGATTCGATCTTGGAAAAATCAAGAATATCGTTTACAACATTGAGCAAAGCTGCCGCTGAAGTCTTAACAAGCGTCATGTACTCGTGCTGTTCATGGGTCAATTCTGTATCAAGTGCCAGTTCAGTCATGCCAATGATGCCGTTCATAGGAGTACGTATTTCATGGCTCATATTTGCCAGAAACTCGCTCTTCACTTTGGCCGCCTGCTCGGCCGCCTCTTTGGCCTGCTTCAAGGTTTCTTCGGCAAGCTTACGCTCGGTAATGTTTCGCACAGATGCTTGCAATACTTGACGTCCGTCCAGCAACATAGAGTTTAAAAGTACCTCGGCATCAAAGGTCGCTCCGGTATCAACACGTCGATGTACCCATTCAAAACGGTTGCTGCCTTTTTCCAATGCGATCGCATTCTGCTTTTCGGAGAGCAACGCCGAACTCTTGCCATTAGGTTGCAACTCTGGTGAAAATTCAGCAGGACTGCGTGCATAAAATTCTTGTGGAGAATTGCAACCGAACATGGCCACGCTCGCCGTATTGCAGTCGAAATAGCCGCTTTCATCTATCAACATCACGGCATCACTGGTTGAGTCATACAAAGTGCGCAATTTAATTTCGGATTTGTGCAACGCCTCTTCAGATAATTTTCTTTCGGTAATATCTGCATTGGTACCCGTCATACGAATTGCACGTCCAGAGGCATCCCGTTCTACTACTTTGCCGTGCGCATGTATCCAGGCCAATTCACCATTGTTGCGGCGAGCACGAAACTCGGCGGAATAAAACTCTTCCTGCCCTTTGAGCACCAACGCAAGGCTACTTTTTGCCGCGTCACGATCCTCGAAATAGAGCAAACTGAAGAATTGCTCACTGGTCACCAGCACCTCTTCTTTACCACCTCCCATCATCACCGACCAGCGATCGCTTAAATAGATGTGATCGCTCGTGATATCCCAGTCCCACAAGGCCAGATTGGAACCATCCAGTGAAAGATTCAGACGCTCTTGAGTAAGCCTGATAAATAATTCGCTTTGCTTGCGAACTGATATATCTTGAAACGCGACGACCAAACCGCCAAACACTCCATCATTCACAATTTGCTGAGATGACACTTCTACCGGGAATACTGAGCCGTTCTTTCGAATGAATACCTGATCGTCTCGTCTTGATCGCCCGTATTTCTTTATACCCAGCATAATTGGACAATCCTTGCCTGAAAGCGGAAGGCCATCTGCAGTCTGAGAGTGAATAGTATCGTGCACCTGCATTCCTATAAATTCAGCACGCTCCCAACCAAGCAGTCGCTCGGCTTCCGAATTCATATAAATACATTTCCCTTTTTTATCTTGAACATACAAACCTTCGCCCAATGTTTCACTGATATGTTCGTAAAAAGCGCGCTGCTCGTTCAGTCGCTCGTCCATCTCTTTGCGCGAAGTTATATCAGTTCTGATTGAAACGAAACGAAGTGGCTTGCCTTGATCATCCATAAACGGGACGATAGTGGATTCGACCCAATAAAAAGTGCCGTCTTTACGTCGATTTCTTACTTCGCCATTCCATATTTTGCCTGAAGTAATCGTCTCCCACATCTGCTGAAAAAACTCGCGCGGGTGAAAGCCGGAATTCAATATTCGGTGGTCTTTGCCCAGTAAAAAATCAATCGGATATTGGCTGATTTTGGAAAATTTTTCATTGGCGTAGATTATTTTTCCGTCAGCGGCTGTAATACTTACAATGGCATGCTGGTCCAACGCGTGTTTCTGGAAATTGAGTTCCGTGAGCGTTTCTTTGATATGGTCGTATGCCTGACTTAACTTGCTTTCGGTGTTTTTAAGCGTGCTGACATCTTGAAATGAAACCAGTGCCCCGATAAGTTCACCATCCAGAACGATTGAACGCGACCGGAAATTGATTGGAATAAACGCCCCGGATTGTGTCAGAAAATGACTACTATCATCCAAGGCACCCGCGCCAGAAATTGCGATCATTTGCGGACTCTCAGCTGCTGGAATGATGCTTCCATCAGGCTGACGGGGTTGGACAACTTCATGCACTGAGCGACCGATTAACTCACTTTCCTGCCAGCCCAGCATCTTTTCGGCAGCGGCGTTCATAAATGTAAGCCGGCCTTGCAGATCAGTGGCATACACACCGTCACTCAGCGTGTTCAGCAAAGTGCGTGTCATTTCACTGTTCTGCGCGCGCAGACGCTCGTTTACACCGGTGAGTTCCGCCGCATTCATTGACAGCGCGTTTTGCAACAACCTTTGCTCTTTATCGACCTCTTGATAGTAGCTATCTACGGTGTCAATAAATATCTTTAACTTGGCATCAACCTGATAGTCTTTACCTAAATTTCGCTGCAGTTGTCGTTCTAACAGGCGATGCATTCAAATTGCCTATTCGTAAACAGTCGTCAATGTCATCGTTTGATTGTGCAGCTGGCACTGCATGATATCGCTGAAAGGTGCCAGTTCACCGTAAGAATAAAATCCGGTAATTGAAGTGCTATCGCCCAGTTTATCCTGCACAGCGTCCAGTTCTTCCTCGGTCAGTTGGCCCATAACCAGTCGCCTGCCAACACAACTCACCACCAGGCATAGACCCGCCTCCTGAACACTTGCAGACGAGGCTGCCTTGGCTGCCAGTCCTGCATTGTCAATCAAGGAATCTAAATTGGTACGCATTAATTTGCACAGATAACCCTGTGGAACATCGCCAGCAAAAGTCAGGCTATTGGCAGCCTCATCAACCGCCAGCAGCGTCCGAATCAGCGGTAGCTCATCTTTGTTGGCCTGAATACTCAAGGGGAATCGCAAACCGCTGGCGGGCAAGTCTGCAGCCTGATCGGCAAGGTATTTCTTGTACAGCGCCAAGGCAGGTTGCCCGTCAATTTCATACACTACATTGTTAGTGGATTTAGTTACCACTCTTTCCGCTCCAAACTCTTCCCATCCGGCAAAGCATCCACTCTTCACAGACACATCCCCATAAAAGCCCAAGGCTACAATCTGCCCGGATTGCGCTGGAGCGTCCGCCATGACCCATGTTTTCCCAAAGCGATATCCATCCCCTGCCAAGCCACCGGTAACTGGTATACCTGCCTGATTCAATCCTTGGGCAAGCTCGCTACCATTTACTTGCAAACCATCGGAAAGCACAAAAACATGCCTTATGTCAGGTGCCAGTAGTTCACTCATGAGTTGCATGCCCAAATCTTTTGCGCTTTTTCCATTTTCAATTCTTGCTGTTGCAATACGTACGATTGAGCGTTCCATATGCACAATTGAAGCCACCACATCATCATCGCTAATTTCCACACCCGCTACACTACCGGAAGAAGAGCACCCGATAATATGTGCTTTGGGGCACATTTCGCGCAATTCATTGAAACATTTTTCAGTCTGAAAAAAAGCGTCGTTTGCAAATACCAGCACCAGATCTGCTTTTGCAGAAAAACTGGGCGCCTTGTCCCACCCTGAACCTTTAGCCCAGCGAATTTTACTTATTTGCATGTCTATCTCCCTTAATTTTTGTTAAATATATTGATAAAAAATGCCTGAAATATCCCGATACGACAAACTTCAACCTACGTACGCCCTCTTGGCTCGAATTCCTCATCGAGGAATTGATTTTTTATCGCCAACACTTCTTCAAATTCGGTAAAAAACGCTTCTACGCATATCGGATCAAAATGAGTGCCGGAACTGTCGCGTATTAATTTTGTAGCTTGCTCTACACTCCAGGCTTTCTTATAAGGTCGCTCTGAAGTGAGTGCATCAAATACATCTGCCACAGCGACAATACGGCCAAACAAAGGTATGTCGTTCCCTTTCAAATGACGCGGATAACCTGACCCATCATATTTTTCATGATGCGTCCAAGCGATCTCCGCTGCCACTTTAAGGATATTAGAGGCGCTTTCTTTTAATATTTCATATCCGATCACAGCGTGATCTTTCATCGTGGCAAATTCTGCTTCGGTAAGCTTTCCCGGTTTAAGCAAGATCATATCCGGCGTACCCACTTTGCCAACATCGTGCATGGGAGCGGATTGCAATAATATTTCCTGTCGCTCGCCGGGTAGACCCATGATGCGCGCGATATGCTTTGAATAATGGGCCATGCGCAAAATATGCGCGCCTGTTTCAGGATCACGATATTCAGCCGCCTTGGCAAGACAGAAAATTGTTTCCCTCTCCCTTGCCTTAATTTCAGCTGTTGCTTTTTCGACTTCTTCTGCCAGCCATGCTGCGTGATCAGCTAATTTTTTCCGGCTCTGGTGCAAAGCCAGCATATTTTTGGCACGTGCAAGAAATTCGATATTATCGAGGGGTTTGTTGAGGAAATCGGTCACCCCGCTCTTGAGCGCCAAATGTCTCAAGTCAGTCTCGTGATTAGCAGTTACCATCAAAATGGGGGTTTCTGGATAGCGCTCACGAAACTTTTCAGTGATGTCAATGCCACTCAGTTCCGGCATCATGTAATCGACGACAATCAAATCCGGATCGTTTTCCAAACACCAAGCCAGTGCTTTAACCGGATCGGTAAAGCTCACTGGTTCGCAATCGCCCAACTTCTTTACCAAGTGTTGCAACAATGTCACATTCAGTTGCGCATCGTCGATAATTGCTACTTTCATTATCGTGCTCATCTAGCTATTACCCCTTCTGCTAATACTCATTTGTAATGATGAGTATCCTTAGCTGCGCAATTTGCACACAATTCGGTTATTGAGGGCGTTAGAATATCCCAATTGCACAGCAAATATAAGTTGTTTTAACATTCACTATCCAATACCAAGGAATACAATACCCATTCTGAGCTACAAATTCAAATCAACTTGATTAGTAGGATATTTAATTTTTTAGGGTGATACGGCATTACAAAATAGTCGTAAAGCCAATAGACGGGGAACCATCATGTCGCCTGGCGTATTTATATCAGTTAACTGTTTGCGTATTAATCATATCTTCAAATTAATCGGGGCAATTTGCCTGATAGGCCTCATGCTAGACAGTACTTGCTTTGCTGCAGATCAAATAGAAATTGTGAAAGCGCAGGGAATTGTAACGGTTAGTCCGTCTGCCAGTGTAAAGCCCAAAAAAGTCACCACCAAAAGCATCTTGCCTTCCGCAAATATATTGTCTACCAGCGAGAATGGCCGTGCTGTTGTGCGTATAGGCAACACCGGATATATCGTGCTCGAAAAAAATAGCCAGATCGAAATTAACACGACTGACAGCCATGCCGGCTTGTTTAGACATCTGTCCGGCTTGGCTTACTACGCTGTAAATTCGATCAAGGACAAAGATCATACGCTCGAAGTGAAAACCAAAACCTCCACCATCGGCATTCGCGGCACACGTTTCCTGGTGACTGATGTTGCTGAGAGAAGCGAAATTGGCATGCGCAAAGGGACGATTAGCGTAACCAGCCTCAAAGGTGAATTTGAAATTCACAAGCAATCCGAGCAAGAAGAATTTGAAGCAATGAAAAAAGAAGGCGAAGCAGCGGTCACCAAAGAAAAAACAGAATTTGAGGCTTATAAACATGATATTGAGCACGAGTTTGTCGAGTACAAGCACGAACTTTCTTTGGAAGCCAATCGCATGTTGTCATTCGATGGTAATCGCGTAACAAATCGCCCATTAAACAAAGAAACTGAAGAAAAACTGGAGGATATGGAAAGCTATGCCGGCAAATGGCTAGTCAAAGTGCAAGATTGAAGTTATTTATTACCCATGACACCGAAGGGAGTGGGCATAAGCTATCATGGTTTTGTGGCTGTTTCATTCAAAGCAATCCGGCTTGACTCGCAATCCAATGTCAACGTAACAATTACCCGACTCTAATTCTGTAGTATTATTATTTTGGCAAATGTCTGGTAATTCATTGAGGGAAAATTGAATGAGACTCAATCACTATAACAGAATGATTAAATTAATTTTGCTGGCGGGTTGGCTATGCGTACCTTTAAATGCCGTTTTCGCTCAAAACGATTTTGATGCCTATCGTGCTCAGCAAGTACAAGGCGCGCAACAGGTAAAACGCGAATTCCGCGAATACAAAGAACAACAAGATCGCGAATTCGCCAATTTTCTCAAAGGCCAGTGGAGTGAATTTCAGACCTCTCAAGGCAAAGTTCGGCTGAAAGAGCCGGAACCCAAGCAAGCACCGGTTGCCCCGCCACCTGCTCCGGCACCTGATACAACGCCTGTAGTCGTTACCCCACCAATGCCTTATCCTGCAGTAGCACCCGTCAATATTCCAGTTACCCCCCCGCCACCTCCCCAACCCAAACCTGTTACTATCGGTGCCAATGAACTTGATTTGGTTTTTTTTGGGAATGCAGTCAAATTAACTTTTGACCCAAAATGGAAGTCTTACAGACTGGCCGGTGGTGCAAAGCCTGAAACCATGAGCGAGTTTTGGACTGTGATGAGCGGCAGCCAGTATGAGCAAACCATTCAGACCATCAGCAACGCAAGGCGTGACCTGAAGCTTGATGACTGGGGCTTTGTCACGCTCTGGCGTGATGTCGCCAAGGCATTACAACCCGAACGCAAATCGGAACAAAATCTTTTGCTTTGGTTCTTCCTGGTCAAGTCCGGTTACGACGTGCGCTTGGGCTATTACGATTCAGATGTGTTTCTGTTTGTGGCCATCAAGCAACCGGTATATGCCACAAAATACACTAAAGTAAATAACCAGACTTACTACGCTGCCTTGTCTGAGGATCATGGTAACGGTATCAGGGCTTTTTATTCTTACAAATCGGACTATCCGACCAAACTTAACGCGCTTGACATTAAATTCGCTGCCACCGGATTTACCAAGCCCGTAACCGCTCAGCGCACCCTGCAGTTTGACTACAAAGGGCAACTGGTCAAATTTAACGTAAATTATGACCGTCGTTTAATTGAATACTTTGAGTCATTTCCGCAAATTGACTTCGAACTCTATTTTGATACTGACAGCAGTGCACTGCTCCGCCAAGGTTTGCTTCCCCAGTTAAAAAACTACACCTCGGCGATGAGTGAAGATGAGGCTGTCAATTTCCTTTTGTCATTTGTTCAACATGCTTTTGCCTACAAAACTGACATTGATCAATTTGGCTATCAAAAATGTTTTTTCATCGAAGAGTCCATCTACTTTCCCTACAACGACTGCAAAGATCGCTCTGTGATATTCGCCTGGCTAGTTCGCGAACTTATGGGAATAAAGGTGATTGGATTGCTTTATCCCGGTCACATGACGACAGCAGTGGAGCTCAAACAAATACACGAGGGGTACGCCACAGTTTTGTATCAAGGCAAGCATTTTGTGATCGCTGATCCAACCTACATTAATGCTTCAGTGGGAATGCCAATGCCTTCCTACGCAAGGCTCAGTCCGACTCGCGTGGTAGAAATTCAATAGCGCAACGCAAATTTTCTTTTTGCAGTAGAAACGAAACTTTAACTTTGGCAGTCAGTTGTACCGCATAGAATGCGAAATCTTATTGATTCGCCACATTTGCGAGCGTTTCAATCTGGACTGTTTTTTTGAATCACAATAATCAAATACTGGTGACTCATCAATATTAAAAACGCAAATGAAAAACATTTCCAATTCTAAAAATAGCTCAGCCCCCTCAGACATGGATCATATGTTTGAGCTCTCAATTAAGAAAATTGGAATTCCCCCCTGCCCGGCAATTTTGATACGTGTAATCGACGAAACGAACAAGGATGAACCTGATTATCTTCATCTTGCCTCAATTATAAACGCTGATGTTGCTCTGTCTGCAGGACTGATCAAAATTGCCAATTCTGTTTACTTTGGAGCCAGGCAACGCGCACGGTCGGTGCGTGAAGCTTTAGCCATTATTGGTTTAAAAGTGGCTAGCCGGGCTATTGCCGGCATTGCATTGCGCCAGGCTTTTCCGCACTCCCCTGTCATGGAGCGCTTCTGGGATGGCTCAGCTCGGATTGCTCGATTATCCGGATGGATGGCCCAACAATTAAATCTCCCCGGGCTTACACCGGAAGATGCTTATACTTTTGGATTGTTTCGTGACTGCGGGATTCCGGTTCTGCTGAATTATTCTCCAGGTTATGAAGCTATACTTCTTAAAGCCAACAATGAGCCGCAGCTGCGATTTACTAGTATTGAGGATGCTGCCATTCAAATTAATCATGCCGATATTGGCAGCAAATTGGCTCAGGACTGGAGACTACCGGCGGAGATACACCTTGCAATACGACAGCATCATGAACTCAAGATACTTGATATTGTTGAAACCAGATTACCCCATATTTTGTTAAGTTCCCGACTTATTGCTTTAGCTCAACTTTCTGAACACATCGTGCAGCGACAGCTCAAATTAAGTTTTACGCAAGAATGGCCCAAGTTGGGTTCGGCCTGCCTGCAACAACTCGACATAAGCGATGAGCAACTTGATCAAATTTACAATGACGCACAACCAGTCGCCGCAGCAACAGTTGACTGAATGCAGTCATTTTAAATATTTACTGTTTCCGTTAAAGGGAAACTGTTTCACGCCGATTATTAGTCTGCGGCGAAATTAATTCTAACAATTGAAAGATTTTGAAAATTCAAAAAACCAGAACGTTGTTCTGCCACATTTACTGTTTATTAACCCTCGAAAGTTATTCATAGCAACATGAGTAAAAAGGTCATTTTAACTAACCAACTTAAGCAATTGCTTGCTGCGAGCAATGTTTCATTAATCGCGAGCACGTTACTTGCAACGGTTCTCGCTTATGTGCAGCGGGGGCTGATCGCTTCCACAGTAATTATTTTCTGGTTGGCACTTGTTCTGCTTGTCGCGATAGTCCGTGCTTTTCTGGTTCACCATTACAAGTGGCACTCGGTAGAATCAAATACCGGCCAACCTTTGCGCTTGTTCTGGTTCCGGATTGGTGTTCTAGCAGCCGGTTTGACGTGGGGATCTGCCGGGGTTTTATTATTCCCGCCAAATGATCCACAGCATCAGATGTTTTTAATATTCATGCTGGCAGGACTGACCGCAGGTGGCATCGTTTCCCACTCGGCAGATTTAACTAGTTCGGTTTTATATTCGGCTTCAACAATTATTCCTCTCTCAATTCGATTGTTCGCAGTTGGTGATAATGTATCCATTGCCATGGGCTTTACTGTGTTGATATATCTCTTTTTCATGCTCATTTCTGTGCGGAATATCCATAAAAATGTTATCGGCAATATTCAACTGCAATTCGAAGCCTCTGAACGAGAAGAAGAGTTACGCTCCAGCGTAGAACGCTATCAGTTGCTATTTAATAACAGTCCGTTGCCCATCTGGGTAATTGATGCAAACACCCTGCAATTCCTAGCTGTAAACGACCGTGCAATTGAACACTATGGATATACACATGACGAGTTTAGCAAGATGACTCTGCGTGATATACGTCCCATCGAGGAGTTACCCGAACTTGAACGGGTCATTTCAAGCATGAACAACGGTAAAATTTCCGGTGAATTACGTCATCGAAAAAAAGATGGTACTTTAATCAACGTCTCCATTAATTCCATATCAATCAATTATGGAGGAATTCCTTCCAGAATAGGAATAGTCCGCGACATTACTGAACGCATAGCTGCCGAAATAAACGAAAAAAAACTCTCCCGTGCGTTCAAACTTCTGAGCAAATGTGAATCCGCGCTTGTGCATGCCGATAAAGAACAAATGCTGCTCAATGAAATTTGCCAGCTTGCCGTTGAAGTCGGCGCTTATAGAATGGCCTGGGTGGGTTTCGCTGCAAAAGATAAAAGCAAGCGAGTATATCCGATTGCACAAACGGGTTATGAAGACGGATATTTGAACAACGCTAATATATCGTGGGATGACACAGTCCACGGGCAGGGGCCGGTTGGGACGGCTATTAGATTAGGTGTCACGACCATCATTCAGGATTTCCAAAACAATCCAAAAACAGCCCCATGGCATGAATTCGCCATTAAGAGCGAGTATCACTCATGCATAGCTCTGCCTTTGTTCGTCAATAAGCAAATATTGGGTTCGCTTTCTATATATTCGACTGATCCCTTCGCCTTTGCCAAGGATGAAGTGGAGTTGCTGGAAGTGTTGGCAAATGACCTTTCTTTCGGGATACAAGCACTGCGCTCAAGGTCTGACCTTGAAGCCTCTCTTACAGCGCTGAATGCGCAAGTCGAAAAAAATATTGTCTTGTTGCGCAATGCCAGTGACGGAATTCATATTTTAGATTACGACGGCAATAACATCGAAGTAAGCGATTCATTCTGCTCTATGTTGGGATACACACGCGCAGAAATGATTGGGATGAATGTTTCCCAGTGGGATGCCAATATGTCCTACGATAAATTGATGACAGACATCAGGCTTCAATTTATACAAGGACATCGCAACCAGTTTGAAACCCGCCATCGTCGAAAAGATGGAACAATTTTTGATGTCGAGGTCAGCTCTTACCCGCTTAAGTTAGAAGGCAAACCTGTATTGTTCAATTCTTCACGAGATATTTCAGAACGTAAATTTGCTGAGCAACAATTACAAATTGCAGCAACTGCTTTTGAGTCGCAAGAGGGCATGATCATTACCGATGCCCACAGCCTGATCCTTCGGGTAAATCAGGCCTTCGTGGCCATTACGGGCTACACACCAGATGAAGTAATTGGCAAAAATCCCAAAATATTAAGCTCGGGACGTCAAGATGCAAACTTCTATGCTGTTATGTGGGAGAAAATCAAAAGTACCGGTTTTTGGGGTGGAGAAATTTGGGATCGACGTAAAAACGGCGAAATCTTTCCGGAATATTTGTCCATTACTGCCGTAAAAGACAAGGCAGGCATCACCACAAATTATGTGGCCACACTAGCCGACCTAACCCAACGCAAAGCTGACGAAAACCGAATTGAACATCTGGCTTTGTTCGACCATCTTACTCAACTGCCCAATCGGCGTCTGCTTATAGATCGACTGAGGAAAGCATTGTCCGCAAGTGCAAGAAGCGGTCAGGAAGGCGCAATCCTCTTTATTGATTTGGACAATTTTAAAAATCTCAACGACACATTGGGTCATGATAAAGGTGACTTGTTGTTACAACAGGTCGCACAGAGATTACTGGCTTGCGTGCGCGATCAGGATACGGTTGCACGGCTTGGAGGTGACGAATTTGTAGTCATGCTGGAAGACTTGAGCAAGTTTCCCATTGAAGCCGCGGCCCAGATAGAGTCTGTCGGTGAAAAGATTCTCGCTTCACTGCGCACAAGTTATAAGTTGGGAGAACATGTCTATCGCTGCACACCCAGCATCGGCGCCACCTTGTTCGGCAATCACTTTGACGCCCTGGATGAACTTTTCAAGCAGGCCGACATCGCCATGTATCAGGCCAAGGTAGCAGGACGAAATACGTTGCGTTTCTTCGACACGCAAATGCAAGACTCAATTATCGCTCGTACTACGCTGGAAAAGGACCTGCACGCGGCTCTTGATCTCGGGCAATTTCAATTATATTTCCAACCCCAAGTCGACAATGCTCTAACCATTTTTGGCGCAGAGGCTTTAATCCGTTGGTTTCATCCCGAGAAGGGATTAGTAAGTCCGGCACAATTCATTCCTTTGGCAGAGGAAACCGGATTGATAATTTCTATAGGTAAATGGGTTATTGACACTGCGTGTGCCCAGTTAAAGTTATGGCAACAAGTTCCCCGCACTTGCAACTTTGATCTTGCCGTAAATGTAAGCGCCAAACAATTTCGCCAAGCTGACTTTATTCAACACGTTTCAGGCTGCGTGAAATACCATAAGATAGACCCGTCCCATTTAAAGCTTGAGTTAACTGAAGGTATGCTGGTTGAAGACATTGAAGACGTTATAAAAACCATGAATGTGTTGATTGAGCTCGGCATCAAGTTTTCTCTGGATGATTTTGGCACTGGGTATTCTTCATTACAATATCTCAAGAGATTGCCTTTGGATCAGATTAAAATCGACCAGTCTTTCGTGCGTGAAATTGCAAGTGACGGGAGTGACAAGGCGATAGTTCAAAGCATCATCGCTATGTCCCAAAGCATGGGCGTGGCGGTTATCGCCGAAGGAGTTGAGACGCAGGATCAACAAACAATATTGTTGTCTTTGGGCTGCAACCATTTTCAGGGTTATCTGTTTGGGAAGCCCGTTTCAATTGAACAGTTTGAGGCTTCATTAACCAATCGCATTGGAAAATAACTTTTTATCCCTGGTAAAAACAGTTAGCCACAGATAGGACCGTGAAAAAATCAGTGCTGGCTCAAAAATGACGCACCCGTTGGAAAAAACTTAAAATCGACGCTAAACACGGTTCTCTCTTTAATCTCTATGGCTCGAACTTCGGCATTTAGGTTAAATTAGAAACTGCATTCGTTAGCAGTAGGTACTCTTCGATCAGATATGTATTCAGTATTTTATTAGTTGAATCAAAAATTCAATTTTGGAAATTCTTCTGCCTCTGGATCAGAATACAGGCTGACATCCGAAACAACGTACATTCCAAAGCATAGGCGCAACTTTTCTAATTCGGCTTCCGGACAGAAGCTCATTCCAAGACGGAAGCCACCCCGGAATGGAATTGATGAAGTAACCTTTGCCTTTAGCTTGATTATCTTTCGCGGGATAACTTCTCTCGGTGGCAGAGCAAGTAACAATGTCAGTTCAGTATCTACACTTAACTCGAAATGAGACTGAACAGATAACCCATTCAAAGACAGGTCGTGAATTAAGGTTTGGAAATTTGGTTTTTTAGCCGAGCTGTCGAAAACGAGCATCACTTTCCAGCGAGCTTGGTAGCGTGTGTCTTTCCTTTGCGAACCCGGGGTATCATCCCAAGCATCAGATGTATTCATATTGGCATTCTACAAATTCAATTACTTTCTCAAGCAACGGTATTGCATCGAAACTCTGGAGCCTTAAGGTGCAGAATTTTGTTCCCCACTTGCTTAATTAAATTGAAGCTACTTATTAGCAATCCCATAGAACTATATGAACCTTAAGGTAACATTAAAGAATTTAAAACGCGTGCAAAGCATAGACTATATGTGAGTCTGTGTCGAGTAACATTGAAATTCCCCCCTGACACAACAGGACATACTTTTAAATGAAGACCAGACCAGTTTTTCAGTTAAACCGACAATTTTCAATTAGGCTAAAATTCCGTCATTAATGGAATTTCTGCGTTAAATGAAAAATTCGTTCGAAATAAAAAAGGGACTAATTCGTCCCTTTTTTTATTATTAATTTCTAATAAAATCAACCTCGTCCACTTCGCAAACTCCGGCCAGATGAACTTTCCATCCATTTCTTGATTCGGTTGGCATCTCCTACTCTGGTGCGCTTACCCCACGAATCAAGCAGTACGATAATGACCGGACGTTTTGAAATGGTTGCTTTCATTACAAGACAACGGCCTGCTTCACTAATATAACCTGTTTTGCTAACGCCAATATCCCACGAGGCATTTTTTACCAATGGATTGGTATTGCCAAAGCGTATCGGGCGATGCTTTGCAAGTTGAACTATATGTGAAGAAGACGTAGTAAATTGGTGAATCGGCTCGTAGTATTGTGCCGCTCTAACCATCAGCACCAAATCTTGTGCAGTGGATACATTATTACTATTCAACCCTGTTGGATCAAAGAAACGGGTAGAACGCATACCAAGCTCTTGAGCCTTGGCGTTCATCCTGGCTACCGCTGCGTCCATGCCGCCGGGGTAAGTACGTGCCAACGCTGCTGCGGCTCTGTTTTCCGAAGCCATTAACGCCAGTTTAAGCAACTCTCCCCGTGACAGCGTCAGGCCTGAACGCATACGCGAATGAGTACCTTTGCGATGATCCGCATCATCATTGCAAATTGTGATTTGCTCATCCATAGGTAACTTTGCATCCAAAATCACCATTGCTGTCATCAGCTTGGTAATTGACGCAATAGGTGCGATATTTTCCGCATTTTTCGTATACAGAGGACGATGCGACTGCTCGTCATAAATCAAGGCGATGGCCGACTGCAACTTGGGTACAGAAGTCAGCTGAAAAACCGCATTCGCAAGTTCATCGTCTTGTTGTTTAGGTGTTGCAATAACGGTGGTGTCGTGAGGGGTTGTATCGACCTCAACAGACGGGGAAAAGAATGCTTCGATTGCAGGAACAAAAAAGAAATCGTGCTTCTGCTCAGACTCTATCTTCGGTTGTGCGAATACGTCCGCCTCCTCAGCAAACGCTGACAGACTCAGACTTGAACACAGTAAAATGGCAATAAAATTCTTCATAGCTCCTCAGGGGAGTTTGTTAACGACGCGAAGCATACCTTAAAACTCAAATTAATCAAGGTGAAAACAAGGTGTATTAATGTTCTTTTTCTTGTTGCTGTAAAGCCCACATTTGTGCATATACGCCCTGCTGTCCCAATAATTCACGATGAGAACCCCGCTCAATAATGCGGCCTTTATCCATGACCAGTATTTGATGTGCATCCACAATTGTGGATAGCCGATGCGCAATAACAAGTGTTGTGCGATTGCGTGCAACATTGCGCAATTCATCCTGAATCGCCTTTTCCGATTTTGAATCCAAGGCAGATGTAGCCTCATCAAATATCAAAATCGCCGGGCGTTTTAGAATCGCACGGGCAATCGCAACCCGTTGTTTTTCGCCACCCGAGAGTTTCAAGCCGCGCTCTCCTACCATCGTGTCGTATCCATGGGGTAACGACTCGATAAACGAATGGATATGTGCTGACTGTGCCGCCTGCAACACTTCTTCGCGACTGGCCTCGGGGCGTCCGTAAGCAATGTTGTAATAGATACTGTCGTTGAATAGCACGGTATCCTGTGGCACGATGCCGATGCTGGCGCGCAGACTCGCTTGTGTCACCATGCGAATATCCTGACCGTCGATACTAATACTACCTGAGCCCACGTCATAAAATCTGAACAAAAGACGTGAAAGTGTGGACTTACCTGCTCCGCTCGCGCCAACTACTGCAACAGTATTGCCCGCTGGAATTTCAAAACTGACTTCGGACAATATTTGCCGCTCAGGGTCATAGTGAAACGATACATTTTTGAATTCGACCCGGCCACGATTCAGATCGAGTGGCAGTGCATTTGATGAATCCTCAATCTCGCGATTTTCATTTAGCAACTTGAACATACGCTCCATATCTGCCAGCGCATTTTTAATTTCGCGGTAAACAAAACCCAAAAAATGCAATGGCATGTACAGCTGCAACATGAACACATTGACCAGTACAAGATCGCCCACGGTCATTTTGCCCTTTGCGACCTGGTCTGCCGCCAACAACATCAGCAAGGTCACACCCACTGCAATAATTGCGCTTTGTCCTGCATTGAGCGCAGCCAACGAAGTCTGGTTTTGCACCGCTGAGACTTCCCATTTACTCATCTGCTCATCGTAACGCTCTACTTCATACTTCTCGTTGCCAAAATACTTGACTGTCTCGTAATTCAACAAACTGTCGATAGCACGAGTATTCGCCTTCGAATCCATGTCGTTCATCGTGCGGCGATAAACCATTCTCCACTCGGTAATAAACAAAGTGAATGCGATGTAAATAACTAGCGTAACAAACGTGATGATCGCAAACCACGGGCTATATTTAACAAATAGAATGGCTGCAACCAGCCCGATTTCCAGCAGTGTCGGCAGAATATTAAAGAGCAGAAAAGTCAGCAAAAAACTGATCCCTCGCGTACCGCGTTCAATGTCACGCGACACACCACCGGTCTGACGTTCAAGGTGAAAACGCAAACTCAAGTTATGCAAATGGGCGAATACCTTGATCGCCACTCGGCGAATCGAACGCTGCGTTACCTTGGCGAAAACCGCATCGCGAATTTCACCAAAAAGAGTACTGAACAATCGCAGCAAACCGTAACCGATCACGAGCAATACCGGCACCGCCAATATCGCCTTGGGTTTATCCATCGCATCGACAATTTCTTTCAGTGCCAACGGAATCGCGACACTGGTCAACTTTGCCAGCACCAACAGAATCACAACAATGGTCACGCGCCCCTTAAACTCCAACAAATAGGGCAGCATCGTCTTCATCGTTCGCCAGTCGGTCCGCGAAGAGGATGAAAAGTCTTGAGAATCAGAATGGGAGGGTCGCATAACGGCGCTGCAGTAAATCCGGGCGCGCATTATAACTGGCTGAGAGCAAGATAGTGAGTTAGCTGTTTAAAGCTAAATACTTAAATTCAAGCCACAGAGATCACCGAGCACACAGAGTAAGCGGAAGCCAACGGCCTTTTTCGGAACAAGTATTTTATAGATAACCAGAGGCTTGGGTTATCTCCAATTGTTTTTCTCGGGAATCTCTGTGTTTTCCGTGGCTAAGTATTTTTATAGTTTGATTTGCTACTCAAGCTTCGGGGCGCATCTGTGGAAAGAGAATGACATCCCGAATACTGGCACTATCAGTCAGCAGCATCACCAGACGGTCAATCCCGATGCCTTCTCCGGCCGTCGGAGGTAAACCATATTCAAGCGCACGAACGTAATCGCTATCCTTGAACATAGCTTCTTCGTCCCCGGCATCTTTAGCCGCAACTTGTTCATCGAAACGAGCTTCTTGATCTTCCGGATCATTCAATTCCGAGAAACCATTGGCAATCTCGCGTCCCACGATGAACAATTCGAAACGCTCCGTGATTGCAGGATTTGCATCGCTGCGGCGTGCCAGAGGAGACGCTTCGGCCGGATAATCGACAATAAAAGTTGGTTCGAACAATTGAGCCTCCGCAAGTTCCTCAAACAAATATAGCTGTAAGCTGCCGAGTGCATCACTGGTTTTATATTTGGCTTTTAAATCCTGCAATTCATTGATAACAAAATCGCGGTCATTCAATTGCGCGTCGGTGAATTGTGGATGATATTTTTGTATCGCCTGCGTCATGGTCAAACGGTGAAACGGCTTACCTAAATCCAGTTCACGACCTTGATATGACAGCACGGTCGTGCCCAATACCTTGCGCGCTACCTCGACAAATAATTTCTCGGTGAAGTCCATCAGATGTTTGTAATCGCGATAGGCTTCGTAGAATTCAATCATGGTGAATTCCGGATTGTGACGCGTCGATAATCCCTCATTACGGAAATTGCGGTTGATCTCAAACACCTTCTCGAAACCGCCCACCACCAACCGCTTCAAATACAACTCGGGCGCAATACGCAGATACATTTGCATATCCAGCGCATTGTGGTGAGTGATGAAAGGCTTAGCCGAAGCACCACCGGGGATAGGATGCAGCATCGGCGTTTCAACTTCCAGATAATCATGCCGCGCAAAAAACTCACGAATAACCTGGATCGTTTTGCTGCGAATCATAAATACACGGCGCGTCTCTTCGTTGGTGATGAGATCAACATAACGTTGGCGATATTTTTGTTCTTGATCAGTCAGGCCATGAAACTTTTCAGGCAATGGACGTAAAGCTTTTGTCAGCAAACGCAAACCAGTGACGCGCACAGAAAGCTCACCCGTTTTTGTCTTGAATAACTCTCCGGTCGCACCGAGAATATCACCGAGATCATAATGCTTAAATGCAGTATGCGTTTCCTCGCCTGTATCGCCATTGCTGATGAAAAGCTGGATACGTCCACTCATATCTTGAATTGTGGCAAAACTGGCCTTTCCCATCACCCGCTTCAACATCATGCGCCCCGCCACCGCGACTTGGATTTTTACTTCTTCCAATTGTTCCTTCGTCTGGTCGCCGTAAGAAGCGTGTAATTCGGCCGCAAGATTCTTGCGCTCAAAATCGTTGGGGAAGGCGATACCGTTTTTGCGCAGTTCCTGCAATTTCGCGCGGCGCTCGGTGATAATCTGGTTTTCGTCTTGGGGTGGAGTGATAGATTCAGTGGTCATGGTGCTTGGCTATATTTATTAAGTTAGTTATCGGGCGGCATTTCCGCAGGCGCAAGATTGTGTCACGAATGACCTGTTTGGCGCAATTT